>NZ_CP060725.1:1035000-1380000 GCF_003797775.2 Sphingopyxis sp. OPL5
GTCGCGCGGCGCGACGGGGCACAGCAATTTCCTGCGCAGTTCGGTGGTCTGCCGCGATTTCGTCGACGTCGTCGCGGGCAAGCGGACGCGGCCCGAGCGGACGACAACCCAGTTCGCGCATGTGTTCCGGCTGATGCCCGATCCCGCGATGCCGATCGAGCAGGATCAGGCGGTCTGCAACTGGATCTTCTAACCGAAGCCGCACATGATCGCGACATTGCTGAGCCAGACCACCGGCCCCTCGCCCGTCCACAGCCACAGCCCGCCGACCGCGACCACCAGGAAAATCGCGAGCGCGATTCCATCCTGGCGCTGGAGCTTCATGCCGGTTGCAACCGTTTGACCGGTCCGTCGGCGATCGGCAGATGGACGAGCCCCGCGAACAGCCCGAGCGCGATCGAGAAACCCCACGCGATATTATAGCTGCCGGTGGCGTCGAAGATCAGCCCGGCGGTGTAGGCGCCAAAGAAGCTGCCGAGTTGGTGGCTGAGGAAGACGATGCCATAGAGCATCGAGAGATAGCGGATGCCGAAGACGCGCCCGACGATGCCGCTGGTCAGCGGCACGGTGCCGAGCCACAGGAACCCCATCGCGCCCGCGAAGGCCAGCGCGCTGGCGTGGGTCAGCGGCAGGAAGAGGAAGAGCGCGATCACCGCCGAGCGCGCGACATACAGCCCCGACAGGACATATTTCTGGCGCAGCACATCGCCCGCGCGGCCGAACACATAGGAACCGAGGATGTTGAACAGCCCGACGAGCGCGAGGACCTGCGCCCCGATTTCGATGCCGAGCCCCTTGTCGTCGAGATAGGCCGGCAGGTGCGTCGCGATGAAGGCGATGTGGAAACCGCAGACGAAGAAGCCGGCGTTGAGCAGCCAGAAGCCGCGGTGGACCGCCGCTTCGCGCAGCGCCTCGCGCGCGCTCTGCTCGACCTCCACCATGAGGTCCGAACCGCCGTTGGTCCGTCCCGCCACCCCGATCGCCAGCAGGCCGCATAGCGCGACGAGACCCGCCATGATCCACAGCGTTTCGTGATAGCCGATATCGCGCAGGAGCATCGACGCGAGCGGCACGACGAGGAACTGCCCGAGCGAGCCGCCCGCGGTGACGATGCCGAAGGCGCTGCTGCGCTTTTCAGGGCTGACGACGCGGCCGACGGCGCCGAGCACAACGACAAAGGTGGTCGCCGACTGCGCCATGCCGATCAGCAGGCCGAAGCTGATATGCAGCCCGATCGCGTCGGTCGCGAACGCCGCACCGATCAGCCCGAGCGCATAGAGCAGCGCGCCGCCGAGCACGACCCGCCCCGCGCCATGTTTGTCGGCGAGCGCGCCGACGAAGGGCTGGACCAGCCCGAACAGCAGATTCTGCAGCGCCATCGCCAGCCCGAAGTCCGACCGGCTGATCCCGATGTCGACGCTCATCTGCGGCAGGAAGAGGCCAAAGCTCTGACGCACGCCCATCGCCAGCGTGACGATGAACGCCGCGCAGAGAATGACGATCCAAGGCTTTTTCATGGGAGAGGTCATGCCCGGCGGATGCGCCCGCGCCCGGCGAGCGTCAAGCAAGCATCGCTATACCTCCGTCATCCCGTGCTTGACCCGGGACCCGCCTTTTTCTTCAAGACAGGCGGGTCCCGGATCGAGTCCGGGGTGACGTGCGGGAATTGCCACCGCGCCATCTTCCTTCGATGGCAAAAGCTGGTTAGAGCCGAGTCACCATGACCGCCTCCTCTCCCCTCGACGATTTCAAGGCCGCGCTGTCGAGCGTCGCGCGCGCGGTGACGCGCGATGCCGAGGTCGAGGTCGGGTTCACCGCCGACGCCCCGGCGCAGATCGGCAAGACGATCAAGGTCCCCACGCCGTCGCGCACCCTGCCCGCCGACCAGGTCGCCGAAGCGCGCGGATTCGCCGACGGTTATGCGCTGCGGATGAAGCACCATAGCGAAAAGCTGCACGCCGCCGCGCGTCCCGCCGAACCGCTCGCCGCCGCCGCCTTCGACGCGATGGAGCGCGCGCGCATCGAGGCACTCGGTGCGCGGCACATGGACGGGATGCGCGCGAACCTGTCGGCGAGCCTCGCGATGCGGATGCGCAGCGACCCGATCGCCCGTGCGCAGAGCCGCGACGACGTGCCGGTATCCTCGGCGCTCGAACTGATGCTGCGTCAGGCGCTGACCGGCGAAGCGCCGCCGCAGGGCACCGAAACCGGACTCGGCCTGATCAGCGACTGGATCGCCAAGCAGGCCGGCGGCGACATCGACGCGCTGGCGATGCAGATCGACGATCAGGTCGCGTTCGCGGAAACAGCGAAGCTCGCGCTGCGTCACCTCGACCTGATCTATGGCGACGAGCCGATGGACGAGGGCGCCGAGGATGGCGGCGACGAGGACCAGAGCGAAGCCGAAGAGTCGCAGGACGAGCAGGACAGCGAAGACGGCGGCAGCAGCGAACAACAGGTCGATGCCCGCGCCGAGACCGCGGGCGACCAGGCCGACGACGGCGACAGCGATCCCGACGCGCAGGAGATGGAGGCCGACGGCGAGCCCGAGATGGGCGGCGAAGGCGATGAGGGCATGTTGCCGGTGCGTCCCAACCGCCTGCCGACCGACGTCCCGGATTTCAACTATCTGCGCTTTACTGAAAAGCATGACGAGATCATCGCCGCGACCGACCTGTGCGACGCCGACGAACTGACCCGTCTGCGTGCCTATCTCGACCAACAGATGCAGCATCTGCAGGGCGCGGTGACCAAGCTCGCCAACCGGCTCCAGCGCCGCCTGATGGCGCAGCAGAACCGCGCCTGGGATTTCGACCAGGAGGAAGGCCAGCTCGACGCCGCGCGGCTCGCGCGCGTCATCGTCTCGCCCGGCCAGTCGCTCTCCTACAAGATCGAACGCGACACCGACTTCCGCGACACCGTCGTCACCTTGCTGATCGACAACAGCGGCTCGATGCGCGGCCGCCCGATCAGCATCGCCGCGATCAGCGCCGACATCCTCGCGCGCACGCTCGAACGTTGCGGCGTCAAGACCGAAATCCTGGGCTTCACCACGCGCACCTGGAAGGGCGGACAGAGCCGCGAGGACTGGCTCGCCGCCGGCCGGCCGCCGCACCCCGGCCGCCTCAACGATTTGCGTCACATCATCTACAAGCCCGCCGACGAACCCTATCGCCGCGCACGCAAGTCGCTCGGGCTGATGATGCGCGAGGGGCTGCTCAAGGAAAATATCGACGGCGAGGCGCTGATCTGGGCGCACAGCCGCATCGTCAACCGCCCCGAGGAACGCCGCATTTTGATGGTGATTTCGGACGGCGCGCCGGTCGACGACAGCACGCTGTCGGTCAATCATGGCGCGTACCTGGATCAGCATTTGCGCCAGGTGATCGAGTGGATCGAGACCCGCTCGCCGGTCGAGCTGTGCGCGATCGGCATCGGGCATGACGTGACGCGATACTATAGCCGCGCGGTCACCATCATGGACGCAGAACAGCTCGGCGGCACGATGGTCGAGCAGCTCGCCGGATTATTCGACATCGATTGAGCCACGGCGAATTCGAGGCGAGTCAAGACGTCGCCCCCTCTCCATATGGCGCCAAAAAAAGGGGAGCGACAAACGCCGCTCCCTCGTTTCGCCAGCCACCGCGAACAGCGCGGCGAGGACCTTACATCTTCTTGCCGGTCCACGTTTCGGGATCGAACCCTTCGAGCGTGTCGCCCTTCGTACCCGCGGCGATTTCCTCGGCGGTCAGGAACTTGATCGCGACACCACCGGCCTTGGTGCTGCCCCAGCTCATGGCGGTGACGTGGCTGTCGCCATATTTGGCGCCGATCACGGCGTCCGCGCCCAGCTTTTCGCCGCGTTCCCACAGCTCGTTATAGATTTTCCGCTGGGACGGTTCCTTGCTGAAAATCGTCGCCTTGCGGACACCCGCGGTCACCACGCCGACGATCCTGTACGGCTTGTCGGTGATGTCATAAGGGAAAACGGGAACGCCCATTTCCTCGTTGACGACGACATGGGTCGCGTCCTTTTTCTTCGCCAACGCGGGCGTCGAAACCGCCGCGACCGCGATCGCCACGGCCGCGAGAATCTTGCTTCGTTTCATTGTCTGCTCCCCCTTTGGATGTTTGTTTTAATTCGCGGTGCGGCGGGCGCAGGTCAACCTGATTCTATCTTGGCAAAACCCGTGGTTCATGGGCTAAGCTGCGGAGGACGCAGGGGGATATCATGGTTCCGATTCATGCGGCGATGGCCGCGGCCTGGTTAGTGTCCGCGACGCCGGCGGCGCCCGCCGACGCGCCGCCGGCGACGGTGGTGGTCGCAGCCGAGCCGATGGCCGCGGAACCCGCCGCGGGCGCCGCGGCACCGATTCCTCCGGCTGTCGTGCTGAGGCGCGATACGCCGATCCATTTCATGGTCGTATCGGAAGTGACGACCAAGACGCATCTGGCGGGACACCGGTTCAGATTGCGGGTCGACAGGCCGGTCGTCGTCGACGGCGTCACGATCATCGCCGTCGGCGCCACCGCTTGGGGCGAAGTGCTCGCCGCCAAGAAGAGCGGCAATGTCGGCAAGGCCGGCTCGCTCGAAGCGAAACTCCTCTATGTCGAAAGCGGTGGCATCCAAATTCCGGTCAGCGGCACCAACAGCGCCAGGGGCGCTGGCGGTGGCGGCGAGACCGCGCTGGGCATTCTCGCGCTCGGTCCTCTCGGTCTCTTTGCCAAGGGCAATAATGCGAAGATCAAGGCGGGCGAGCTGATGACGGGTTTTGTCGAGCAGGACACCCAAATCCCGGCGCCATCGCCGGCCGGGTCATGATGCAACTCCGCGCGTCCGCCCTTGGTCTCGCCCTGATGCTCGCCTTTCCGGCCGCCGAGCAGGAGACCGCGAGCGCACCGCCCGCCACGCAAACGACCGACGACGCCCGGCTCCTCGTGCCCGCGGGTTCGACGATCGACCTCGTCACCACCAATGGCATTTCCAGCAAGAAGAACGTCAAGGGCGACCTCCTTTATCTGAAGGTCGCGGCGGCGGTGATCGTCGATGGCGTCACGGCCATACCCGTCGACACCGTCGTTGTCGGCCAGCTCTCGCGCGCCGAGGAGCGCGGCGCGTTCGGAAAGGCGGGGAAGCTCGAAGTGCAATTGCTCTATGCGGAACTGCCCGGGGGGCCGCTCCGGGTGAGCGGCACGCTGGAGGCCAAGGGCAAGGGCGGGGCCGACGACGCTGCGGCGACCGCCGCCGCCTTTCTCGTCCTACCCTTCGTCGCCACCGGGCGTAGCGCGGATATCCCCGCCGGATCGGAAGTGTTGGGTCGGCTCGACCGCGATCTCTGGATCGACAAACGCTGATCAAAGCCTTCACCCACGCGTAGGTGACAACCCCTTTTCCCCTCGTTACAACCGCTTCCCGATGCAGCAGGGACTCGCGGCCTGACGACGAGCGCCGCTGTATCGATACTTGTGCTGAGGGTCGCCGGCACACACTAGGGGCCGCACCGATGGGGTGCATGGCTGAGGGGGCGACTGTCACATGAAAAAAGCATCCGACCTGTTCATCGAATGCCTGGAGGAAGAAGGCGTCGAATATATTTTCGGCGTCCCGGGCGAGGAGAATCTCGACTTTCTCGACAGCCTGTCGCGGTCGACCAAGATCAAGCTGATCCTGACCCGGCACGAACAGGGCGCGGGCTTCATGGCCGCCACCTATGGCCGCCACACTGGCAAGACCGGCGTCTGCCTCGCGACACTCGGCCCCGGCGCGACCAACTTCGTCACCGCCGCCGCCTATGCGCAATTGGGCGGCATGCCGATGATGATGATCACCGGGCAAAAGCCGATCAAGAAGTCGAAGCAGGGCCGGTTCCAGATTCTCGACGTCGTCGCGATGATGGGGCCGATCACCAAATATACCCACCAGATGGCCTCGTCGGACAATATCCCGAGCCGCGTGCGCGAAGCCTTTCGCCTCGCCGAGGAAGAAAAACCCGGCGCGGTGCATATCGAACTGCCCGAGGATATCGCCGACGAACATACCGACAGCCTGCCGATCAAGCGCAGTCATTCGCGCCGGCCAACCGCCGACGTCAAATCGATCCGCGAGGCGGTGAAGGCGATCGAGGAAGCGACCTCGCCCGTCCTCGTCATCGGTGCCGGCGCGAACCGCACGATGACCAGTCGCATGCTGCTGCAGTTCATCGAAAAGACCGGCATCCCTTTCCTGACGACGCAGCTCGGCAAGGGCGTGATCGACGAACGCCATCCGAAATTCCTCGGCTGCGCCGCGCTGTCGGCGGGCGATTTCGTCCACCGCGCGGTCGAGGCGTCGGACTGTATCGTCAACCTCGGCCATGATGTGATCGAAAAGCCGCCCTTCTTCATGAAACAGGGCGGTCCGACCGTCATCCACGTCTCGACCAAGACCGCCGAGGTCGACCCGGTCTATTTCCCCGATATCGAGGTGATCGGCGACATCGCCAATGCGGTGTGGCAGATCAAGGAAGACATCGTCCCCAACGGCGGCTGGAAATTCGACCATATGCTCGCCTTCCGCAAGGGCGAGGTCGACCATACCGCACCGCTGGCACAGGACGCGCGTTTCCCGATCTTCCCGCCGCACCTGGTGCAATCCGTGCGCGATTCGATGCCCGACGATGGCATCATCTGCCTCGACAACGGCGTCTACAAAATCTGGTTCGCGCGTGGTTACACCGCCTATCGCCCCAATACGGTGCTGCTCGACAATGCGCTCGCGACGATGGGCGCGGGGCTGCCGTCGGCGATGATGTCGGCGATGGTCTATCCGGGGCGCAAGGTCATGGCGATCTGCGGCGACGGCGGTTTCATGATGAACAGCCAGGAAATGGAGACCGCGGTCCGCCTGGGGCTCAACATCACCGTGCTGATCTTGAACGACAACAGCTATGGCATGATCCGCTGGAAACAGGCGAACATGGGTTTCAAGGATTGGGGGCTGACCTATGGCAACCCCGATTTCGTCAAATATGCCGAAAGCTATGGCGCCCACGGCCACCGCGTCGAAAGCGCCGCGCACCTGAAGGAACTGCTCGCGCATACCCGCGACACGCCGGGGGTGCATCTGATCGATTGCCCGGTCGATTACACCGAGAACGACCAGATTTTGAACATCGACATCAAGAAATTGTCGAAGGAAATGTAAGCCCGTCGCCCGTCGCCCGCTGTTTCTTGTCATCCCCGCGAAAGCGGGGACCCAGGAGCGAAATGGAACAGACCTATCACGTCTATATCCTCGCGAGCGGGCGCAACGGCACTCTCTACACGGGCGTTACCGGCGACCTGGCGCACAGATGTTCGCAGCATCGGAGCAGCCAGGGGGCGAGCTTCACGAAGCGTTACGGCGTGCACCGACTGGTGCATGCCGAAGCCTTCGCCGACGTGAGCGAAGCGATCGCGCGCGAGAAGGCCGTGAAGAAATGGCGCCGGGCATGGAAACTGGAATTGATCGAGCAAGGCAATCCGCAATGGCTCGATCTCTATGACCGGCTCAACGGCTGAACTGGCCGCCCCTGGGTCCCCGCTTTCGCGGGGATGACATGGTTGGAGAATGATTGTGAAACTCAAAGACGTCTACCCGCTCTACCTCAACAACAAGGCGGTGCAGCCGAACACCGATCTCAAGGTGATCGACAAATATACCGGCGAGGTCGCGTTCCGCACCGCGCTCGCGACCCCCGACGTGATCGACGAAGCGATCGCCGGTGCGGTGCGCGCCGCCGAGCCGATGGCGCGGCTGGCGAGTTTCGAGAAGCGCGACGTTCTCACCCATTGCGTCGGGCGCTTTCAGGAACGGTTCGACGAACTCGCTTTTGCGCTGTGCGTCGAGGCGGGCAAGCCGATCGCCGATGCCGAGGGCGAGGTCAGCCGCCTGATCGACACCTTTCGCATCGCCGCAGAGGAAGCGGTACGCAACTATGGCGAGATCCAGCCGCTCGACATTTCGGCGCGCGCCAAGGGCTATATGGGGATGTGGAAACGCGTGCCGATCGGCCCGTGCAGCTTCATCTCGCCGTTCAACTTCCCGCTCAACCTCGCCGCGCACAAAATCGCACCCGCGATCGCGATCGGCTGTCCGTTCGTGATGAAACCCGCGTCGATGACCCCGCTCGGCGCGATCATCATGGGCGAGGTGCTCGCCGAGTGCGACATCCTGCCCGAAGGTGCGTTCAGCATCCTGCCCGCGAGCCGCGCAGGCGCCGACCTGTTCACCACCGACGAGCGGCTGAAATTGCTCAGCTTCACCGGCTCGCCCGGTGTCGGCTGGGATTTGAAGGCCAAGGCGGGCAAAAAGAAGGTCGTGCTCGAACTCGGCGGCAACGCCGCGGTGGTCGTCGACAAGGACGCCGACCTCGACCATGCGCTCGCACGGATCATCTTCGGCGGCTATTACCAGTCGGGGCAAAGCTGCATCCACGTCCAGCGCGTGATCATCCATGAGGATATCTACGATCGTTTCCGCGACATGCTCGCCGCGAAGGTCAAGACGCTGAAATCGGGCGATCCGAAGCTCCACGACACCTTCATCGGCCCGATGATCTCGGTCAAGGAAGCGCAGCGGCTGAAAGGCTGGATCGACGCCGCGGTCGCCGCGGGCGCGACCCTGCTCGCGGGCGGCGGTTGCGAAGGCAATATGCTCGAAGCGGCCTTGCTGGAGAATGTGCCGCGCGACGCCGATGTGGTGGTCGAGGAAGCTTTCGGCCCCGTCGTCGTGCTGTCGAAATTCTCCAAGTGGGAAGACGCCCTCGCCGAGGTCAATGACAGCAAGTTCGGACTCCAGGCCGGGCTGTTCACCAGCGACCTGCACAAGGTGCTCGAGGCCTGGGATCATCTCGAGGTCGGCGGCATCGTCGTCAACGACGTGTCGTCCTACCGCGTCGACAACATGCCCTATGGTGGGGTCAAGGACAGCGGGCTGGGCCGCGAAGGCGTGCGTTTCGCGATCGAGGATATGAGCGAAATCCGGAATTTGGTGATCCGGCGCGTTTGACCGTCGCCCCCGCGTAGCCGGGGGCCGCGGGCGACCTAGCGCTACCCCGATAGCGGCCCCCGCCTTCGCGGGGGCGACGGAGCTTGTCACGACATGTCTTTCGGCACCGTCACACAACCGCCGCCAAACTTTCTCCGAACTGTCGCGGCTTCGATTCCCGCCGTGTAACAAAACTCCTGTCTAGGCCGTGGACAGCTAAGGCTGCCCACGGAGCATGACATGGCATCGATTTCGACCCTGCCGATCCCCGCCCGTTTCCCCGACCCCTTCACCACCGACCCGCATATTCCCGAACGGGTCATTGGCGAACGGCGGAGCTATCGCACCGTCTGGGTCAGCGACATCCACCTTGGCACCCGCGGCTGCAACGCCGCGATGCTCATCGATTTTTTCGACCATGTCGATTGCCAGACGCTCTATCTCGTCGGCGACATCATCGACGGCTGGCGACTGAAAAAGCGCCATTTCTGGCCGCCCGAGCACAATGACGTCGTCTGGCGCGTGCTCAAGCGCGCCAAGCGCGGCACCCGGGTCGTCTATGTCCCCGGCAATCACGACGAGATGATCAAGCCGTTCGACGGTTTCGATTTCGGCGGGGTCGAGATCCGCCGCGAGGCGATCCACGAAACCACCGACGGAAAGAGACTGCTCGTCGTCCACGGCGACGATTTCGACGCGGTGATGCTCGCGCACCGCTGGCTCGCCTTCGTCGGCGACGCCGCCTACACCGCGCTGATGAAGTGCAATGTGGTGGTGAACCGCATCCGCAGCAAACTTGGCCTGCCCTATTGGTCGCTGTCGATGGTCGCCAAGCACAAGGTCAAAAATGCCGTCCAGTTCATCGGGCGGTACGAGGAAGTCGTCGCGCATGCCGCGCGCTCGCGCGGGGTCGACGGGGTGGTATGCGGCCATATCCACAGCGCCGAGATGCGCGAGATCGAGGGCGTCGACTATTATAACGACGGTGACTGGGTCGAAGGCTGCACCGCGCTGGTCGAGCATCACGACGGCACGATGGAAATCCTGCACTGGGCCGAGGAGGTCGCGGCCCGCGCCGCGCCGACCCCGCTGGCGCTACCCGCCCCGGCACGGGCGGCCTGATGCGGATCCTGATCGTCAGCGACGCGTGGGAGCCGCAGGTCAACGGCGTCGTCCGCACCTTGCAGGCGACGATCGGCGAATTGCGGCGCGCGGGGCACGAGGTCGGCATCGTTTCGCCCGACCTGTTTCGCTCGATCCCCTGCCCCTCTTATCCCGAAATCCGCCTTGCCTTCGCCGGCTGGCGCAAGGTCGGGCGGCATATCCGCGCCTTTGCCCCGCAGGCGATCCATATTTCGACCGAGGGCCCGCTCGGCATGGCGGCGCGGCGCTGGTGTATCCGCAACAAATTCCCCTTCACCACCGCCTATCACACGCGCTTTCCCGAATATGTCGCGGCGCGATTGCCGCTGTCGCCCGCCTTCGTGTGGCGCTTCATCCGCTGGTTCCACCGCCCGGCGCGCCACATCATGGTCGCGACGCGCAGCCTCGCCCGCGAACTCGCCGACCAGGGCCTGACCCAGACGATGCTGTGGGAACGCGGGGTCGACCATGACCTGTTCCGTCCCGACCGCGCCGCCCATTCCGCGCTCGCGGGACTGCCGCGCCCGATCCAGCTCTATGTCGGCCGCGTCGCGGTCGAAAAGAATATCGAGGCGTTCCTCGATACCACCCAGCCCGGCACCAAGGTGATCGTCGGCGACGGTCCGGCGCTCGCCGAACTCAAGGCGCGTTATCCGGGCGCCCTCTTCCTCGGCAAGCAAACCGGCGAGGCACTCGCTTCGATTTATTCCGGCGCCGACGTCTTCGTCTTTCCGAGTAGGACCGACACCTTCGGCCTCGTTATCATCGAGGCGTTGAGCGCGGGCACGCCGGTCGCCGCTTATCCCGTCCCCGGTCCGGGCGACATCGTGGCCGGCGGCGCGGGCGCTCTCGACGCGGATCTGGACGACGCGATCGCCGCGGCGCTGCAATGCGATCGTGGCGACGCGGCGGCGCTCGGCGCGCGTTACAACTGGCCCGCCTGCACCGCACAGTTCGTCAAGGCCCTCACCTTCGTGCCCGCCGAAACGGCGTCCGAAGGCGCCGTGCTCGGCACGACGATCCTCTCCGCCTAAAAGGTCTTGCGCCACTCCAGCTCGATATAACGGCCGAGCGGATCGATATAGCCCGGCTGGTAGTTGAGCGGCACGATGCCGTTGCCGTCGGTGATCTTGCGCTGCGCGTCGAAGATATTGTCGACCGCGAAGCGCAGGCGCGAACCCTTGAGGAATGGCATCTTCTCGATCAGCTTCGGCTTCTGGCCCAAATCCATGAAGACGCGCAGGTTGAAGGTCGCGAGGTCGCCGAAATCGAGGTCGCCCGCGGTGCCGCCGGTTACGGTGCTGCCGCTGTCGTACTTCGCGCTCAGCCGCACCCCGAGCCCCTTGTTGAACACGCCGCCGTCGAGTTCGACGAGGTGTCGGTTGCTGCCGCCGCCGCTGCCCGTCGCCGAGCCGTCGAGCAGGTCGAGTTCGGGCACGCCCGGGCGGATGAAGATCGTGTCGGTCAGTTTGACCGTGTGATAGAGCGAGACCTGCCAGCGCCCGCCCTGCGGGCCGCCGAGCATGCCGCCGGGGCCGCCAGGACCGCGACCGCCGCCGCCAGCGCGCGGACCGCCGCCACCGGGGCCGCCCGGACCGCGCTGTGCGCCGGGTCCGCGTTCGCCGCCGGGCGGACGTCCGCCCGCGCCTTCTGGCCGCGCGCCGCCAGGGCCGCCGGCAGCGCCGGGTCCGCCCTGCTGTTGCTGGCCGAAACTCTTGCCGAAGTTGAAACCCCATCGAATCTGCGAATTTTCGGTGCGGTCGAAATTGACCGGCCGCTGGTCGAGCGCGATCAGCACGCCATCGGCATCACGCGTAACCCGGTCGGGGAAGGCCGCCTCGATCTCGGGGGTCAGCAGCGGGAAGCTGTTCGCGGTGTCATAGCTCTTGTTCTTGTTGTAATTGACCGAGAAGTTCAGCCCCTCGAGCATCGGCGGCGACCAGTTCAAGCCCAGCTTAAGGTCGCGGCGCTGCTCGGCGAGCAGGAAGGGGTTGCCGCCCGTGGTCGTCGTGATCTGAACCGTCTGGCCGGTCGAAAAATCATAATAGGTAACCCCCGGGGTCACCAGCGGCGCGGCGCCGAGTTGCTGGATGCCGGGCGCCGCCTCGTCATTGTTGAAGCTCGCGACGAGCGAAAGATTGTCGGTGATCCCCCAATTGAGGTTCGCGCCCCAACTCTTGAGCGCCGCGAAATCGCTCGGATCCTGATATTGCCCGCTGAGCGTGAGCGACACGCGGCCGATATTGCCCGCGCCATATTCGGGGTCGAGCAGCGGGATCGTCAGCGAGCCGAGGACGCCCGGCAGGTCGCGCGCGAGATCGGTCGTCGTGACCGCCAGCGCCGTTTGCGACCGGCTGTCGAAGCGCAGTCCCGCATAATTCGCGGTCGCCGACAGACGGATCGGTCCGGCCCAGCCGTCGCCCAGCCCGCCCGAGATATTGGCGGTGCCGCCGAAACTTTGCTGGCTGCTGTCGAACCGGTCGCGCGCGCCGCTGACGCGATCGGTGAAGATCAGCGAATCGGCGTCGGCATAATTGGCCGCCGCCGACCAGCGCCAGTTGCCGAGCATGCCGTTGATGCTGGCGGTCGTCGACAGGTTGCGGCTGCGGCTGTTGCGCGTCAGCGGGTCGGTGACACCGCCGACGCCGGGGCCGATCAGCGACAGGCTGTCGGTCTGGTCGAAACGGACATTGAGCGAGGCGTCGGTCAGCTTGTTGAGGCTGCGCTGGACCGTACCGTCGATCTTGTAGGTGTCGCTCGCCCCGAGCAGGCTGCGCGCCGGCGCGCCGGCAGCCAATGCCTGGCCGTCCGCGTCTGAAGCATAGTCGAGGTTACGCTCGCTCTCGCGCAGCATCGTCTGATGCTCCCACCCGGTATTCAGGTTGAAGCGGCCATTCGCGCCGATCATCAAGAAGCTCGGTTCGATTTCGCTTTGGAAGCGTCCGCCCTGCGTCGGAATGCCGCCCTCGGCCTCGACCGCGACTTGCCGGAAATTGGGCTTGAGCACGAGGTTGACGACGCGTTCGTCGGCCGCATAGCCATATTGCAGCGCGACCTCTTCGGGGAACACTTCGACCTTGGCGATCGCTTCGGGGGGCAGGTTGCGCACTTCGCCAAAACCGCCGATGCGGCGCCCGTTGACGAGGATGATCGGTCGCCCGCTGCCGCGCCCGCGGCCCGAACGCGTCTGGGGCGCGAGTGCGGTCAGCAGTTCCTCGACGTTCGACACGCCATAGCTGGCGATCGCCGCCTCATCGAGTTCGGCCTCGGCGGTAAAATCGGTGTCGAGCTGACCGACGAGCCGCGGCGCGGTGACGACGATTTCGTCCTCATAGCCATCGTCGTTGCTGTCCTGCGGATTGGCGGCGGCACCGTCGGCGGGCTGGTCGGCCGCGACGGTGGTCGTCACGGCGACCGCGATCGGACTGTCGACGGCTTCGGCCATCGCCGGGCAGGCGAACGAAGCCCCCGCCGCGAGCAGGGCGGCCTTGACCGACAGCGAGGAGGAGAATTTTGGCATGGGAGAGACGAGCCTTTTTCTTTTGCCTTTGTTTTCTTTAGCGAAGCAGGCTGAACCCGCCCTGACGTCCAGTTGCCCCGGCCGTTCAGCTAGGCGGCGTTTGTCGCAACAATATGGCAGTGCAACAAAAGTTCCACGAACGGCGGTTAGGCGCCGCCCGACAGCAGTCCCATGCTCGAACGGAAAAGGGGCGCACCTTCGGGACGCCCCTTTTCTATCCCGATGCGCGGCGCCCGGTAGCTCAATTTGCCGCCTTCATCGACGGCTGCCAGCCCTATCGCGCGCCGGCCGAAGATCGGGAACCATGGTCGAGGCCTAGAAATACTGGACAGCGCCGGGGTCCATCCTTAGGTGGCGCCATGTCCATACAACCTCCCGAATCCATCCTGATCGTCGACTTCGGTAGCCAAGTGACCCAGCTCATCGCGCGCCGCGTGCGCGAGGCCGGGGTCTATAGCGAGATCGTCCCGTTCAACAGCGCCGCCGAGGCCTTCGCGCGGATGCAGCCCCGGGGCGTGATCCTGTCGGGCGGACCCGCGTCGGTCACCGACGAGGGCAGCCCGCGCGCGCCGCAGGCGATTCTCGACAGCGGCCTGCCGATCCTCGCGATCTGCTATGGTCAGCAGACGCTGTGCGTCCAGCTCGGCGGCACGGTCGAGGGCGGGCACGCCGCCGAATTCGGCCGCGCCGACGTCGAAATCCTGAAAGCCAGCCCGCTGTTCGACGGCTTCTGGGAGGTCGGCCAGAAATATCCGGTGTGGATGAGCCACGGCGACCGCGTCACCGAGGCGCCCGACGGGTTCGAAATCGTCGGCACCTCGCCCAACGCCCCCTTCGCAATCTGCGTCAACGAGGCGAAGCGCTATTACACGACGATGTTCCATCCCGAGGTGGTCCACACCCCCGATGGCGCGAAACTGCTGTCGAACTTCGTCCACAAGATCTGCGGCCTCGCCGGCGACTGGACGATGGCAGAGTTCCGCACCAACAAGATCGCCGACATCCGCGCCCAGGTCGGCGACCAGCGGGTACTCTGCGGCCTGTCAGGCGGGGTCGACAGTGCGGTCGCCGCGGTGCTGCTCCACGAAGCGATCGGCGAACAGCTCACTTGCGTGTTCGTCGATCACGGCCTGCTGCGCCTCAACGAACGCGAGCAGGTCGAGCGGCTGTTCCGCGACCATTATAATATCCCGCTGGTCGTCGTCGACGCCGAGGAACGCTTCATGGCCGGGCTCGCCGGCATTTCCGACCCCGAGGCGAAGCGCAAGTTCATCGGCAAGACCTTCATCGACGTCTTCGACGAGGAAGCGCAAAAGCTGGGCGGCGCCGATTTCCTCGCGCAGGGCACTTTGTACCCCGATGTCATCGAATCGGTGTCGTTCACCGGCGGGCCGAGCGTCACGATCAAGAGCCACCACAATGTCGGCGGTCTGCCCGAACGCATGAAGATGGCGCTGGTCGAACCCTTGCGCGAATTGTTCAAGGACGAAGTGCGCCTGCTCGGCAAGGAACTCGGGCTTCCCGACGTCTTCGTCGGCCGCCACCCCTTCCCCGGCCCCGGCCTCGCGATCCGCATCCCCGGCGAAGTCACCAAGCCGAGCTGCGACATTTTGCGCAAGGCCGACGCGATCTATCTCGAAGAGATCCGAAACGCGGGTCTCTATGACGAGATCTGGCAGGCGTTCGCGGTGCTGCTCCCCGTCCGCACCGTCGGCGTGATGGGCGATTACCGCACCTACGATCAGGTCTGCGCACTGCGTGCGGTGACCTCGACCGACGGCATGACCGCCGACATCTACCCGTTCGAAGCCGCCTTCCTGTCGCGCTGCGCGACGCGCATCATCAACGAGGTGCAGGGCATCAACCGCGTGGTGTATGATTATACGTCGAAGCCGCCGGGGACGATCGAGTGGGAGTGACGATAACAATCGATATCGATCGACTACAATCGGTACCAGCACTTCGATTGCTCATCTGAGTTACCCTGGCCCGATCTCAAATATGATCGGCGCCGACAAAACGAGCGGGAGCCAGCTTCGGGACTTTGAGTTACTTGTCGGTTTGACCGGCGAAGTTCTGCTTCGAGGGATTTTGGGTGCGGGCGCCACCTTCGCGCGACCTTCCAGGCTGCTTTGGCGACACGCTCCGATCCAGGTCATTCGACATTGAGCGGGTGCAGATCCGCTCCTGACAGACGCGGACGTCGAAGCGCCGCAATTCTGATCATGCGCTGTTATATGAATGTTCGGCCGACATCAGGCGACCGGGCGCTTCGCGGCAATGCCAATCGCATCCGGCTCCCCGATGATCGAACCTTCGCATGCGGCCCGGAGCCCGGCGCCTCCACCTCTGGTGACGGTCGCTAACGCGGGTTTGAGGCCTTGCGCAGAATGCTTTGAAGGTTTCCGTCCGACGCTATACGGGCACCGGATGGGTTGCTTCCCTCGCCTCGCGCTCGGCTTCCGCGCCCGGCCGTTCGATGAAGGCAGATCGCCAGGATTTTGAATTACAATGAATTATCGCCATAGCTTCCATGCCGGCAACAGCGCCGATGTCGTAAAGCACAGCCTGCTGATCGCCCTCGTGCGGGCGTTGCAGCTCAAAGAGAGCGCGCTCACCCTGATCGACACCCATGCCGGTTGCGGGCTGTACGACCTTGGCGGCGAGGAGGCGAGGCGCACCGGCGAGGCCACACAGGGCGTGCTGCGGGCCTTTGCCGACCCGAACCCCTTGCTGGACGACTACCGCGCCGCCGTTCAGGCCGTGAATGCCGGGGACGAGCTTCGCTTCTATCCCGGATCGCCGCGATTTCTGGCGCAGCTTCTGCGTCCGCAGGATTTTCTGATCCTGAACGAGAAACATCCCGACGACGCCTATGCCCTGCGCGGCGCGATGCGCGACACATCCGCCGCCGTGCACGAACGCGACGCCTATGAGCTTTGGCTGGCGATGCTGCCGCCCCGCACCGCGCGCGGCGTGGTGGTGGTCGACCCGCCCTACGAGCAGACCGATGAACGCGCACGTATCACCGCCACCCTCGCCGCGGCTAACCGCAAATGGGCGCATGGCGTGACGGTGGTCTGGTATCCGCTGAAAGACCGCGCCACGCATGTGCGTTGGAAGCAGCAGTTGCGCAACCTCGGCATCCCGAAATTTCTGGTGGTGGAGCATTGGTTGTACGATCGCGATCAGCCCGACATCTATAACGGCGCGGGCCTCTTTATCATCAACCCGCCCTATGCCTTCACGCAGGCGCTGCCGCCTCTGCTGGAAGCCCTGCGCACCGCGCTGGCGCCGGAGGGGCATAGGGGCGAGATCACAACCGATTGGTTGGACGATTGAAATAAACCCTCACCCTCCCCTTCTCCCAAAGGAGGGATTGCCGCGCTTCAACCTGTAAACAAATTTAGTCACGCTGAATTTGAAACATAGTTTTCGTGCCGAATGCCAGTGCGCCAGACGATTGCGCTTAGTCGCCGTTGGCATCGACCATGAAGACCGTCGGCTTGCCGCGAGACGCCGGGTCCCATCCTGCCGACAATGCCGCTCGCACCCCTCGCGAGGCTATCGCGTCGTTGATGTGCGACCGCCCTTTCGGCAGTCCTTTCAACAGGCGCCTTGGCGTCGGAAATTCCAGCACGGCTTCGCGGGGCATATCTCTCTGGCGCAAGGCGACCATCATGCCCTTCCAGCCTTCGGAAGAGGACAGTTGGGGCTCGCTCAGGAGTTCCCAGTCATATTTGACACCATCGATTTGGACGGTGCCGCCGCGGCCGTGCATGTGAAGCATGGGATGCCCATAGCATGTTAAGCGCGGCGCTCCAGTCGGTTCACATCAGGGATCGGCTACCGGACCGTCTAGCGGCCAAGACAGCCGCTCCGCGGCGACGATTGGCATGATTGCAGACCGCCTGCAATCATGCCGATTACCCCGATTAGCGGACGCGCAGTGCACGCTGCGAGCTGAGATTTCGCGATTTCGACGCAAGTTTTATCACTATCCGAAGACCTGGGAGCACATCATCGTTGCTCCTCTGAAAGCTTGACGGTTAGACCGTCCAATTCGGCAGAGACATCGATCTGGCAAGAGAGGCGGCTGTGTTCGTCTCGACCTTCGACGAATTCGAGCATCAGATCTTCGGTCTCGCCCAGTGATGGCAGACGGTTACGCCATGGGGGGTCCACATGGACATGGCAGGTCGCACAGGAACAACCCCCGCCGCAATCAGCCCGGATCGCATCGATGCCATGCCGTAGCGCCGCTTCCATCAGTGAATGGCCGACCTCCGCCTCGATATTGCGCTCGGTTCCATCGGGCTCGACAAAAATGACTCTCACCATGCCTCAGTCTTCGGCCGCGAGATATTGATCGAGGCTGTCGTAGAAATGGCGTAGCCGGCGCTCCTGCCGGTTGAAGAGCATTCCTTTGAACCCCTTGGAATTGACGCCCTTCTGAAGCCAGGGGACGTTGCGCGCGTCTTGGTTATAGACCTCATTCTCGAACTTATAGTCGAGTCCGCGCCCGTGTACCGTCTTGGGCCGCTCCACCGTCATCCCCGGCTCTGCCGGACGTTCGAACTGCTGGACCCAGAAAGTCGCTCGCCCAGGATCGTCGGCATGCGGCATGTAGCGAAATATCGAGAAGCGCTCGGCGAATGTGTTGATCGTGATATTGGGAAAGATGAAATAGTGGAAATCGTCGGTCATCTGATCGTCCGACAGCGCCGCGACGTCATAGCCCGCTTCCGTCAGCTTAGCCCGCATGCCGCGCTGCATAGCCAGCCGCATGTCGTCGAGCCGCCCCTCATATTCATCAGCATCAGCATCAACCCCAGCGGCAGCCGCCATCGCCTTCAGCCCCGGCTGTGCCTTGCGTCGCTGCTCCTCGGGCAGGCGCGAACAAGGCGCGCCCATATGATAGAGGCCGCGGCTGTGGAGACCATAAAGATCGATCGGCATGTCCTCCGCGTCTTCCAGATAGAATTGCAGCTGCGGGTGCGTCACCGGGCCGTGGTAGCCCTCCTGGAATGCATCCGCGGCAATCTTCCAGTTGCAGTCCCATTCAACGATCTGCTCGCCGACGAAATTATAGGTATCGAGCCCATACCCGGCGAGTTGGCGTCCCGCCTCACCCAGAAATTCCTCGAGGCTACCGGCATTGGGATCGAGATTGATCCAGACGAGATTCTGCCAGACCTGACAGCGGATCGGCGGCAGGGCGACATCCTTCTCGTCGGTATAGCCCTGGAAGCTCTCCTTATCGGGAATGTTGCGCAACGACCCGTCGAGGTTCCACTCGAAGCCATGGAACCAGCAATAGAGCGAGCGGATGTTGCGGCGCTCGGTGACGATCTGGCGCCCGCGATGCTGGCAGACATTGTAGAAGGCGCGGATCGCGCCATCGTCGCCATGCACGACCACCACCGGCTCCTTGCCGATCATGATCGGAAACGCATCGCCGGGCCTTGCGACGTCCGCAACAGGACACGCCAGGAGCCAGACCTTCGAGAAGACCTTTTCGAACTCGGCGGAAAGCACATCACGACCAGTGAATCTATGAGGCGAGATTCGCGACGTCGAAAATCCATCTGCGTCCAAAACCCCTTTATTTTCGGCAAGAATTATCTCTCCGGTCATATTGGACTTTCCTCTTTCATCCTCTTATCTAGTATCATAGATATAAGAAGATCGGATGGAGGGCAAGAGGATGAAGACTGCCGTGATTACCGGCGCCGCATCGGGTATCGGCCGGCACATCGCCATCGCACTGGCTTTGCGAGAAGCTGAAAGGCTGGTCCTGATCGACGTCGATGTCGATGGCATGAAAGAGACAGCGAGCCTTGCCTCAGGTGCGGAAACTATGCTGATCACGGCGGATCTTACATGCGCCGACGCCATCGCCTCGGCCTTTGCCTCGCTCGCCGACGGCCAGATTATCATCGATCTCCTGTTCAATTGTGCCGGCATACCCGCCGGCACGCCGGCTTGGCCCGACACGCCTGCAGCGCGAATCCACACCATCATCGATCTCAACCTCGCAGGCACGATTCTCAGCGTCCAGGCGGCGCTGCCGTTGATGCGCTCACCCGGCGGCTCGATCGTCAACATCGCGTCGGTCAGCGGCCTCAATCCCTATGCGACCGGCGCCGTCTATGCCGCGAGCAAGGCCGGCGTGATCATGTTTACCCGCTGCTGCGCCGAGCTTGCGGTCACCCATGGCGTCCGGGTCAACGCGCTTTGTCCGGGCATTGTCGACACGCCTTTCCTCCGGAAGACGGGGTCTGGTGGCCAGACGGCAGACTGGCTTGCCGAGCGCCTCCGTGACCGTTCGATCCTCACCGCAACCGAGGTAGCGGACGCGGCGATAAAGCTCGCGCTCGAGCCCGACACGGCGGGCGAATATGAAGTGCTGGTCGCCGGCACGGCCGACGCCTAATCACCTGCCTCACGCCTCCCCTTCCCCTCCGACAAGGATTTTCTTGCATGACCACCTCATCCGAAACAGCCGGATATGCGCTGAACCAGACGATGCTTCGTGTGCGAGATCCCGAAGATTCCCTGCGTTTCTATCGCGACATACTGGGCATGACGCTCCTCCAGCGGCTCGATTTCGAGGACATGCAATTCTCGCTCTACTTCCTTGCCTATCTCGGTGAAGGCGAGATCATTCCATCGGATCCAGCCGCGCGGGCGCGCTTCATATTCGATCGCGAAACGACGCTCGAGCTGACGCATAACTGGGGAAGCGAGAAGGAAATCGCTACGCCCTACCATAATGGCAACAGCGAACCGCGGGGGTTCGGCCATATCGGAATCAGCGTGCCCGACGTCTATGAAGCATGCCAGCGCTTCGAACGGCTGGGTGCAACCTTCGTGAAGCGCCCGGATGACGGCAAAATGAAGGGGATCGCCTTCGTTTCCGATCCCGATGGCTATTGGATCGAAATCCTCTCTTCGCCGCGCATGACCGACTTCCTGACCTGAGCGCCGTCCTAGAGCGGGTCGAGATCAGGATCGAAATCGGCGAAGGAAACGGTCCGCGCGACTTCGCTCGGAAACAGCTGGCGCATGTCCGCCAGATAGCCGTCGACAAGGCCACTCATCGCCCGGCGCGCCTCTTCGGCATCGCGCGCGCGAACCGCATCGAAGACCTTGCGCGCGCGCTGGAGGGCGAGAACCCGAAAGGGCTCGGCAGGGACCATTCCGCCCGACCGGGTCAAACGTCGCAGGGCTGGCGCCAGCATCTCGATCAGCGGATTACGCGTCGCATCGGCGACGGCGTTCCAGAAGCGCGAATAGGCACGATAATAAGTCGGATAATCACCGACCGCTGCGTCCATGTCGGTGATCGCCTGCGCCATCCGATCGCAGTCGTCGGCCGTGGCGTTGCGCGCCGCAAGCGCGATCATCCCCGGCTCCATCGCCGCGCGCGCAATCATGAGCGAGTCGACCGTGGCGCCCGAAAACTGGAGAACAAGCGCCAGAGTCGAAGCAAGCTCCTCCCAGTTCGGCTTGCCGACATAGGTTCCGCCCCCTGGCCCGGACTTTATCTTGATTACGCCTTGGATCTGGAGGAAACGCAGCGCCTCGCGCAACGCCCCGCGCGATACACCGTGGAGGGCCAGCGCCTCGGCCTCGGACCGGTAGCGGTCTCCGGGCTTCATGCCGCTATCGTAGATTTCCTGGGCTATATCACGCGCCAGGTGCAACGCCGTACCACCGCGCGGGCGCGCATCCCCCCGTTTGTCCTTCGCTCGCTCCCCTGCCATGCCTTGCATTCGTCTCCGCCGCCAATCTCGCCTAGCTAGTCAGTCCGGCGGCATATGGAAAGGCCGCAGCGCTCAGAGCGGTATCGCGTTCCGGCGCATGTGGCGCGATCCGAGCAGAAAATGCAGCGCAGACCACAGGGAGAAGGGGACGAGCAGAAGCATGGCCGAAGACAATCCGTCCTGCCCGCTCGCCCGTTGAACGATATCGCTCGCAGCCCCGATCAGCAGCGGCATGCAGCCAAAACCGATGATATTATAGGTGAGCAAAAGGAGGGCGGCGCCCATAGCCCGCGAGTCCGGCGGTGATTGCGACTGCACGGCGGCATACGTTGGTCCGAGCCAGATCCCGCCCACCAGAGCGGGGAAAGCGTAAAGCCATAGCGCTGTGGTCGTATCGTCGACGGTCAGGAACAAGAACAGAGCCGGAAGCGCGATGACCTTCGCGGCGGCGGCGACCCAGAGCCGGCGCGCGGGATCGGTTCGGCCGAGCCGATCGGCGACCCAGCCGCCGATGATCATGCCGCTCGACCCGATGATGCCGCTGAGCAGGCCGAGTGCCAGCCCGACATCCAGCGCCGACATCTGGTGCGTCCGCATCAGATAGGTCGGCACGAACAAAATGGTCGAGGCAGAAACGCCCGCTGCCAGCGAAGCACCGATGAAGACATGGCGCAGCACGCGGTCCTTCCAGATCAGCGCGACGTTGCGCGTGAACGCCCCACGCAGCGCCGAGGAAAATACCGCAACCCTTGTACGCGCCCGAAAGACGTCCTTTGCCGCCATGGCAACGAGCGGCGCCAGGAGAACGCCCGGCAAGCCCACCGCAACAAAAGCGAGGCGCCAGCCATATTCCTGTACAAGCCATGCACCCAGCAGATAGGAGAGCGTCAGGCCAGCCGAAGCGCCGGCGGCATAGACCCCAAGCGCCAGCGCTCGGCGATCGTCGGGAAAAAGATCGGCGATCAGGCTGTGCGCCGGCGGACTGCATCCCGCTTCCCCGAGCCCCACGCCCGCGCGCACGAGCAGCAACTGTACGAAGGACGTCGCCGCGCCGCACAGCATCGTCATCATGCTCCAGACCGCGAGCGAGATGGCGATGATCCGGGACCGGTTGCTGCGATCGGCCGCAAAGGACACGAAAATCCCGCCGATGCCGTACATCAGCGAGAAGGCAAAGCCCCCGAGCAACCCGAGCTGCCAATCCGCCAGCGCAAATTCGCCCTGGATCGAGGGCAACAGGATGGCGAGGATATTCCGGTCGATGTTCGCGAGCACAAAAACCGCCGTCAGCAGAAGGAGTGTCGTCCAGGGCCGCGGCACGCCCGTCATGGCGGTGGGCAATTCGCTTGAGTTCGGCCGATCCAAGATGATCTTCTCCCGCTGCTTCCAGGGCGTCAAAAAACGGTGTAGCCGCCGTCCACGACGATCGAATCCCCGGTGTGAAAACTCGAGGCATCGCTCGCGAGGTAGACCGCGATCGCCGAGAAATCGTCGCCATCCCCCCATCGCCCGACCGGCGCACGCGCCACGACATTATTGTTGAATTTGTCCCAACCCTGCAGCCTCTCGGTCATGTCCGATCGGGTCCAGCCGGGCAGGATGCTGTTCGCCCGGATCCCCAGGGGACCGAGCTCGACCGCCATCGCGCGGGTGAGCGAGACGACCGCGCCTTTCGTCGCGCCATAATGTTCGTTGCGTGCCGCGCCATGCATCGACGCGGTCGATGCGATCGAAACCAGCGATCCCCCGCGCGCGCCCGTCTCGCCGCGCGCGATCATATGCCGGGCCGCCTCGCGAAGCGTGAAAAAGACGCCGTGAACGTTGACGTCCTGGATACGGCGAAAATCCTCGAGCGAAATGTCGAACATGTCCTTTCGGGCGATGCTGAGTCCGGCGTTGGCGATCGCCTGATCGATCCGGCCGAATTCATCCATGATCGCCGCGATCCCGGCCGCGACCGCCGCCTCGTCGGCGACATCGACCGATGCACAGCGCACTTCGCCGCCGAAACCGCGAAGCTCTTGCACCGCCCGCTCGTTCTTTTCGGGCTTGTTGCCCCAGATGACAACGGTCGCGCCGTGCATGGCCAACCCCTTCGCCATGCCGAGACCGATACCGCCGTTGCCCCCGGTCACCAGCGCGACCTTGCCGGTCAAATCGAACAACCCCTGTGTCATAAAATCTCCTGTTCAGGCGGCGCGAAAACGATCGCGCAATTCGGTCTTGAGAATCTTGCCGACACCCGACAATGGCAGTTCGTCGACAAGCGAAAGCGATCGCGGCAGCTTGTAACCCGCGAGCGATGCCCGGCAATGATCCTGGATCCCGGCCAGATCGAGTTCGGCATGGGGCTTCGGTACGACGACCGCATGAACGCGCTCGCCCCAATTCGCGTCGGGCAAGCCGATGATCGCGAGCGCAGCTATTCCCGGATGGGTGGAAAGCACCGTCTCGACCTCCGCCGAATAGACATTCTCGCCGCCCGTCACGATCATGTCCTTCAGCCGGTCGACGATCGTGACATATCCGTCCGCATCCATCCGCCCGACATCGCCGGTGTGCATCCAGCCGTCGCGCAGCACCGCTGCGGTTTCCTCGGGTCGCCCCCAATAGCCGAGCATGACGTTGGGACCGCGAACGGCGACCTCGCCCGACACCCCTCGGGGGGCCTCGCTGCCATCGGGTGCAACGATCCGCACTTCGCAGATCGCCGTCGCGCGGCCGGCCGAACGGGCGCGGCCGTTCGCGAACGCCTCTGGACCATGGTCGGCAGGCGCGAGAAGGCAGCATGTCGGCGACAATTCGGTCATGCCATAGGCCTGGCAAAAGCTGGTCTGCGGAAATGCAGCGACGAGCCGGGCGAGCAATGCCTGGTCAATCGTCGATGCTCCATATCGGATCAGACACACGCTGCCGGTATCGAAATCGGCAAAGCGCGGATGATCCACCAGCATCCGGAGCATGGTGGGGACGAGGAAGAGATCGGTCACCTTGTGCGTCTCGATCGCGTCGAGAACCTGCAAGGGATCGAAGACAGGCAGGAAGACGCAGGCCGCGCCCGCGAAGAGCGCGAGAAACAGTCCGGCGAGCCCGCCAATATGGAAAAGCGGCGCAGAGTGGAGAAAGACCGTGCCGGGCGTCGCCCCGGGCAAAGACAGGGTCGCCAATTGCGAGAAGGCGATGCCCGAATGGCTGAGCATCACACCCTTGGGTTTACCCGTCGTCCCCCCCGTATATATGATCGCGGCGAGATCCGCGCCGCGGCGAAGCGCATCGGGAACAGCATCGGCGGCGTCGAGCCACGCTTCGCGGCCCGCGACTCCATCGACAGTGGATGCACCGATCGACACGATGTAGCGCAGGTGCGGAGCGGCAGTGCGGATGTCCGGGATCAGCGCGTCGAAAAAGGGATCGACGATGAGGACCGATGTTTCGCAATCGACGAGCGAGAAGGCAATCTCGGCGCTCGACCAGCGCGTGTTGACCGGGTTGATGACCCCGCCCGCCCAGAAGGTGCCGAGAAGATATTCGGCATAGTGGTTCCCGTTGCGGGCCAGAAGCGCCACCCGGTCGCCCGGCTCGACGCCCAGAGCCCGTATCGCGCCGGCGAAGCGCGCCGCCCGGTCACGCAGTTCCGCCCAGCTCAACCGCTCGTCGCCATCGACAAGCGCGATGGCATCCGGCGTTCGCTGTACCATTCTGTGCAGGCATTGAGTCAGATACATGGGACCGTCCGACAGGGAGAGAGGCGGCGCGGGGCGGCGCGCGCCGCGCCGCCCCGCAATCAGAAGCGGGCCTTTGCTTGCACGGCGATGACGCGGGGCTGGTCGACCTGAACCGTATAAGCGCCGGCGACGAGCGGAACGTTGAAACCGAAGCTCGGCACATATTCGTTGGTGAGATTCTTGCCGACCAAGGCCAGTTCCCAGCGTCCGTCGGCATCTCCGACACCAATGCGCAGGTCGTAGAGGGCGACCCCGCCCGTGATACGGTTCGGATCGCCGTCCGGCCCATATTCCTGGCTGGTCCGCGCCGAGACGCGGCCATCGGCTATTGCGACCAGGCCGCCGCCCACAGGCTGGCGCAGATTGACGAAGAGCGATCCCGACCAGTTCGGAGAATAGGCCAGCGTATGTCCGCTCAGATCCTGACCGCGCGATCCACCCGTCGTCACGCACCCCAGCGCCGCGGTCTGGTTCGCATAGCAAGGCGCATTGAGGTAGGAGACATAATAGGCATCGAGATAGGCCAGGTTGCCGCCGATGGTGACACCGTCGACGACCGCGAATTCCGCCTCGGCCTCGACGCCGCGACTCCGGGCCTTTGCGGCGTTACGAACCGTAAAGCCGACGCCATTGAAGGAACTCAGCTGAAGATCGTTGAAGGTGCTCGAAAAGGCGCTGACATTGAGGCGCCCCCGCCTGCCGAACAGGCTGGTCTTATAGCCAAGCTCGAAGGATTCGGCCGTCTCGGGCAGAAATTGATATGTGGCGTCGGAGAAGGTCGCGATTGATGAATCGAAGCCGCCTTGCTTGAAGCCGGTCCGGTAGCTTCCGTAGAGAAGACCGCCCTTGTACGGCTCCCACTCGATCGAGACCGAGGGCGTGAACTTGCTTTCGCCCGAGGAACGCTTCACGTCGAAAGGACGCTGCCCGAGGACCGCGGCGGCTGTGGCGAGCACGACCGGGTCGGTGCTGGGCGTCGTCCCCGTGCCCGGGGCCGGAACGACGCGGATGTTGTGGATGTTGCGATCCGAGGTCTGATAGCGTCCGCCTGCGGTGAGGCGGAAGCCGGGCGCGAACTCGAATGTGCCTTGGGCAAACACGCCCATCGTGGACTCGTCGCGATAGGTGGTCGTGCAGCCCCTGATCCTGGTCGTGCGTCCCAGCACCCCCAGGTCGAAGTCGCTGCAGGAATCGATCGAGTCGATCTGCATGTTCTGGAAGTAGATACCGCCGATATAGGTGAAGCGCTGGTTCGGATCGGATTCGATGCGCAATTCCTGGCTGAACTGCTTGGTCGACTGATTGAGGAACGTGTTGACGATCGGCAGCGGCGTCGCGTCGGCATCGATCTGCTCGCGCCATTTGCTATCGATATAGCCGGTTAGCGAGACGATCTTGGCAAAGTCGACATCGAGCGTTGCCCGGAAAGTTCCGATGACGGCGCGATCCTTTCCGCATTCGTCGCAGGCGTTCGGATTGCGACCGGCCGAGCGGAATCGACTCGCAGTAAAATCTTCATCGGCGTCGAGTGCGCGCACCTGTGCGACAAAGCTGTTCACATTGGCGAAACGCGTATCGACGAAGCCAATCTGTGCGGAGCGACCGAAGCTGGTCGCGCGGCTCGCCTGCACCGATGCGAAGAGTTCGAGATTGTCGGTCGGATTGGCAAGCAGGCTGAAGCGCCCGGAGATGCTCTTCTCCTCGGGCGCGCGTTTGTCGGTGTAGCTGTTGAAGAAGGCGCCGTCGGACGTCGACGCCTTGACCGCAAGGCGCGCAGCGACCCGGTCGCTCAACGGCCCGGTCACATAGCCTTCGAGCGAACGACGCGTTCCCCCGTCGATATCGACCAAGCCGACCGCCTGCCCCTCCAGGGTAAAGCGCGGCTGGCCCGACGTGATGTTGATCGCGCCACCGATCGTGCTCTTGCCGAACAGCGTGCTCTGCGGCCCTTTCAGAATTTCGACCTGCTCCGTGTCGAGGAAGGCGAGACGCGACAGGCGGGCGACGCCCATCGAAATACCGTCCTGAAACAGGCCGACCGACTGTTCGAAGGCGGCGCTCGATCCCGAGCCCACGCCGCGGACGAACAATTGCTCGCTGAGCCCGCCGTAGCTGATGTGGAGTGTCGGAACCGACGTCGAAAGCGCTTCAAGCCCGGTGGTGCCCTGGTTGACAAGAGATTCGCCGCTCACCGCCTGCACCGACACCGGCACGTCCTGGAGGCTCTGCGCGCGCTTTTGCGCTGTGACGATGATTTCGGTCAGCGCAGGACCTTCCGATGCCGCGTCGGCCGCGTCGGCGCCGGTTTGCTGCGCATGAACAGTCGCCGGCGCAGTGGCCCCCGCCGCCAGCGCCGCGAGCGCGCAGTGCGCGAGCATCCGCGCCCGACCTTGGTACAAACGCGGCGCTTGAATCAGCTCCTCGAGCATATCCCTCTCCCATGTTCGCCATGCTACGTCGGGTGACGCGCACAATCTAGCATCCTTGATTACTCGGAGTCGATGACATGTCAAGCATTGCGTAATCCATATTATGCGCTGTTTAATGTCAGTATATCTCAGACATGTTGACCAAGACCCGTATCAAGGATACCTGATATGAAATTATTGGGAGATGATTGATGCAAGAAGGGAGCGCCCTGCTCGATCCCTATGCGGGGCAAAAAACGACGCCGGGGCCGGTTCACGCGCCGCTGTTCGACGTCGACCTCAGGATCGACCTCAAGCGTCACGACCTCTATCTCGGCGGGACGCCTGCCGAGGATGTGCGTGCGCTACGCAAGGCCGCCCCCATATTCTGGCATCCCGAGGATGAGCAGAACGAGCCGGGTTTCTGGGTTTTAACGCGCCACGCCGATGTTCAGGCCGTGAGCAAGAATCCCGAACTCTTCTCTTCGGAGATCGGCGCGGGGGCCTTGCTGTCCTTCGACGAGAGCCGCCGCCAGCACCTCACGCCCGAGACGCTTGCCATCCGGCGTGCGAACATGGTCAACATGGACCCGCCCGACCATCGCACCTATCGCTCGCTCGTCATGCCCTATCTCGCCGGCCCGGCCAGCAAGCGCCTCGAGCCAGCGGTGACCGAGCGGATATCGGGACTGCTCGACACGATCCAGGCAGGCGAGAGTTTCGATCTGGTCTCAGAATTTTCTGCGGTCACGCCTGCGGCAACCATGTGCCACCTTCTCGGAGTGCCCGACGAGGATCGCGACATGGTGGTCGAATGGGGCGACAAACTCGCTGCGGTCGGCGACCCCGAACTTGCCGATGAAGTGGCGGCGACCCACGCCAAGGTCTATAAATATGGAATGGACCTGTTCGAGCGAAAGCGGACCGAGCCGGGCAACGACCTGCTCAGCGCAGCGCATGAAGCGCTCGCCAAGACCGACCGTCCTTTGCGCCCCTATTCGGTCGAAAGCCTCTTCTCGCTCATGATCGTGGCGGGCCACCGGACGACGCGCAACACGACCACCTCGGGACTGCTCGAACTCTACCGCCATCCGGATCAGCTCACGCGGCTGCGCGGAAAGCCCGAATTGATCGGCAATGCCATCGAAGAGATATTGCGTTATACGACGGTCGTGCCGCTATTCCGGCGGACCGCCACAGCCGATACCGAAATCGCGGGGCAGAAAATCGCAAAGGGTGAAAAGGTCGTGATGTGGTATTCGGCCGCCAACCGTGACGAGAGCGTTTTCCCCGATCCCGACCGGTTCGACATCGAGCGACCCGAGGCGCGCAAGCATCTGACTTTCGGGCACGGCGAGCATATGTGCGTGGGCAATATGGTGGCCCGCCTGCAGCTGCGCATCGCCATCGCGGCCTTCGTCAACCGCTTCGACACGCTCGAAGTCGTCGAGCCACCCGAGTATCTGCGCACCAACCAGGCGGTTTCGATCAAGCGGGTCATGGTGCGGGCCGGTTGAGACGCGATGGCGAACGCCGACCTCGCAAGGCGCCTGATTGAGATCGTCGGCCGACGATATGTCGTCACGCGCGCGGCGGCGATGCGGCGCTTCACCAAGGGGTATCGCTTCGGCGAAGGCACAGCCTTGGCGGCAGTGAGCCCCGGGACGCTCGTGGAACTCTGGCGCGTCCTCAGGACCTGCACCGACGCCGACGCGATCGTGATCATGCAAGCGGCCAATACCGGACTGACCGGGGGTTCGACGCCGTTCGGCGATTACGACCGGCCGGTGGTCCTTGTCAGCGCGCGAAGGCTGCGGACTGCCCATCTCATCGATGGCGGGCGCGAGGCCATCAGCCTGCCGGGCGCAACGCTCGACCAGCTCGAGCGGATACTGGCCCCGCTGGGCCGCGAGCCCCATTCGGTGATCGGCTCCTCCTGCCTCGGCGCCTCGGTGATCGGGGGCATCTGCAACAATAGCGGCGGCGCGCTCATCAAGCGCGGTCCCGCCTTCACGCGGCACGCCCTGTTCGCGCGGCGCGGCGCGTCGGGTGCGCTCGAACTGGTCAATCACCTCGGCATTGAATTGCCCGCCGGCCCCGAGGACATGCTCGCCGCTCTCGAGGCCGGCCGCTTCGATCGCGGGACGATCGTTGCGCCGCCGCCCGAAGCCGCGATCGACTATGAGGACCGAGTGCGGCGCGTCGACGAACCGACCCCTGCACGCTACAACGCCGACCCGTCCTTTCTGCACGAGGCATCGGGCAGCGCGGGACATCTCGCCGTGTTTGCGGTGCGGACGGACACCTTTCCCAGGGCGGAGAGCACGCAGGTCTTCTACATCGGCACCAACGATCCCGCTGACCTGACGAAGATCCGCCGCGACATTCTCTCAACCTTCGCCACGCTTCCAATCTCGGCCGAATATATGCACCGCGGCACTTTCGATCTTGCCGCGAGCCACGGCAAGGACATGTTCCTTGCTATACGGCTGCTGGGAACGCGCCGGCTGCCGCTCATCAACCGAATGAAAGAGTGGATCGACCGGGCAACGGCAAGCTTGCCCCTGATCCCGGCCAATCTCGCCGACCGGCTGCTCCATGCGATCGCCTCCCTCCTCCCGAACCATCTCCCGAAACGTCTTCGGCAGCTTCGCGACCGCTATGAGCATCATCTGCTGATCCGCACCGCGGACGAAACGACCGCCGAGATGGCAACATATCTCGGTAGCACGATCCCCGGCCTCGCCGCCGAATATCTGATCTGCTCGCCCGCCGAAGGCGAGGACGCTTTTCTCCATCGCTTCGTAGCGGCGGGTGCGGCCATCCGATATCGCGCACTCAATCCAAAAACCTCGGCGGGACTTGTCTCGCTCGATATTGCGCTTCCCCGTGATAAGCAGGACTGGGCCGAGACCTTGCCGCCCGAACTGGCAAGGCAAATCGCGCAAAGCCTCTCTTACGGACATTTTTTCTGTCACGTCTTCCACCAGGATTATGTCGCCATTGCAGGCTGCAACCTTGAAAGCCTAGAAGAGCAGCTCCTTACTTTTCACAATGCTCGTGGTGCCAAATATCCCGCAGAGCACGGCGTCGGCCATCTCTACCATGCCGAGGAAACGCTTGAGAGGCATTTTCAAGAACTCGACCCCACCAACAGCTTTAATCCCGGAATCGGTCGGTTGACGCGCGGAAGGAATTGGTTGCGCCAGGCCAGTCCAGAATAGGTCGGTCCTTCTTTGCTCGCTACTGCAATCAGAATCTGCAATCAGCATCTCGTCGCGTGTTCGAGGGAAGTAGCGTTGATGCTAATGGCCGTTCACGGACTGGCAGGTTTCGGGAAGGTGAATGGCCATAGCTGCCGTTTCCGCCCGCACCATCGAGGACCAGGCGCCGCTGAAAAACCCAACATCCAATGGCACAGATCGGCTCGTCAGACGATTCCGTCCAACACGCGCCGTGGCAGCTTAAGGAGGGGCCCTACGAGACGGAACCCTCTTGGCAATGCGACGGTAGACCATGGTTCGATAGTCGCCAATTGGGACTCGCCTAGGTTCTGGCGATTGATGATGATGCAGAAAATTCTCTGAAGCACAGATCACGGTTCGGGGCAGCCGAACCGCAACCCCGAACAATCAACGATCCGTCATAGTTTGTAACTGGCGTAATCGCTTGTGCACCCGGCAATCCCCGCTTATGGTAAGCGAGTTCACTAGGGGAAACGGCATGTCCGACAAAAAAACTGCAGACATTGTTCACAACACGAACGAAGTCTTGGCGAGTGCGAAGGAAGCGTGGATCAAGCCGGAAATCGCAGATTTTCAGCCGGTGACGGTTGCGCGCGGGATCAGCTACCGCATCGGCGACGGCATCAGCAACCTGAGCTGAGCCGCACCAAAGCCCTGGACAGGGGCTTGTGTTTTGACCGATCCCGCCTGCTCGCGGGCCGTCTGCGATCGACCGGCGACCGCATGCTCTTGTGAATTCGGCAGCCTGCGCTTGTCGTTGTCATTTCGCGAGCCTTTTCTGGTAGCGTTGCCGGCTTACCAATGCTCGCGCTGTCACCGATATCCATATCGAGCCGTCGTTCGGTAACCTGCGCGACGGGCGCTTGGCCCATCAGTCGGTCGGCCACCGCTTGTGCACGGGGCAAGGCTCGCTTATGCTCGTCGAGGTCAGCAGGGGAAACGACATGGCCGATAAGGAAATCGCAGATATTCTTCACGACGCGAACGATGGCGTGGCTGGCGCCCGGGAAGCGTGGATCAAGCCCGAAATCGTCGATTTTCAGCCGGTGACGGTTGCGCGCGGGATCAGCTACCGCATCGGCGACGGGATCAACAACCTGAGCTGAGCCGCACGCAAGACTCTGGACAGAGGATTGTCTTTTGACCGCCCCAGCCGGCTCGCGGACTCGGCACGACCCGCCGGCACCGCATCTTCATATGCGTTCGGCGGCCTGCGCCTATCGTCGTCATTCCCCCTGCCTTTTCTGGTAGCGCCGCCGGCCGCCAACGCTCGCGCCGTCGCCGACATCCATATCGAACTGTCGTTCGACGAGCTGCCCGACGGGCGCCTGATCCATCAGTCGGTCGGCCGCTATGGTCTGGCGCTCCATTGCTTCGGGCTGGACTGGATTTTCCGCCATCGCGCGACCGGCGTCCGTGTCGATGCGACGGGGCGGCGGCTGGTCTGTCATTGTCCGCAGCCATCGGATCTGCCGCTGCTTGCCGAAATCCTGGTGCGCCGCATCCTCCCCAAACTTTGCTATTTGCACGGCCGCCTGCCCATTCACGCGGCGACCCTGGGCGACGACGCCGGTGCCTTGCTGTTGCTTGGAGCCTCCAGCTCGGGCAAGTCGACGACGACCGCGGCCCTCGCGCGCAATCTGGGCTGGCGGATTTTCAGCGACGACATGTCGATCCTCGACGATGGCGACCGCCCGCTGGCGCTGGGCGGCGTGCCCGGCGTGTCGCTGTGGCAGGATGCGGTTGACGGGCTGGATATTTCCGCCGCGCATCTGTCGCCGATGGCGGGATATGAAGGAAAATATGCCTATCGTCCTGCGGCGGGTCCGTCGGCTCCGCTGCCGCTGAACGCCATCATTCTTCTGTCGGCGGCAACCGACGACAGCGCGATCCGGCTGGAACCGCTGGCGGGACCCGAGGTGCTGGTGATGATCTGCTCGCAGATCGTCCCGTTCAATCCGCGCGACCCCGTCGAAAACGCCGACCTGATGCGCCGCTTCAATCGGGTCGCGACGGACGTGCCCGTCTTTGCCCTGTCCTACCCCCGGACCTATGCCATGCTGCCCGCCGTCGTCGACACGGTCGCGCCGCTGATCGATCGGTGGGCGGCGTGACCCAATATGACCTTTCGCTGGCCGCGGCCGACTATGCGCCATGGGCCGGTGCGCCGCGCAAAAGCCTGATCATCGCCAGCCATCCGCGATCGGGCAGCACGCTGCTCGGCGAAGCCATCGCCTTTGCCGGCGGGCTGGGATGCCCGCTCGAATATCTGCATCGCGGATTTCGTCCCACCCTCGCCGAACGGTGGCAGACGCCCGATCTCGATCGCTACGTCGCCGCGATGCACCGCCACCGCACCGACGCCAATGGCACCTTGTCGATCAAAATGTTCTGGCAGGATATCGCCGAACTCGTTCTGGAAACGCAGCCGGATCACGACCCGGCGCGACTGGAACGCCCCGCCGACGCGGTCCCGGCGGAGGATTATCGCGCGATGGCGGCGATGCTGACGGCCATCCTGCCCAATCCGCACTATGTCTATCTCTATCGCCGCGACGGCCTGCGTCAGGCGGTGTCGTCGCTGGTCGCCACGCAGACCGGGATATGGCGCGTGATCGACGGATCGCAGGGCAGGCCCGCCTCGGGGCAGGCCGCCTATGATTATGATCGCATCATGGCTCTGCTCGCCTTCGGCGCGTTCAGCCATGGTCATTGGCGCCGCTTCTTCGCCGCCAATGGCATCGCGCCGCGGATGATCGCCTATGAGGATATGGTCGCCGATCCCGAAGGCGTCATCGGTGCGCTGCTGGTCGATCTGGGGGCGACGAACCCCGTGCCCCGGCCACAGCGGATGCGGCGCCAGTCGAACGGCGCCAGCGACGCCCTGATGCTGCAATTCCTCCAGGACCACGCCGCCCGGACGGCATGACGCGCCGCCGGTCAGTTGACCGTCAACAGCCCCTTCGCCTGCATCGCGCTCACGAATTCGACCACGTCCGCCTGCCCGGCGGCGGCATCCATTTCGAACCGGTCGCCCAGATGGCGGCACAGGGTCGCCAGGTCCTTGGGTGTATCGAGCAGGTCCCAGATGCGCGACGCGCTATGGTTCAGCCGAAAGAAATGGCCGCTCTCGATGCTCATGATGACGACCTCGCCATCGACTTCCGACGACACCATCGTATCGACACGCGCCACCACGCTGGTTTCTGTCATCATCGGGATCGTCCTTCATTCGCCGCGTTCATTTTCGAACGCATATTCAAGCCACATGTCGGTCGCAACCATGTTCCAGACCGCCGCATAGGCCGACATGGGCGGCGCGCCGCCGCCCGCCCCGCGCCAGACGAGATGTTCGGCCTGGATTTGCTCGAGAACAGCCGCATCGACCCATCCGTTGCGGACCCCATGCATATCGCGAAAGGGGCGCTTTTCCAGTCTTTGCGTCACCGCGTCGATGATCGGGGCCGAAATATTGGCCTTGTCGGTCCGCTGCCGGATCCTTTCGGGCAGGACGTCGCGCATCGCTTCGCGCAGCAGATATTTCTTACTGTCGCCGCGCCGCAACATGTCGCCCGCCGCGCCCATCAGGAAACGCGTCAGCCGCAGATCGTGAAAGGGATGGCGAAACTCGATGCCCCGGCTCGCGGCATAGCTGAATACATTGTCCATGTTGATGTGCCGCCGCGCCAGCGAATAGACGCGATAGCGCTGGGTCTGCGAGAAGGAGCCGAGCGCCGGCGGGCGCGGCGCGTCGGCCCAGCGATCCGCAAGGTCGATCCGGCGGGCCCAGTCGGCCGAAAGCCATGGCGGCGTGTCTTGGGAAAAATCGAGATGCGGGCGCAACAGCCGTTCGCGCCGCGATCGCGACAGCAACGGTCCTACCGCACCGGCCAATATCGCCCGCGTCGCGCGCACCGGCCGGCCCCATCCCGCGCCGGCGGCCCCGGCTTCGCTTGCCAGGCCGCCCCATCTTCCGCGCCGGAACAGGTCGGGCCAGTGCGCGCGCGATCCGGCCAGCCAGTCGTCGCCGCCCTCGCCGGTCAGGCCGACGCGCAGACCGCGATCGTTCAGATGGCGGCACACCGACTCGACCGTCCCCGCCGTGTTGGGGCGCAGCGGCAGGTGCAGCGTCTGCGCGCACCATGTCGCTGCCTTCATCGCATCGAACGGTGCCCCTTCGACCATGGTCGATCGAATCCCGCATTGCGCCTCGACCTCGGCGATCCATTCGCCTTCGTCACAGATTTCGCCGGGGTAGCGCGCCGATACCGCCTCGACCATCGCCCCGATACGCCCGTCGCGGACGAGCTGGTCGATGCGGCAGACGACCGCCGATGAATCGAGGCCGCCCGACAATTGCGCCGCGACCGGTCGCTCCGACCGCGTCGTCGCGATCAGCGCCTGGTCGAACAGCGTGCGAAACTGTTCGACATGTTCCGATTCGGACAAGTCCATATGGTCCGCGAACGGCCCCGCGTTCCAGCACCAGCTCCGCACCCTGCCGTCGTCGACGCAAAGCGCATGTCCCGGCGGCAGGCGGTATATGCCGTCCCACAAAGTCTCCGTATCGGTCACGAAACGCGCCGCCAGATGCTCGCCGAGCGCGCCTTCGTTCAGGCGCTTCGGCAAGCCGAGCCCGCGGATCAGCGTCGACGGCTCGCTCGCAAAGGCGAAAAAACCATCCTGCCGCGTCCACAAAAAGGGGCGCATCCCGACCGGCGAACGCGCCGCGAACAGGCGGCGCGTGCCCGGTTGCCAGATCGCCAGCGCATAGTCGCCGACCAGCCGTTGCGGCAGTTCGTCGCCGAAACGGCCATGCGCGGCCAGTACGATGACGCAATCGGGTGCCGCCGCACCGGGATCGGCGGGCCCCAGCGCCTCGCGCAACGCGTCGCGATTATCGAGGCGCCCGTCGAACAGGATCACCGCGCCCGACGCCCGATCGGCGTGCGGCTGCGCTTCGGTTGTCGCCTCGGGGGTGGTGTGCAGCGCAAAGCGGACGAAACCCGCAGGGCCGTCGTGCCAGCGGCCGACGCCGTCGATCCCGAGGTGCGGGGTGGCGGCGGCCAGGCGGTCCAGCATGTCCGCCGTGACCGGCCGGCCGCCGACAAAGACCAGCCCGGCGATACCGCTCATGCGCGAACGACGATCAGGCCGCTTGCCGTCGCGCTGTCCAGAAAATCGGCGACATCGGCCGCGAGGACGCCCTCCGGCGCTTCATAGGATGACGCCAGCGCCGCGACGATCTGCGTGCGGTTCGCGCCGTCCGCGATCATCCGCCACATTTCCGACGCCTGTTTGTTGAGCGAGTGATAGCTGCCCCGGTCCTGGTCGAACAACAGGATCGGGCCGCCATTGTCGGTCCACACCATTGCCTTGCTCGGGGCGAAACGCCGCTCATCTCCGTCCACGTCATGCATCCCCGGTCTGGCATTCGACCGACATCTTGTCGGAATTGACCTGACGATAACAGTGCGCGACAAGTCCGCCAATCCTGTCCGCTCGATCCCCGGCATCTTCTTGGAGCGAAACCCTATCGCGCGGACCACCGAATATCGTGCCGATATCGACGGCCTGCGCGGGATCGCGATATCGGCGGTGGTCGCCTGCCACATCAACCTGCCCTTCGCCGCCGGGGGATTTGTCGGCGTCGACATTTTCTTCGTAATTTCGGGTTTTCTGATCACGCGGCTGCTCGCGGACGAATATGATGCGCACGGACGGATCGGCCTCGCCGATTTCTACGCGCGGCGCGTCCGGCGCCTGCTGCCCCCGCTGCTGCTGGTGGTCGCCGCGACGCTGGTGGCCGGCTTCCTCTGGCTGCTGCCCGACGAAGAGGTCGCGCTCGCCCGATCGGCGATCATGGCGCTGCTCTTTGCCGCCAATATCCATTTCTGGACCGTCGGGACCGGCTATTTCGAGCCCGCCAGCACGCTGCTCCCGCTCCAGCATCTCTGGACGCTCGGCGTGGAGGAACAATTCTACCTGCTCTGGCCGCTGGCGTTCGTCGGCACCGCGGCGCTGGCACGGCGGCGAAACAGACCTGTCCTTCCCGCGCTGCGCCTTGTCCTCATCGCCGCCGTCGCGGCCTCACTAGCCCTCGCGATCGTGCAGGGTCCTTCGCGCGCGGCCTTCTTCCTGCTGCCCGCCCGCGCCTGGGAGCTCGGCGCCGGTTGCCTGCTCGCCATGGCCCCGCCGCTATCCGCCGCCCGAGCGCGCTGGCTCGCCCCGCTCGGGGTCACGGCGATCCTCCTCGCCATCCTCGTCTATGACGCCCACACCCCCTTTCCCTCCTTCCGTGCCGCCCTGCCTGTCGTCGGCAGTGTCGCGCTGATCGCCGCCGGCGCCGCTGACCCGCGCGGGGTCGTGCCGCGATTGCTGTCGCAGCGCTGGATCGCCGGTCTCGGCAAGGTCTCCTACGGCTGGTATCTGTGGCACTGGCCACTGCTGGCCTTCGTCCGCATCCAATGGGGCGGCGGCATCCATGTCGTTCGCGACACCAGCCTCGTCCTGCTCGCCCTGCTGCTCGCCATCATCATGTACCACCGGGTCGAAATGCCGATCCGCGAGCGGCGCGTGGCGGGGTTTGGCGACACCACCCGCTCGCTCGCAAGCGGCGGTGCGCTGCTCGTCGCGGGCCTTGCGCTCGCCGCGGCGCTGTGGGTCTGGGCCGCCCGGCCGAGCCCGGCGGGATCGCTGATGGCGCAATATCGGACGGCGCGCAGCGGCGCGGTGCGCGACTTTCCCTTTTGCAACGATCCCGCGCCCTGCGCGTCGGGCGCTCCGGCGGGCGGGCCGGCGCTGTTGCTATGGGGCGATTCGCATGCCGCCCAGCTCGGCCACGCGCTCGACCTCGCGGGCCGGCAGGCGGGCATCCACATCCTGACGCGGACCGAAGGGGGCTGCGCGCCGGGCGGTTCGCCCCTTGGTGTCCGCCGGGGCGATCCGCGCTGGATGGCGTGCGCGGCGTTCGAACATCGGGTCCGCGCCGAACTGGCCGGTCTTCGGAGCCATCGCAATCTGCGCACCCTGCTGTTCGCGGGCGGCTGGGACGCCCGGCAGGCCGGATGGGAGCGGCAGCTCGCCGCCGACGTCGACGCCGCGCGACGCCTGGGCCTGCGCGTGATCATCGCGCGCGACGTGCCCCTGCACAGCCGCGACGTCCTGCGCTGCACGGTCCGCCGAGGCGCCGACAGCTGCGCCGAGCCGCGCGCCGCGATCGAGCGCCGTGCCGCCGCGGTCGATCGCGCCCTCGACGAAATCGCGGCCCAGCGCCCCGATGTGCGCCTCTGGTCGCCGCTCGACCGCCTGTGTCCGCACGACCGCTGCCCCGCCGCCATCGACGGGCGGCTGCTGTATCGCAATCAGGGGCATCTGACCCTCGACGGGTCGGCCTATCTGGCGCCGGCGCTGCGGCCCGTCATCGGCTGAGCCAGCCCCCGAACACCCGGCGCGGTCCGCCGCCGGTCAGCGGGGTGACGCGGTGGTGCAGTTGCGGATCGATGCGAAACAGCGTCATCGTTCCGGCGGGTTGGGCATCCTGCCGGAACAGCGTGCGACCCGAACCCTTTTCGCGAATCTCGAAACTGCCGCCCTCACAGGGCGCATCGCTCAGGTGAACCGTCACCGCCAGCCGGCGCAATCCGCCGTCGTTCAGATCGTCGTGCCAGTCGAGCCCCTGCTGCGTCCCGGGCGCTATTTCGCCGATCAGGCCGGTCACATGATGCAGCGTTTCACAGCCGGCGATCGCCTGCGCCCAAAGGAGGAAGCTTGGCCGCTCGAGCAGGAAGCGCAGCAGCCGCCCCGCCTTATCGCCCCCCTCATACGTCCGCTCCCCCACGCGCGCTATGGTTTCGGGCAGGAAGTCGGCGGTCCGGCACAGTTGCAGCAGCGTGTCGAGCAGCCCGTCGTCCCACGCCGGCCGGAACGACACCGCGCCATCGCGCAGCAGCGCCGCGCGCATATCGGCGATCGTCGCGTCGCTCTCGTCGACCTCGGTTCGCGCGATTCCGATCCGAAGCGGACCTGCCAGGCTGGGTTCCACCATGACCGGCTCTTCTTCCCGACAACCGTCCCGGCGTAAAGCCGCAACTTTTGCTGGTGGCGATGCCGCGTCCCGATATATTGCGCCGATGAACAAAGATGATCGATTGCACGGGTTTGAAGCCCTCGTCCGCCAGGCCGACGGCAACGCCCCCGCGCTCGCCGCCCTTTCCCTGTTGTTCAGCAGCGACGGCTGGAAATCGCGTGCGGGCGAAATCGCGGCGCAGGTGCTGGCCTTGCCCGACGGCGATGTGGCGGCGCGAACGATCGCACGCCACGTGATCACCACCGATGTGCCGCAATGGCATTTCGTCATCGTCGCCGATCTGGCGCGCAACCTCGCCTATGACCAGGCGCTGCAACGCGCGGTGACGCCGGGCAGCCGGGTGCTCGAAATCGGGACGGGCAGCGGATTGCTCGCGATGATGGCGGCCCGCGCCGGGGCGGCGCATGTCTACACCTGCGAAATGGAACCGGCGGTGGCGATGACAGCGCGCGAAATCGTCGCACGCAACGGATTTGCTGACCGGATCACCGTGATCGACAAACATTCGAAGGATGTCGATGTCAACGAACTGGGCGGCCCGGTCGATATCCTCGTCTCCGAAATCGTCAGCAATGAAATGCTCGGCGAGGGGGTCCTGCCCGCGATGGAAGATGCCATCGCGCGCCTCGTCAAGCCGGGCGGGATCATCATTCCGGCACAGGGCACGATCCGCGTCGCGCTCGCGCATCTCGCCGATTTTCCCAGGACGATCGGTACGGTGTCGGGCTTCGATCTGTCCGCCTTCGACGACCTGCGCGAACCCAATTTCCGTATCCCCACCAATCGTCGCGGCCTGACGCTGGCAAGCGATGCCGTCGACCTGTTCGCATTCGATTTCACCTCGACCGCCCCATGGAGCGGCGACCGCGCGCAGGCGACGCTGCGCTCGACAGGGCAACCGGCCAATGGCCTGGTCCAGTGGATCACGCTCGATATGGACGGCGTCACCGCTTATGAAAACCGGCCGTCGACCGAAGCGCCGCCCTCGGCCTGGGCGGCGGTGTTCCACGCCTTCGAAACCATGCTCGACCCACAGGACGGACAGGTCATTCCCGTCCTCGGTCAGCACGACATGGCGAATGTCAGGCTGTGGATCGATCCGCCGATGCCAGAGGAAAACGCGCCAGCTCGGTAAATTCGTCGATCCCGTTGCAACCGACGACGTCGACATCCCCGGCGCGCACCCACACATGCGCGACCATGCCTTCGTCGGCGCGGTTGGCCACGCCATAATGGAGGGTGGTCGGCACATGCCGGCGCGTCAGCAACCATTGCGCGGCGAAGCCCTGCTCGAAACATTGCGCGCGCCAGGGAACGCGCCGGGCCGCCGCCCAGATCGCCCAGCGGACCGCCGCGATCAATTCCTCTTGCCGCGCCGGGGCCGCATGGGGCGCGTCCGGATGCCGCGTCCGCGCGGCGATGGCGCGAAAGGGAAAAAAGCGGCGCAGCAAGGCGACAAGGGCGAGCATCAGCGTCGCCGTGACCAGCAATTTCTGCCTTTCAAACGGCAAGCGCGCGAAGCCGGTCACCGGTGCGACCGTGGCGCAGCGTCCGCTGATCGCACTGCGACTGCGGCCCCAAGGGATAAGTAGCCCCTCATGGCAGCGTCCGACGGGAGCGGGGACAGCGCATGGCGCGGTTTTAATACCGAACTCGGTCGGCACAAGAGTTTGATCGCTACGAAGCTGCCCATGGCCCAATTTGCCTTCAGGAACCGAGGAAACACCGTTCGGGTCAATTCGGATCATAGGGTTCCAGCGAGGCTCGGTCCTCACGGTGCATCGCACAGCTTTTTGCGATTTCTTGGCGCCAATTCTCGCATTTTCGATCATGTTCTTGTTTTGATGCCGCATTTCAGCGGCATCGGAGATGGCCCGCCATGCGTCCGGGCTTCCGGCTTTTAGCGTCCGAACGCCACCTTCCCATATTGACGGCTCCGCGGTGATCTGCTCGGCATTGGCTGCGACGATATTGCGATGCTTTTCGATGCGCTCGTCTTCTAACTCACGCCCATCCATGCTCGATGCGGCGGCGCCGATCCTGTCCAGCGGTTCGAGAGCAATGTCTTGCGCTTCGAGCGAGCGATGCGCTTCCAATCGGTGCAGGCCCACATGCCGGGGTCCCGCCTCTCGTCGGCCGCTTGTTCCAAGCCTCCGTAGCCCGTTCGCTGACGCATTGGCCGACGAGACGATGGCTCCCGTTCGGAGGTATAGACCTTGCCGTGCAATCGATCGAGATGCTTCAAACACGGATTGGAAGGTGCACCGAGGTTTAGAAGCTCGCACGGATGATAGTGCCCATCGAGATGTCGCACAGGATCTGTGCCGCCTCAGGGAGCCGCGACCCAAAAAGTTGCTCGACAGCGCCCAAACCCCAAAAAGGCGACTGCGCATCGCGACCGTACGGGGCCGGAACAGGGGAAGGAAAGCGATGTTCGACGAGGAGGGCAATCACCAAGCTCGTGCCCGAAGAATATCCCGGGATCGTCAAAGACCAGATCGACGGCTGGGAGCAACTGCTGTCGCTCAAGCCCGACGTCTGGTTCGGCGGCCACCCCTGGCAGCATAATAATGTCGACAAATATGAAGCGATGCTGGCCGAACCCGGAAGCAATCCCTTCATCGATCCCAAGGGCTATCGCTGCCTCGTGGCCGCGCGCGGCTGCTCGCTGCTGCCGCGTGCGCAGCGCTTGCCGCCACACCATCGGCCAGCGCCTCCCCCCCTCCGTCGGGCGGCCCGAAAACGCCGAGCCGCGCGACGGCGCTGTGCGGTCCAGGCGACAATCCCGAGCCCGGCATGCAGGGCGAGACGCCGCTTGCCGACCTCGAGGCCGGGCGCATCGCCACGCCCTACGTCTGCGGCATGCGCATCGTCGGCAAGCTCGACCCGTGGGGACGCGGCGACAATGCGATGCTCAAACGATCGCGCCAGTGCGCCTATGTTTACGGCGGCGGTGAACGCAAAGGAATCGCCGTCATCGACGCGAGCGACCCCAAGGCACCCAAGGCGGTGGGTCTGCTCGACACGCCGGGCGCGATCGGGGGATCGGAGACGATGGACGTCATCGACACCGGCACCCGCCACCTGCTCGTCGCGGGCGACTATAGCGGCGGCCTCAGACCGCCCGGCCCCGCTCCCCTCGACATCTACGATATCAGCGACTGCACCACGCCGAAGTTGCTCACGACCTTTTACTGGCCCGCAAACATCCATGTGCCCAAGATCTCGCCCGATGGCATGCGGGTCTATGCGAGCCGCGAATATGGCACCGATGGCCTGATGGTCCTCGACATCAGCGATCCGGCAAGACCCATTTATATGGGGGAATATCCGCTAGTCCTTCCCGGCGGCAAGGCACAGCGCCGCCACGACATGTGGATCAACGATGGCCAGACGCGACTGATCTGCGCCGGAAGCGTGCCGATGATCGAGGCGCGCAAGGGCGATTCCGCGCCCAGCATCTGGGACATCACCCAGATCGGCAAGCCGAACCCCGAATGGCCGAAGATCAGGTTCGTCGGCACCAGCGACATCCGCGGCCAAGGCGATCATCATGCGCCGCTGCTGCGCGTCCGCGGCCGCCAGTATCTGGTGGCTGCGAATGAGCTCCGCTGCACCGCCTTCCCGCGCATCTTCGATATGACCGATGAAAAGTCGCTGCGCATGGTCGGCGAATTCCGGCTTGAGGCGAATGACCGCTGCCTCAATGATCCGGCATGGGCCAAGGCGAACGCCGCCGGCTCCTACGGCCTCCATTATAATGCCGTTGTCGACGATGCTTGGGGCGGCGTGGCGCTCGGCCTGTTCAGCTTCATGGGCTCGGGGGTCCGGATCGTCGACCTCCGCGATCCGACGCACCCGTACGAAGTGGCCTATTACCATCCGGGAGCCATCGATGCCCCCTCCCCTCGCGGTCCCCTCGCCAGCAAGACCGACAGCTGCATGTCGATCAACAGTTTCGTGCCAGAGACCGGCCATATCTGGTTCGTCTGCCGCAGCGGCTTTTACGTCGCCGAACTTTCAAAGGCCGTTCGCGCCAAGCTTGGCGCATCCGTGCCATGAGGTGGCAACGCCTTGGCTGATAGATGGGTCGGGCGCTTCGGCCACGGCGCATAGCGCGGACTTTCTCGGCCTTGCGAGAAAGGATGAGGATAGCCGGCGCAAGTCATTGCTGAAGGACGGGTATTAGTCCGGCCAGCCGACCAAGCCTCCTCCTTGGGGGCAGTTCGCCCCCCGCCGTCCTTTTCCCCAACGCCTCTGCCATTGTAATCGGGAGAACATATCTATATATCATAGATATTAGACCCGGATGGTCCAGAGGATCGCTTCGGTGGCGCAAACCTGGTGGGAGAAGATTGATGGCAGGCCGATTGTCTGGGAAAATCATTCTTCTGTCGGGCGGAACCCGAGGGATGGGCGAAGCGCAGGTCCGCGGCATGGTGCGCGAGGGCGCCGAGGTCATTTTCGGTGGCCGGGATCGGGCCGCGGGGGCGGCGATCGAGGCATCGCTCGACAGCAAGGCGTACTTCATACCGCTCGACGTCACGAAACCCGAAGATTGGAAGGCTGCAGTCGAATTCGCGGTGAAGCGGTTCGGCCGGATCGATGGTCTCGTGAACAACGCCGGGGTCGGCGCCACGCACCCGCTGATCGACATCAGCGACGAAGAGTGGGCCGGCGTCGTCGCGGTCAACCAGAACGGCGTCTTTTTCGGGATGCGCGAGGGGGCGCGCGCGATGCTGGCATCGGGCGGGGGCTCGATCGTCAATGTCGCATCGCCCGCGGGCACGAAAGCCCATGCCAATCTGGTCGCCTATTCGGCCGCGAAGGCGGCGGTGATCGGAATGTCGCGGGCGGTCGCCAAGGAACTCGCGCCCAGTGGCATTCGCGTCAACGTCCTGATCCCGGGATTTTTTGCGACGCGCCTCCTGACCGAGACGACAAACAGCCAGGCCCTCGAACGCGGCGCGAAACTGACCCCGCTCGGGCGCGTCGCGCAGCCCGAGGAGAGCGTTGGCGCTGTCCTGTTCCTGCTATCCGACGAAAGCAGCTTCGTGACGGGTACGCAGATCGTCGTCGATGGCGGCTACACCGCGTGACCGAACAGGTCAGGCGTTTTTTTCGAACGCATATTGGCCTTCGGGCAACACCACCCACGGCAGCGCGGTCGACGTCCAGACGCTGACCGTCGGAGCGAAAGCCCCCGGATCGTCGAGCGTCCCGGCCTTGACGATCAAAAGCCCCTTCCCGTCGGTCGGCTCCGAAAAGATCGGCGACCCGCAACGACCACAGAATTTGCGCAGCACCGCGTTGCCGGAGAATGTGTCCTCATCCTCATAGACCGACAGGTCGCCTTCATGGCTGACCGCGGCACCCTTGAAGAGCAGGTTGACCGAGAAGGCGCTGCCCGACTGCCGGCGACAGTTGGTGCAGTGGCATTGCGCCACCACGATCGGGTCGCCGTCGGCACGGTAGCGCACCGCCCCACAATTGCATCCGCCCTCGATCATATGGCTTTACCCTTCTGTCCGTATCGAAATCTGAAACCGTCGAGCAGCACCTCGAGCGTCTCAACGAACAACGCCTCGTCGGACACCGGAGATTTGGCGATCGCTGCGGCAAGCAACGGGTAACGCGCCGGATCGACCGTCGGCATAGCGGCATGGTCGTGCGCCTTGGCCGCCGCGTCGAAGAGCGCCTTGCCATAGGTCAGCTTTTCGAGCGCCTCGAGAACCGCCAGATGATGCTCGGGCGGGTAAGGACAGTCCGACAGGCCGCGCTCATAGGCACCGAGCATCAGCTCGCGCGGAAAGAAGCGCAGCATCAGCGGTCCGGCGTGCGCGTGGTTCAGCATCACGCGGCGGGTCGCAACCGCGAGGTCGATCGCCCGCTCCTCCCACGACGACCCCGGCTTTTCCCCCTGCCCCACCTCGACCAGCAAGGTCCGGGCCATCATGTGGAGAAGTTCGTCGCGGTTCTTGAAATGATAATAAAGCGACGGCGCCTGAACGTTCAGTTCGCGCGCCACCGCCTGCACGGTCAGCGCGTCGAGGCCCTTGCGATCGAGCAGGTTGATCGACACCCGTATCGCCGTTTCGCGCGTGATCAGCGGCGTCAGCGGGCGCCCCGGCCCCTTTTTTTTCCTGGCTTGGCTGGCGGGCAAACTTATCCCTTTCCCTATCGGCATTAGGCCGACAGATGCCATCATTGCCCGGCTTTGAACAGCCAAGAGGCTGCGACGCGCCAAATGCCCGTCAATCCCGCCCGTCGCGATCATGCAAAGCGCCATTCCCGAAGCCCCGCGCCCTCGACGATCCGGCCGGGCGCGCCCACAGGCTCCGCATCCGCATCGGCGAGCCGTCGCAGGACGTCGCCTTCGCTCGGCGGAACATGCGCGAGCGTCCGCTCGCCCCCCGGTGTCCGCGCAACCACCACGCCTGCTTTTGGCATCCCGTCGCGCCGATAGAGGATCGTGTAGCTTTCGATCGTCGCGTCACCCAGATAATCGCGCGCCAGCGCCGGAATTGCATCGCGCATCGCGTCGGCCTCCTCCTGATAATCGTAACTGCGGGGAAAGGAGGCCGCCGCGATCGGCTTGCTGCTGATCACGATGCTGTGATTGTGCGTCGCATAGCCGCCATTTGCGAACAGCAGCCCCGTCCCGCCCTCGGCACGCAGCTGATCGGTCATGCTCGCGACGGCATGGCTCATATAGTTGCCGATCGGCCCGCCACCAAAGGTCAGGCCACCGAAGACCGTCGCCGGCCGTTCGGCCGGCCAATCGATGATCCGGCGGGCCAGCTTGGGAATGCAGGGGAAACAGCTGTACAATTCGACCATATCGAGCTGGGACGGATCGACCTTGTTCAAGGCGAGCGCGCGGCGGATTGAGACCTCCATGCTCGCGCTATGGTCGTAGCGATCGCGCTGCAACGGGCTGTTCGGTTCATGGGCCGCCGCACCATTACCGACATAGATCCAGCGGTCCTCGGCGATCCCGCGCCGGCGCGCCTCGCCGACGCTCGTCACGATGAAGGCGGCGCCCTGGTTGACCGAGGCGTTGGCGACCATCAGCTTGTTATAGGGAAAGGCGATCGGCCGGTTGCTTTCGGTCGGCGTGGTCACGTCAGCCGGGCTGACCGGTTTCCGGATCCATGCATGGGGATTGGCGGCCGCAACCTCCGAAAAGAGCGACCAGATCGTCCCGCTTTCGGCCTGCGCCTCGGCGAAACTTTGCCCCAGCGATGCGCGGAGTGCATTTTCGTAGAGAGGGTAAACATCGACCGGCGCGACCAGCCCATATTGCTGCGCATAGCTTGGCTCGCGCCGCTGCGCCGCTTCGCGCGTCGCATCGACGCGGCGGCCGGACTCCTCCGCCGCCGCCCTTGCTGCCGCGGTTCGCAGCGCCTCGGCGCCGCACACCAGCGCGATCCGGCACGCGCCGGCCCCGATCCGGTTGGCCGCTTCGTTGAGGAGCAGGACCGGGCTGTCGCCGTTCGGCCCTTCGCTTTGCATCATCGTCGCGGGCGCAATGCCGAGTTCGCTCGCCAGCGGTTCCCGCGCATACCGAATGTCGCGGAACGATATCTGCTGGACGATCCCCAGAAAATCAGCGTCGGCGAGCAACGCCCCGCCAGCGTCGCTTTCGGCGATCCGCAGCGCGTCCGCCATCAACACAATGGGATCGCGACCATCGGCGGGGTTTTCCGGCCGGTCGTTGATCTGGCCGACACCGACGATGATGGGGCTGTTATCGTCCGACATGCTTTGTTTCCTCAACGAGCCTGCCAGACGGGCTGGCGTTTTTCGGCAAAGGCGCGCGGGCCTTCGCGCGAATCCTCGGAGGTGAAGACCACACGCGTTTCGCGCTTGTTCGCCTCCCAGAACTCGGCGTCGCTGGCGATCTGGCCCTCGGCGATACCCATGGCGATGCGCTTGCTGGCCTGCACCGCGAGAGGGGCGTTGACCGCGATGCGCTCGGCAAAGTCGAGCGCGGTGTCCATGAGCTTGTCCAGGGGCACCACTTCGTTGGCGAGGCCGAGATCAAGCGCGCGTTGCGCCGAAATCGGCTCGGCAGTCAGCAACAACTGCATCGCGATCTTGCGTGGCAATTGCTGGACGATGCGAAACGCACCGCCCGCCGCCGCGATGATCCCGCGCTTGACCTCGGGCAGCCCGAATTGCGCATGATCGGCGGCGATCACGATGTCGGAGGCCAGCGCGAGTTCGGTGCCGCCGCCGAGCGCGAAGCCGTTGACCGCCGCGATGATCGGCTTGCCGATCGGGTGCTGCACGAAACCCGCGAAGCCCCAGGCGCGCTGTGCCTTGTCTTCGGGTTCGAGCCGCTCGCCGCGCGACAGGGCTTTCAGGTCGGCGCCCGCGCAAAAGGCTTGGTCACCCGCGCCGGTGACGATCACCGCGCGGATGTCCGGATCGGCCTCGGCTTGTTCGAGTCCCTCGCCCAGCCCGGCGTGGACCGCGGCATTGACGGCGTTGCGCGCTTCGGGGCGGTTGATTGTCAGGATCAGAATATGGCCGCGGCGTTCGGCAAGCACGGCAGGGGGCGTGTCGGTCATTCTTTCTCTCCAATCATGTTATCGCTCAAAGGCCGATGATTTTGGCGATGATGTTGCGCTGAATCTCATTCGTCCCGGCGTAGATCGACGCCGCGCGTTCGCTGACGTAGCGCATTGGCGCGATCGCGGCCTCGCGCGGGCCGGCGAAATCGCCCTCGGCGTGCGGGAAATGGACCGGCCCCGCGGAAACCCCTGCCTGCGGCTGATAGGCCATGCCATAGCGGCCAGCGGCGAGCAGGCGCAGTTCGGTGATGCGCTGCTGCAATTCGGTACCGCGGATCTTCATCAGCGACGGGATCGCATGCGGATAGCGACCGGCCCCCGCGTCGCTCATCGCGCGAAATTCGAAGATTTCGAGCGCCAGCACGTCGATCCGCGCCTGCGCGATCGCATCGGCGAAGGCGCCATCGTCGATCAGGCGTCCGCCCTCGTCGCCGCGCGCGCCGCTGGCGAATTGCTCGATCTCGTCGAGGTCGATCTGCAAACCCGGTGCATAGGCCGCGCCGCCGCGTTCGAATTCGAGCAGATATTTGGCGACGGTCCACCCGTCGCCGATCGCGCCCACGACATTCGCCTTGGGCACGCGGACGGCGTCGAGGAAAATCTCGTTCTGGATATTCTCGCCCGCGGGCGAGACCGTCGGCACCACGGTGACGCCGGGGCTGGTCATGTCGATCAACAGGAAACTGATGCCCTTTTGCGGCCGGTCGAGTGTCGCGGTGCGAACGAGGAAAAAGCCCCAGTTGGCGGCGTGGGCGTGGGTGCTCCATAATTTCTGGCCGGTGACGACCAGATGATCGCCATCCTCCTCGGCACGGCATTGCAGGCTGGCGAGGTCGGAGCCCGACCCGGTTTCGGAATAGCCCTGGCACCAGAAATGCTCGCCCGATAGCATGCGCGGCAGAAAATGGGCCTTCTGCGCGTCGCTGCCATGGCCGATGATCGCGGGGCCGCACATCTGCACCCCCATCGGCGACACCGGCGGTGCGCCAGCGGCGATGCGCTCGCGTTGCCAGATATAGCGTTGCGCGAGGCTCCAGCCGGTGCCGCCATGCTCGACCGGCCAGGACGGAGCGACCCAACCCTTTTCGTGCAAGATCGCCTGCCAGGCGCGCGCATGATCCGGGTCGGCGTAGACGCTGGTCATATTGGCACCGCTCGCGCGCAGATCGTCGGTCAGCTTGTCGGTAAGAAAGGCGCGCACTTCGTCGCGAAAGGCGATTTCGTCGGCGCTCCAGGCGATGTCCATCGGCTGTCTCCTCAGGCCGCGCGCGACAGTGCGACGAAGCGGCGGCGGTGCCAGTCGGCCGAGCCGAATTCGCTCTCGATCACGGTCGCGCGGCGGAAATAATGGGTCACCGCGACCTCGTCGGTCATCCCCATGCCGCCGTGGAGCTGGATTGCATTCTGGCCGACAAAGCGGCAGGCGTCGGCGATGGTCACCTTCATCGCGGAGACGGCGCGGGCGCGGTCGGCCGGCGCGGCGTCGAGGCTGAGCACCGCGCGGTACACCGCCGAGGTCGCGAGTTCGAGCTGCATATACATGTCGACCATGCGGTGCTGGATGACCTGAAAGGTCGAGATCGCCTGCCCGAACTGGCGGCGCTCCTTGGTGAAGGCGATGGTATCGTCGAGCATCACGCGCATCACGCCAAGCGCCTCGGCACCAAGCATCGCGGTTGCGACGTCGCACAGCCGCTCGATCGCCTCGGCGCCGCGTGCGATGAGCGCGCTGTCGGGGATCGCAACGGCATCGAAGGCGACATCGGCGGCGCGCCGGCCGTCGATCGTCGGAAATGCTTGTTGCGAAATGCCGACCGCGCCGGCTTCGACGAGGAACAGCGCCGGCTCCTCGCCGATGCGCGCGGTAACGAGGAAATGCGTCGCCATCGGCGCCCCGCTCACGACGATCTTGTGGCCATCGAGCCGCCAGCCGACCGTCGTGCGCAGCGCAATGGTATCGCGCGGCATGCGGTCGAAGCGCGTTGCGGTCTCGGCCCAGGCAAAGGCAAGGCGCATGTCGCCGCTGGCGATCGCCGCCAGCTCGGCCTTGTGCGCGGCGCCGAGCGCCGACGCGCCGATCACTGCGGTTTCAAAATAGGGTTCGACGAGCAGGTTGGCGCCCAGCTCCTCCATCACGACCATCATGTCGGTCGCATCGCCGCCGATGCCGCCCGCGCCGTCGAGCACGAACACGCCCAATATGCCGAGGTCGTCCGCAAGCCCGCGCCACAGCGATTCGCTCCAGCCGGCTGCGCTGCGCGCATTCGCCGTACGGACCGAAAATCCATTGTTGCGCTGAAGATACCCGCGCAGCGCATCGCGCAACTGACGCTGATCGTCGGTGAAAGTGAAGTCCATCGGCAACTCTCCGTGGCGTGGCCGCTATCATAAAAGACGAGCGCGGCAAAACGAATTAGTCGATTAATTAACTTTTCTTCCCGGTGCAGATATGGCAAGCGCCGGCGCGGCCAGCGGAGCGTCTTCGCGTCCGCTGGCGTATCGAAGAGAAGGGTAAGTTCATGTCCGATCGGCCGCTGTCCGGCATTCGCGTCGTCGAAAGCGTCCAGGGGCCGCTGGCGATGATCGGACGCTATCTGGCCGATCTGGGCGCCGTGGTCGATCGCTTCGCATCCGAGCCCGACGCCAGCGCCGAGGCAGTCGTCGCCAACGCCGGCAAGCGGGTGCACACCGGCAATCTGGGCAGTCCAGAGGCCGCGACAGCCATCGAGCGCGCGCAGATCGTTGTCGCCGACCGGGCGTCGGGGGCCGATCTCGCCGCGCTCCGCCGCGCCCGCCCAGGCCTGATCACCATGACGGTCAGCGATTTCGGCGAAGACGGCCCGCTGGCGGAGTGGCGCGCGACCGGTCCTGTGCTCCATGCGCTGTCCGCCGTGCTGTCGCGTTCGGGCATTCGCGGGCGCGAGCCGCTGCTGCCGCCCGGCGACCTCGCCTATCAATGCGCCGCCCCGCAGGCGGTTTTCGCGCTGCTCGGTGCGCTCTATCGCGCGCTCAGCGGCGGCAAAGGGGCGCATTTCGACTTCGCGGCGCTCGACGGGGCGGTGCAGGGCCTCGATCCGGGCTTCGGCATCAACGGCAGCGCGACGATGGGCAAGCCGGTCGGCCTGCTGCTGCGCGACCGGCCACGCGCGGGATTCCAATATCCGATCATGCGCTGCGCCGACGGCTATGTGCGCATCTGCCTGCTTGCCAAGCGCCAGTGGCGCGGCATGTTCCGGTGGATGGGCGAGCCCGCGCAATTTGCCTCACCCGATTTCGACCGGACGTCGCACCGCTATGCCTCAGCAGACTTGCTCCCTCATATTGCGGGCTTCTTCGCCGACCGTCTCCGCGCCGATCTGGAACGCGAAGGACAGGACTATGGCGTACCGATCGCGTCGGTGCTGACGCTCGGCGAATTTCTGGACAGCGACCATGCCGCCGTACGCGAAGCGGTCACCACGCTGGCCGACGGGACGCGGCTGCCCAATGGATTCCTGACCATCGACGGCGACCGCATGGGGCCATTGCCGATTGCTGAGGGCGCTGAGTTTCCCGCAGTCGCCGGCGCGGCTCTCCTCGCTCCCTTTGGCGACCTGAAAGTGCTCGATCTCGGCGTCATCGTCGTCGGTGCCGAGGGCGCGCGGCTGCTCGGCGACCTCGGCGCCGACGTCATCAAGATCGAGAGCCAGGCCTTTCCGGACGGCAGCCGCCAATCCTATCTGGAGCACGGCATGTCGGTCAGCTTCGCCGCCGGGCACCGCAACAAGCGCAGCCTGGGCATCGACCTGCGCAGCACCGAGGGTCGCGCGCTATTCCTCGACATGGTCCGGCAAGCCGACGTCGTCTGCTCGAACTTCAAGCCCGGCACGATGGAGAAGCTGGGCCTCGGCGAAGCCGATCTGCGCGCGATCAACCCGCGGATCGTCCTGTCCGAAAGCTCGGCCTTCGGGGACACCGGGCCGTGGAGCGGGCGGATGGGCTATGGCCCGCTGGTTCGCGCCTCGACCGGGCTGACGCTCGCCTGGCGCTACCCCGACGATCCTTTGAGCTTCAGCGATTCGATCACCGTCTATCCCGACCATGTCGCGGGCCGCATCTGTGCGATCGGGGTCGCGGCGCTGCTGATCCGTCGCCTGCGCACCGGGCTGGGCGGCGTAGCCAAGGTCGCACAATCCGAAGTGATGATCGGCCATTTCGCCGCCGACGTCGTGCGCGGTACGCCGGCGGGCGGCGCTGCCACCGACTGGCCGTGGGCGGCCTATCGCGCCGCGGGCGACGACGAATGGTGCGTGATCACCGTCGAGAGCGACGCCGACTGGGCGCGGTTGTGCGAGACGATCGGCTATGGTGAAGGCCTGGCCTTCGACAGCGCCGCCAAACGGCTTGCCGCGCGCCGCGAGATCGACACGGCGATCGACGCCTGGCTCGCGGGGCGTAGTCGACACGCCGCCGCGGAGACGCTGCAGGCGGCGGGCATTGCTGCCGCCCCGATGCTGCGGCTCTCCGAACTGCCGGATTTCCCCTATTATGTTGAGCGCGGTTTCTACCGGATCGAGGATCATCCCTGGTTGCAAGAGGATGTGTTCGGCGACGCCTATGTGGTCAAGACCGCCGACCTGCCCGCACCGACCTTGCGCCCTGCCCCGCTGAGCGGCGAGCAAAGCGAAGAGGTCATCGCCGACTGGCTCGGCATCGATGCGGCGGGCATTGGCACGCTCAAGGATAAGGCCATCCTCGAACCGCTTGCCGAACTGACGCGGCAGCAGGCCGAGGCGCATATGGCGAGCGACGAACCCGTGACCGCGACGGGACGCTGGAAATAGGCTCCTTTCGGCCCGCCTATTCGATGACGTGAAAATCGTCCGACAGGAAGATCGGCGAATTGGGCAGGTCGATGAATTTCCTCTCGTCGGCGAGCAGCAGCGCGCCCGCGACGCGTCCCGCCTCGGTCGACCCGGCCGCGGCGAAGCTCGCCATATCGTCCCACCATAGTTGCGCGACGCCATCGAAATCGAGGCCCGAGGAGCCGCGCACATCGGCGAGCGGAAAGGCGCCCGGGAGCGTCAGGCTGTGCGACTGGACATATTTTCGGATGCCGAGCGCCGCGGCATGGTCCTTGACCAGCGGCGCATGCTCGTTCCGCCAATAGTCCTGGAATTGCTCGCGCGTCAGGCCCGGCAAGCGCTTGAGGCAGAAGGTCACTCGCAGCATCATCGTCTCTCCCCATCCGTCTGTGCGTCCATGCGAAATCCGCGTCGCGCACTTCCTCATTGCACGTTACCATCAAATCTATATATAGTAGATAAATGAAGCAAGGGCCGCGCAGGCGATGCGGCAGGAAAGGATGGCAAGGAGCGGATGACCTATCATTCGGCAACGGGTCCGGTCGGCGCCGAGGGGCGCTATTGGGACGCGCTTCTCGAAGGGCGGCTTGAACTGCCGCGCTGCACGGGCTGCGGACGCTGGCATTGGCCCGCAGTTTGGCGTTGCGGCAGCTGCGGCAGCTGGGACCATGAATGGACCCAACAGTCGCTCGAAGGCGAGGTCTTCACCTATACCCGCACCCACCACCCGTTCGGCGGGACCGAAGCCTTCGCCAAACCCTTCTCGACCTTGATCGTCACCCTGAATTCGGTGCCGGTCCGCCTCGTCGGCGTATTGGAAGGTGACGAAGCGGGCCTCCGTATCGGCGCCCCTGTCACCGGAACGATCGCGCGCACCGCCTTTGGCGATGCCCAAATCCCCGCGCTGCGCTGGAGCCTTTCATGACCCCCAATTTGTCGGGCCTGACGGCCGCCGCCGGCGTCGGTTATCGCCAGTACAAGCGCGGCACTGCGCCCGCCCCCGAACGCGGCGTGCTGGTCCGCGCGATCGTCGACGCCTGCGAGGACGCGGGTTTCGACCCGGCGGATGTCGACGGCTTTGTCTCCTATGGCGACGACAAGAACGAGCCGGTGCGGCTGATGCCCGACCTCGGCACCAAGGCGATCAACTGGTCAGCACAGGTGTGGGGCGGCGGCGGCGGCGGCATCGCCGGAGCTTTTGGTATCGCGGCGTCGGCGATCCTGACCGGACAGGCGCGCGCCGTCGTCGTGTTTCGCGCGCTGGTCGAAGGGAATAGCGGGCGGCTGTCGGCGGCGGTCATGGCGCATCATCTCAACGACCATATGGTGTCGTCGGGCATTCTAGCCCCCGCGCAGGTCTGCGCGATGCGCGCGCAGCGGATGTTCGAATATCATGGCGTGCCCTATGAGCTGTGCGAAGAACTCGTCCGCGCCTCCTATTATCACGGCAGTCGCAACCCCGACGCGGTCGCCTATGGCAAGGATTTCGACCATACGGAATATAGCGGTTCGCGGATCATCGCCGAACCGTTCCACCTGTTCGATTGCAGCCGTGAGAATGACGGCGCGGGCGCGATCTTGCTCGTCTCGACCGAGATGGCGCGCGACCTGAAGAAGAAACCGGTGAAATTGCTGTCGGTCGCGCAGGGGACCGAGGCGGGTTATGGCGACCTGCTCGAGAATGACGCGACCGAACTTTATCCGACCGCCGGCTTCCGCGCGATCCGCGACCGGCTCTACGGCACCGCGGGACTGACCCCGGCCGATATCGATGTCGTCCAGCTGTACGAGAATTTCAGCGCGCAGGGGATCGCGTCGCTGATCGACCATGGCTTTTGCACATACGAAAATGTGGCAGAGGTTGTGCGCTTCGAAAATCTGATCGCGCCGAGCGGGAAGCTGCCGGTCAACACATCGGGCGGCAATCTGGCGCATGGCTTCGTCCATGGTTTCGTCACGGCGGTCGAGGCGGTGCGCTGCCTGCGCGGCGAAAGCCCGAACCCGGTACCGAACGCGCGCACCTGCCTGCTCGCCGGCGGTCCCGGCGCACCGACGATCAGTTCGGCGATCTTTGGGGTCGATTAAGAGTTTTTGCGTCGAACGGCCGGTTTCGGGTGGGCGTGGTCGCTCTGTATCTTATTACTTTGTCATTCCCGCGAAAGCGGGAACGCAGGGAAAGCTCAGCCTACGCACGCTCTGGGTCCCCGCTTTCGCGGGGATGACAAAAAGAGGAAGCGACCGCTTCCCACACCAAAGCCAGCGCAGGCACCTGTCAACTGACGGTCGAAATACCGCCGCTCACCGGTAGCAGCACGCCGGTCACCCAGGCGCCGGCGCGCGACGAAAGGTAGATCACCGCGCCCGCGATATCGTCCATTTCCCCTGCCCGCGCGCCCAGTGGCGAGACGAAGGCCTTGGGCACCTCGTCGTCCGCACCCATGCCAAGAAATTGCTCGGTGAGCCGCGAGGGGAAGAGGCCCGGCGCGATCGCATTGCAGCTGATGTTGCGCTTGGCGAGGTGGCGGCCGAGGTGACGCGACATCATCGCAACGCCGGACTTGCTCGACGCATAGGCGAAATTTTCGAGATGCCCGGGGTTCAGCGCGGCGATCGACGCAATGTTGATCACCCGCGCCGGATCCCCCGGCGCTGCACCGCTTTCGAGTTGCGGCAGCAATTTGCGCGTCAGCAGGAAAGGCGCGGTCAGGTTGAGGTTCAGCACCGCATCGAAATCCTCGCGCCCATCGGCGTCGAGCGGCGTGGTGCGGTCGGTGCCGGCATTGTTGACGAGAATATGGAGCGGCCGCTCGCCAAGTGCTTCGGCGGCCCGTGCGATGCCGTCGTCGGTTGCGATATCCGCCGCGACGCCCTGCGCATTGCCGCCAAGTTCGGCGACGATGGCATCGACGTCGGCGGCGCCGCGCGCGACGACCCACACGTCGACCCCCGCCTGCGCCAATCCGCGCGCGATCATTCGGCCGATGCCCGATGTCGCGCCGGTCACGAGCGCGCGCTTGCCCGCGACGTCGAACAGGCCGGCGGTGTAGGCTGCGCTCATGCCAGCGTGCCGGGCGCTTGCGGCAGGAAGATCGTCTTGACCTCGGTAAAGGGCTCGATGCCCTCCGGCCCGCCCTCGCGACCGACGCCCGATTTCTTGAAGCCGCCGAAGGGATTGGTCAGGTCGAAATCGCGGCCGTTCTGAGTGAAATGCCCCGTACGGATGCCCCGCGCCACCGCATAGGCGCGGTCGGTGTCATGCGTATAGACGCCGCCCGACAGGCCGAACGGACTGTCGTTGGCGATCGCGATCGCTTCCTCGACGCTGTCATAGGGAATGACCGCGGTAACCGGGCCAAAGATTTCCTCCTGCGCGATCGCCATGTCGTTGGTCGCGTCGGCAAACACGGTGGGTTCGACATAATAGCCGCTGTTCAGCGCCGGCGGACGGCGACCACCGGTCGCGATGCGCGCGCCCTCTGCGACGCCCTTGTCGAAATAGCTGCACACTTTGGCATGGTGCCGCGCCATTGCGAGCGGCCCCATCATCGTCGCGGGATCGAGCGGATCGCCGATGCTGGTCGCCGCCATCGCCGCTGCGAGGCTTTCGACATAGGCGTCCTTGCGCGCACGCGGGACAAGGACGCGGCTGAAATTGATGCACACCTGGCCGCAGAGCAGGGTGATCATCGACGCAAGCGCGGGTCCCATCGCCTCGGGCTCGAAGTCGTCGAGCACGATTGCCGCCGACTTGCCGCCGAGTTCCATCGTAAAGCGCGCCATGCGCGACGCACAAACCTGTGCGATATGCAGCCCGACCTCGGTCGAGCCGGTGAAGGCGACCTTGTCGACACCCGGATGGCGGACGAGCAGGTCCGACGCCTCGCGGTCGGCGGGCAACAGGTTGATCACGCCATCGGGGAAACCCGCCTCCTCGGCAGCTTCGGCGAGCATGAACGCCTCGAGCGGGGTTTCGGGCGCCGGTTTCAGGATCACCGTGCAGCCCGTCGCGAGCGCTGGCGCCAGCTTGATCAGCAGCGAGGCGAGCGGACCGTTCCACGGCGCGATTGCCGCGACGACGCCGACGGGTTCGCGCACCACCACCGCAACCTTCGACATCATGCCATTCGACGGGCGGACATCCTCGAACGGATAAGTCTCGGCGAGTCCGGCATAATAGTCGAGCAGCCCCGCAGTGCCCGCGCCCGACCCCTGCGCCATCCAGATCGGCACCCCGACCTGCGAAATCCAGGCGCTGTCGAGCGCGGCGCCGCGGCGCTGCAGCGCCTGCGACAAGGCGCGCATATAGGTCGCGCGTTCGGCAGCCGACATCCGCGGCCAGGGGCCTTCATCGAACGCCTTGCGCGCCGCCGCGACCGCGCGTTCGACTTCGGGGACGCCCGCCGCGACCACTTCGCCGAACACTTCCTCGGTCGCGGGATTGGTCACCGCGAAGCGACCGCTGCCCTCGACGGGAATCCACCGCCCGCCGATAAAGAGCCGGTCGGGATGCGCCACCTGCGCGTTCGCTTGGCCAATCATCGTCTTCTCCTGATATTGCTGTTCAGCGTTTGTGGTCGTCGTGCTCGGACAGGAATTTCCCGAAGGTCTCGCCGCCGGCCGGAGCATCGGTCATGCTCGCGATCATCCAGTCATATTCAGCCTGCCAACCTTCGATTGGCGTGCGCGTCAGGCTGCCGTCAACGAGCGTCTTGATGCCGCCGATGCCCTGCGGCGGATGCGCAGCGATGGCGGACGCCAACGCGATCGCGCGCGCGTCGAGTTCGGAAGCGTTGACGATTTCGTTCACCAGCCCGATGCGTTCGGCCTCCGCGGCCTCGACCACCTGTCCGGTCATCAAGATCGCCTTGGCGCGCGGCGCGCCGACCGCGCGCGGTAGCGACCAGGTTGCATTGGCGCAGCCATAGCCGACCGCCGTCACCTTGAAGCGGAAAGCGGGGGTCGCGATCCGCATGTCGCAGGCGAGCGCGAGCAGCGCGCCCGCGCCGAAGCAGATGCCGTCGATCGCGGCGATGATCGGCAACGGGTGCGCGGCGACACGGCCGAACACCGGGTCGCGCGTCTCGAAGGCGCGGCGCATCGTGGCGGCATCGAAGCCCGCCATCTCGTGGATATCGAACCCTGCGCTGAACGCCCTGCCCCCGCGCGCACTGATGACGATGGCGCGGATGTCGGGGGCGGTTGCGGCATGGTCGAGCTGCTCGGCAAAGGCGGTGAAGGTCGGCGTGTCATAGGCATTATGCACGTCGGGGCGGTTGAAGATCAGGTGCAGCACCCCCGGCGCGGGGGTCGCGACGATCAGCGTCGGGTCGGTGGTCATGGTCGGGGTCCTCAGCTCGTTTGCGGCATATGCGCCGCCTGGTCGGGGTCGAAAGCGGTCACCATTTCATAGCCCAGCGATGCCTCGAAGATCGGCATCGCGCCGCGCAGCCAATGGTTGAGCGCCCGCTTGCTGAGCTCGACCGCAAGCGGCGACCGCTCGGCCAGCGTCGCGGCGTAGCGCAGCGCGAGCGGCAACACCTCGGCGGGCGCCACCGCGTCGGAGACGAGCCCGATCCGCTCGGCCTCGCGGCCGTTCAGCTTGTCGCCGGTGAGCAGGTAGCGCTTGGCCTTTGCCATCGAACAGAGCAGCGGCCAGACCATCGCGGCATGATCGCCCGCGGCGAGGCCGATGCGCAGATGCCCGTCGGACAGGTTCGCCTCTTCATTGACCACCGAGATATCGGCGAGCAGCCCGAGTGCGAGGCCGATCCCCGCTGCGGGACCGTTGATCGCGGAGACGAGCGGTTTGCGCATCTCGATCAGTCCGGTCAGGATCTGCGACGTTTCGCGCATCATCCGGATCTTGTTGGCGTAGTCATTGCCTTGGCCCGCGATGTCGGCCCAGTCGCCGCCGACGCAAAAGGCGCGCCCCGCCCCGGTCACCACCGCCGCGCGCGCGCCGGGATCGGCATCGATGGCGGCGGGCAGCCGCACCAACTCGCTATGCAGCACATCGTTGGTCGCATTCATCCGCTCGGGACGGTTCAATGTGAGCAGCACGACGCCCGGCGCTGGGCGCTCGACCGCAATATGCTGAAAATCATAGGCGGCGGCTGCGCTCATGCGGTGGTGCGGATCAGTTCGGCGGCTTTCTCGCCGATCATGATCGTCGCGGCATTGGTGTTGCCGCTGGTGATCTGCGGCATGATCGAGGCATCGACGACGCGCAGCCGCCCGACCCCGCGCACGCGGCATTCGGGGTCGACCACCGAGCCGGCGTCCGACCCCATGCGGCAGCTGCCGACGGGGTGATAGGTGATCATCGTCTTGGCGCGAACATAGGCCTCCCACCCCGCATCGTCGGTGGGCACCGGGTCGGGCGAACGGTCGCCCAGCGTGATCGCGCTCAACGCGGGCATCGCGAACAACCGGTCGACCAGCTTCATCGCGCCGATCAGCGTATCGACGTCGGCGCGGTCGCCGAGCAATTGATGATTGATCACGGGCTCGAGCGCATCGCCCAGTTCGACGCGCCCGCGCGACTTGGGCCGCGTCAGCGACACGTTGATGCTGATGCACGGCTCCTTCGGCATCACCGCCTCGGCGGACGACACCGTCTCGGGCTCGACATTATAGGCGAGCGGCATGAAGTGGAGTTGGACGTCGGGTTCGTCGAGCCCGTCGCGGGTGCGCGCGAGGCCCATAGCCTGCACCGCGGGCGCGCCCATCGGGCCGGTCTTGTTCCAGAAAAATTTGGTCAGGTGCCGGATCATGTCGAGCGGCCCGACCTGACTGTTGAGCGTCGGCACGCTGACGAACTTGTTCTGCGTGATGCCGGGATGTTCCTGGAGGTTATGGCCGACCTCGGGCCGGTCGGCGTGCACCGCGATGCCGCGCGATTGCAGATAATCGCCCGCACCGATCCCCGACCGGAGCAGCAGCGCAGGCGACCCCATCGCACCCGACGACACGATCACCTCGCGCCGCGCGCGGAGGATCTTGGCATCGCCGCCCTGGCGGTAGCGGATACCGACCGCCTCGCCATTCTCGATCAGGATCGTTTCGACATGCGCGTTGGTGACCGTCATCAGATTGGGACGTTTGCGCGCGTCACGCAGATAGGCTTTCTCGGTACTGCACCGCCAGCCGTCGCGCTGCGTCGCCTGCGTGAGGTACGCGCCCTCCATCTGCCCGCCGTTATAATCGTCGAGCCGCGCCAGCCCATATTGCTCGCACGCGCGCAGGAACAGGTCGCACAAGGGATGCGGGTCGCGCATCGGCGACACCGACAGCGGCCCCTGCGACCCATGACTCTGGTTCGGCGCACCGCTCCAACTCTCACTGCGCAGGAAATAGGGAAAGACGCCGTCGAAATTCCAGCCGGTCGCGCCGAGCCGTTCCCATGCGTCAAAATCGGCGCGGGTGCCCCGGATATAGACCTGCCCGTTGATCGAACTGCCGCCGCCGAGCATCCGCCCGCCCGACCAGATGAAGCGCCGCCCGTTGATCGACGGGTCGGGCAGCTGCCAATATTTCCAGTCGTAGCGGTCGTCGACGAGCATCTTGGCGAAACCGACCGGCATCTGGACCATCAGTCCGGTCGATTCGCCGCCAGCCTCGACCAGCGCGACGCGGACGCCCGGATTCTCGCTCAGCCGCGCCGCCAGCACGCAGCCCGCGCTGCCCCCGCCCACGACGATATAGTCCGCTTCCTCGCCCGACATGCACTCTCCATCAATCGACTAATTAATTTTGTACTTCATATGCGCCTTCGTTGACACCGTCACCATGTAATATTAATTGATCAATTGAAAGTGGGTTGAACCACGGTGGCCGGGACAGGGAAAACCATATGCCAAGCGTGAATTTCCAGAATGCCGACGGCACCGTCGAGACGGTCGAGATCGAAGTCGGGGACTCGGTCATGCGCGGCGCACGCGACAATATGGTCGAGGGGATCGAGGCCGATTGCGGCGGCGTCTGCGCCTGTGCGACCTGCCACATCTACGTCGCCCCCGAATGGCTGGAGCGCGTCGGAGCCGCCGGCGCCGACGAAAGCGAGATGCTCGATTGCGTCAACGACCCGCGACCGAACAGCCGCCTGTCCTGCCAAATCGCGATGACCGACGACCTGGAGGGCTTGACAGTCTTCCTTCCCGAGTCCCAACGATAGGCGGGGCGAACATAGCGGACATGGGCATGGACAAAGAGAGCGGCTTGACGATCAAGGCAGCGCGGCGCGAGGAACGGTCGGCATCGGCCGAAGCGCTTTTGAACGCGACCGCGCAACTGCTGTCCGAGGCGAGCAACATCGACGTCTCGCTCAACGAGATTTCGCAGCGCGCATCGGTGAACAGCGCGATGATCAAATATTATTTCGGCAACAAGGAAGGACTGTTGCTCGCGGTGCTTGAACGCGATGCCGAAACCGCGATGACCGCGCTCAAGGCGCTGAGCGAGATGGATATCCCGGCCCAGAAGAAGCTGAAGATCCATATCAACGGCATCATCAACGCTTATTTTCGCTCGCCCTATATCAACCGCCTGATCCATTACATGGTCGAGTCCGGCAGTCCCGGAGCGAGCAAGCGCGTCGCGCAGATCTTCATCGAACCGATGATCGAGGTCTATCGCGACATCGTCGCGCAGGGGGTGCGCGAAGGCGCTCTCAGGGACGTCGATCCCGGCCTGCTCTATTATTGCCTCGTCGGCGCCGCCGACCATATTTTCCACGCGGGCTATTCGGTCCCTTCGACGCTCGGCGTCGCGCGGCTCGACGACAGCATCAAGCAGAAATATGCTGAGATGGTCTGCGACATCTATCTGCGCGGTCTCGCGCCCTGAGCGTGCCGCGCTCACGCCGGCTGTAGCGCGGTCAGCTCGACCGCGATCCCGTCCATCAGCGTCGTCCCCGACACCGCCTCGACCACATCGGGGCCGTGCCCGAGCAGGATATTGACGTTCGCGCCCCCGGCCCGGTTCGCGCGCTGCCAGCCGCCGGTGCCATGCCCGAAGCAATGCGGATAAGATACCGTGCCGCGCAAATGGTCGGCGCTGACCTCTACCTCGACCTCGATCGCACCGAAGCGGTTCGACAAGGTCGCGCGATCGCCATCCACCAACCCACGCTCGGCGGCATCGGCGGGGTGAATATGCAGCGTGGGCTTTTGCGAGCGGATCAGCCGGTCGACATTGTGCAGCCAGCCATTGTGCGAACGCATGTCGCGCCGCGAAAGCAGTTTCAGCCCCTCGATCGGTGCCGTCGCGAACAGCCGATCGAGCTCGGCGGCAACCATATCGTCCCACAGATGAATTTTCCCGTCGGCGTGCGCGATCTTGTCCTGATTGCCCCAGGGGATCGGAATGTCGAGCATCACCCCGTGCGGATGGTCGCGCAGCTTGTCGATCGACCAGTCGCCATGCAGGCCCGCCGGCCCCTGCCGGATAGCACCGTCGAGCACTTCGAGCGGGCGGAGCTGCCCGCCCGCTGCCTGCGCCGCGACCTCACCGGGCGAGGCGGCAGGCATCCGCAGCCCCATCCGCGCCAATATCTCGCAGAAGGTATCGAACTCGCTCCGCGCTTCGCCGACCGGAGCGATCACCGGTTCGGCATATTGCAGGAACGGCTGCACCATGCTCATGAACGGCACCATCGGCAGGTCGGCGCGCTCGTAGAAGGTCAGGCCCGGCAGCACATAATCGGCGTAGGAGCCGGCCTCGTTGATATAAAGATCGAACGACACCGACAGCTCGAGCTGTTCGAGCCCGCGCCGCAGCCGCTCGCCCCCCGGCGCCGCGAGCAGCACATTGCCGCCGAGCGAGAGCAAGGCGCGGACCCTGCCCGGCCCGGGCTCAAGAATATCGTCGGGCATCACCGCCGAGGGCAGGAACTGCGTCACGCTGGGGAAATTTCCGACGCGGCTGCGCACCTCGTCATAACCGCCCGTCGTCGCGCGGTCGCTGCCCGCCAGCACCGGGGTCGCGAAGGTGCTGCCGCCCTCGTGCCCAAATGTTCCGCCGACCATGTTGAGCGCCGAGAGCAGGAAGTTCGCGAGCGTCGCATGTGGCCCGCGGCAGATGCCGACGCGGCCGTAGCAGACCGATTTCGGGCTGGCGGTGAGGCGGCGCGCGAGACCCTTGATCGCCTCGACCGCGATCCCCGTGCGCCGGGCGACATCGTCATAATCGATGCCCGCGAGCGCCACCCGCAATTCGGGCCACCCAGCGCAGCGCTCCGCCAGAAACGCCTCGTCGGCCAGCCCTTCGTCGGCGAGCGTCTTGAGCATCGCCAGCATCAGCCAGCAATCCGAATTGGGCTCGATCGCGACATGTTCGTAGCGCGCCGCGGTTTCGCTGCGCCGCGGATCGACGACCACCACGCCCCCGCGCGCCGCGACCGCGTCGAACTGCTGCCGGACGCGCGGGGTGAAGATCAGCGAGCCGTGCGAGATCAGCGGGTTGGCGCCGAAGATGAGCATGAAATCGGCATTGTTGACGTCGGGCACGTCGATCGTCAGCGGGCTGCCATAGAGGATCCAGTTGGCGGTGAAGCGGGCATTGGTGTCCTGCGACCCGGCGCCATAGATTTTGGTGGTGCCCAGCGCTTTCAGGAACATGCGAAAACCCGTCATGCCATCGGTCGCATAGGCCGGCGGATTGCCCTGGTAGCTTGCGACCGCGTCGGGCCCATGTTCGGCGACGATCGCCGACAGCCGCGCCGCGATATCGCCCAGCGCTTCGTCCCAGCTTACCGGCTCGAACCGCCCCGGCGCGACGCGCTTCATCGGCCGCGTCACCCGGTCGGGGTCGTGCGTCACGCCATGATAGGCGATGCCCTTGACGCAGGCTTGCCCCTGCGACGACGGATTGTCGGGGTCGGGCCGCGCGCGCACGACTTTGCCATCCTCGACCGTCGCCACCAGCCCGCACACTGCCGTGCAGATGCGGCAGAAGGTCACATGGTCGCCGTCCTCGCCCGTCGCTGGTCGCATGATTCGCTCCGGTTAGTTGATCGGTTAGAACCTTTCACTCTTTTTGCCGACTGTCCAGATTCTTCAAAATGTAAAGTCGACCGATATGCGCCAGAATCGCCATAAATCGCCATTTCCTGTGCAATCGATGCGCAAAACAATTAATCGATTGGTTGACACGGCTTGCCATTTGATCGAAATTGCCTCGCACAAGGCCCAAAGCGGCACAGCGAGAGGATCGATCGATGGCGGACGTCAAAGACTATGCGGTAGAAGAGTTCAGCCAGCACGATCGCACGTTGATGCAGCGCCCCTATGATTTCTATGACAAGGTGCGCGAGACGGGATGCCCGGTCGCACGGTCGGAGCAGCTCGGCGGTTTCTGGTATACGACCAACTATGCCGCGACGCGCCGCGTCTACGACGATTTCCGGACCTTCAGCTCGGCCGACGGCACCGCGCTGCCTAAGCAGCCGCTGGCGCTCTACCCGATCGACCTCGATCCGCCGCAGCAAACCCGGATGCGCAAGCTGCTCAACCCGATCTTCCTGCCCGATGCCATCCAGAAATATCGTCCGCGTTTCGAGGCGATCATCACCGAGTTGCTCGACGCGATCGCGCCGACCGGCGAGGCCGAATTGCAGGAACAGCTCGTCCGCCCGACGCTCGCGACGGTAATCATGCCCTTCCTCGGCGTACCGCGCGATGATTGGGACACGCTGTCGTTCAAAATCGATTTCCTGACCCGGATGCGCGTCGAGGATCCCGAAACCTGTGGCCAATATGGTCTCGAACTCAGCCAGTATCTCTACGAATTCGCCGCACGGCGGCGCCAGTCGCCGCCCGAGGACGATCTGATGCAAACGCTGATCGACGCCCGGATCGGCGACGAAGCGCTGACCGACGACGAGATCGTCGGTATCGCGACTTTGGTGCTGTTCGGCGGGCTCGACACGACCAGCGCGGTCGCGGGCATGTCGCTCTGGTATCTGATCGAACATCCCGAAGAGCGCGCGCGCCTACTGAACAACGAGATCGACTTCCCGACCGCGCTGCAGGAATTCGTGCGCTATGCCTCGCCGATCCAGGGCCTGCGGCGCACCGTCACGCGCGACACCGAGCTCGAGGGGTGCCCGCTCAAGGCCGGCGACTATGTGATGGCGATGAACGGAGCGGCGAACCATGATCCGGAGCATTTCGCCGACCCCAATGAGGTCCGTTTCGACCGCGAAGTGCGCACCGAGCACGACCATCTCGGCTTTGGCGGCGGCGCGCATATCTGCATCGGCCAGCATTTCGCCAAGGTGCTGCTCGAAATGATGATCCGCTCGATCTTCGATCGCCTGCCCGACCTCCAGATCCGATCCGATTTCCAGCCCGACTTCGCGGTCGGGGAATCGCGGGTGCTCAAGACGTTGCCGGTCACCTTCCGCGCATCCTGACCATGTTCTAGGGTGGGTCCGCGACCCGCGCTCCCACCCTGTCGACAGGATCATCATGTGCTGAAGCTCGCCCCTGAAGAAACGGCCTTTCAGAACGAAGTGCGCGCGTTTTTCGCGCACGACTATCCCGCACACGTCATCGCGAAGAACAAGGCGGGGCAGCGGCTGACGAAAGAAGACCATGTCGATGCGCAGCACGCGCTCAACGCACGCGGCTGGCTCGGCGTCGGCTGGCCGCGTGCGGTCGGCGGCACCGGTTGGACGCCGATCGAGCGCTACATTTTCGACCAAGAACTCGAATTCGCTCATGCCGCAGGCATCATCCCGATGGCGGTCATCTATATCGGCCCGATCATTGCCGCCTTCGGATCTGAGCGGCAGAAGGCCGAATGGCTGCCCGCGATCCTCGAATCGCGCAGCTTCTGGGCGCAGGGCTATTCGGAACCCGAGGCCGGGTCGGACCTCGCCTCGCTTCGCTTCTCGGCGGTGCGCGACGGCGACGATTATATATTGAACGGGACGAAGATCTGGACCTCAGGCGCGCTATGGGCCGACTGGATCTTCTGCCTCGCGCGCACCAGCCGCGAGGAGCGCAAGCAGCAGGGCATTTCGCTGATCTGCGCCCCGCTCGACCTGCCGGGCATCCGGGTCCACCCGATCCGCCTGATCGACGGGTCGGACGAACTCGCCCGTATCGAATTCGACAATGTCCGCGTGCCCGTCACCAACCGTATCGGCGACGAGGGGCAGGCCTGGCATTATGCCAATGTCCTGCTCAAGACCGAGCGCCTGTCCTACGCGCATATCGGGTCGAAGAAACGCGACCTCGCGAAGCTGCTGGAGGAAGCCGCGAAGCTGCCCGCGCGCAGCGGCGGCACGATGGACCGCGACCCGGCCTTCCGCCTGGCCCATGCCCGCGTCGAGGCGCGGCTCGCAGCGATCGAGGCGTCGATCCTGCGGGCGCTCCGCGGCGAGGTATCGATGGCGACCGCCGCGGCGCTCAAGATCGCCTGTACCGAATGCGCGCAGACGATCACCGAACTCGGAATCGATCTCGCTGGGCGGCACCGGCTGCCGATGCTCGAGCGCGATAGCGCCGACTGGGCGGCGGCAACACCCGCAGTTGGCCCCTTCGGCCCGGCTGCGGTGCAATCCTATCTCTTCGAACGCGCGCAGACGATCTATGGTGGATCGACCGAGGTGCAGAAGAATATCATCTGGCGTTCGCTGGCGGGAATGGCGCGATGAGCGCCGCTCTGTCCGAAGCCGAACAGGCGATGCTTCACGACGCCGTGCGCGCCTTTCTGGTGAAGGAGGGCGCGCCGCGATGGCCCGATTTCGCCGACCGCCTCCGCATAGGTGCGGCGCTGGTCGATGCGCAGCAAGGCTCCATCATCGCCGAGGAAATCGGACGTGCGCGGGCGCATTTGCCCTTCGCCGAGGTGGCGACGGCGGCGTGGCTGCTGGATCATTGCGGCGCCACTGCCCTGCCCGCCGACAAGGTGGCTACACTCGCTTGGGCCGAGCCGGGCCTCCGTTATGATTTCGCAGGCATCGAAACGCGCGCGCGGCGCGACGGCGACGGCTGGCGTCTCGACGGAACCAAGGCGGTGGTCGGCTGGGCCCCTAAGGCCGATATCATCCTTGTCGCCGCGCGCACCGGCGACGAGGGAGTGTCGCTGTTTCAAGTCGATTCCGCCAGGACCGAAGGCCTCCGGCCGTCGCCCTATCGGACGATCGACGGCCACCCCGCCGCCGACCTGATCTTCGAGAACCACAGCCTTGCGGCTGACGCGCTGATCGGCCCCGAAGGCACCGCCATCGACCTGCTCGAAGAGGCCCGCGACCGCGCGCTCGCGCTGCTCGCGGCCGAGGCGGTCGGACTGCTCGACAGCCTGCTCGAACAGACGATCGCCTACACCGGCCAGCGGCGCCAGTTCGGCCAGCCGATCGCGGGCTTTCAGGCGCTCCAGCACCGCATGGTCGACATGTATCTCGAATGCGAACTCGCGCGCTCGTCGGCGTGGCTCGCGGTAGAGGCGCTGGGCGAATCCCCCGCCGACCGCGCCCGCGCTGTTTCGTGTGCGATGGTCAATGTCGCGCGCGCCTGCCGCTCTGTCGGGCAACAGGCGATCCAACTGCACGGCGGCATGGGCATGACCGACGAGCTGGCGATCGGCCATTATGTGAAGCGCGCGATGGCGATCGAAGTCCTATGGGCAGACGCCGACTGGCATCTCGCCCGGATCGTCGGGCTTTAGGGTCGGCGGGCGCTTGATCGAGCAGCGGGCCCGCCGATCGCCGTCAGGCCGGTTTCTTCGGCACGAAGATCACCTTGGGAAAGGTGAATTCGCGCAGGCCCTCGGCGCCGTTCTCGACCCCGAAGCCCGACTGCTTCGCGCCAGCGAAAGGAATATGCGGTCCGTTCTGGAAATTGTCGTTGATCCAGACGGTCCCCGTCTCCATCCGGTCGGCGACCGCGACCGCCGCATCGATGTCCTTCGACCACACCGCCCCCGCCAGCCCATAGTCGCAATTATTCGCCCGTGCGACGACATCGTCGATGTCGGAGAAGCGCAGCAGCGGCAGGATCGGGCCGAAAGCCTCCTCGGTCACCACCGCCGCATTTTCGGGCGGGTTGTCGACGAGGGTGATCGGGATGAAATAGCCGTCGCTCTCGGGCACATCGGCCCCCTGGAGCAAGGTCAGCCCCTCGGCGCGCGCATCGTCAATCAGGCCGCGGACGCGGTCATATTGCGCGCGGTTCTGGACCGGGCCGTACTGCACTCCCTGCTGCGCCCCGTCGCCGACAACGGCCTCTTTCGCGAGACGATGAAAGGCACCCAGCATCTCGTCATAGATATCGTCGTGAATATACAGGCGCTTGGTCGCGATGCAGACTTGCGCGCTGTTGTAGAAGGAGCCGAAGAACAGCTTCGGCGCGACCTCCGCCACATCGACGTCGGGCAGGACGATCGCCGCGTCATTGCCGCCGAGTTCGAGCGTGATGCGCTTGAGGTCGCGCGACGCCGCCTCCATCACGCGCTTGCCCGTCGCGGTCGAGCCAGTGAAGCTGATCTTCGCAAAGCCCGGATGCGCGGTCATCAACGGACCGAGCGCATCGTCGCCCGAAATGACGTTATAGACCCCGGCCGGCAGGATATCGCGCCACAGTTCGGCGAGCTTCAGCGAACAGAGCGGGGTGTAGGGCGACGGCTTCAGGACCATCGTGTTGCCCGCCAGCAACGCAGGGGCGATCTTCCACATCGCGAGCAGGAAGGGGAAGTTCCACGGCACGATCGCGGCGACGACGCCCAGCGGTTCGTGCTTGACGATCACCTGGCGCGTGTCGCTGTCCTCGACGATTTCGTTGGGCAGGTCTTGCCGCGCGACCGACTTCAGCCACCAGGCGCCCATCTGCACCTCGCCCTTGACGAGTGCGGTCGGGCGGCCCTGTTCGGCGACGAAGAGCGCGGTGAACTGGTCGAGTTTCGGCTCGATCGCCTTCGCCGCCTTGACCAGCAGGTCGCGACGCCCTTCCCAGCCCAGCGCCTTCCACGCCGGCAGCGCGCGCGTCGCCGCGGCGACCGCCAGGTCGAGCTCGGCCTGCCCCGCGCAGGGCGCCGATGCGAAAACCTTTCCGGTCGCGGGGTTGATCACGTCGACGCGCGCCGCGGTATCGACCGCCGCGCCGTCGATGGTCAGCGTATAGTCGTTCGTAAAGTCCATTTTCACCCTCGCCCAATGATGCAGAAACTGTCTCTTGCGGGCGGGTTTGCACCAATTTTGACGATAATCAAATGATAATAGATAATGGGTGAAATTTATGAGGAGCAGGCGATGATCGACAGCCAGGCAAGGCGGCTCGCGCCCGGCGAGGATGGGGTGCATTTCACCTTCTGCCGGCTGTGCGAGGCGCATTGCGGACTCGCCGCAAAGGTCGAGGCCGGGCGGATCACCGATGTCCAGCCCGACAAGGACAATCCGCATTCTTTGGGCCATGTCTGCCTGAAAGGCATCACCTTTCACAACGTCACCTATGACCCCGATCGCACTCTGACCCCGATGAAACGCGTCGGCGGTCCGGGCGAATTTGCGCCGGTCGGCTGGGACGAGGCGCTGGACGATATCGCGTCACGTCTCACCCATGTGATCGACACCCACGGCCCCGACGCGGTCGCGTCGTACAAGGGCAATCCGATCGCCTTCGGCATCGACGTGTCGTTCAGCCTGAAGGCTTTCCTCAAGGCGCTCGGCATCACCAAATATTATGGCGCGGGGTCGCAGGACACCAATGCGCGACTGACCGCCTGTTACCTCGCCTTCGGGTCGGCGGTGACTTACGAGATTCCCGACCTGCCGCATAACGACATGCTGCTGATGTTCGGCGCCAATCCGCTGGTCTCGAACGGATCGATGCTCTGGTCGCCGCGCGTGCGCCACGATCTCGATGCCATCGCCGCGCGTGGCCGCGTCGTCGTGGTCGATCCGCGCCGCACCGAAACCGCGCGCCGCTATCAGCATGTCGCGGTCCGCGCGAACGGCGACATCTGGCTGCTGCTCGGGCTGCTCGGCGTCCTGATCGACGAGGGGCTGTACGACGCGGACTATGTCGCGGCGCATACCGAGGGGTTCACCGACCTTGCCCGCGCGGTCGCCGCGCACGATCTTGCCGACTGCGCCGAGCGCGCTGGCGTCGATGCCGACACGATCGCCGAACTCGCACGCAGCTTTGCCGCGACGCCGCGGGCGGTCGCTTATGGCCGGCTCGGCGTGTGCCGCGGGCCGCATGCGACGCTCGAGAATTTCCTGCTGATCGCGCTCAACCTGCTCGGCGGCAAGCTGGGGCGACAGGGCGGCGCGATCTTCAGCCGCACGATCCTCGGCGGATCGCAAAAGGTGTTGACCGGCGGCTATGGCGACACGCGCAGCCGCGTCGGCGATTTCCCCAGCGTCGCGCAATTCCTCGCCTCGGCGATGCTGCCCGCCGACATATTGGAGCCCGGCGAGGGCCAGGTGCGCGCAATGATCCTGACCGGCGGCAATATGGTGATGTCGGCGCCCGGCGGGCAGGCGCTGGTCGATGCACTGCAGCAGCTCGACCTGATCGTCGCGCTCGACCTCTACCAGACCGAGAGCAACCGCTACGCCGATTATATCCTGCCGGTGCCGACCTTTTTCGAACGCGACGATTATCCGATGGCGGGACTCGGATCGATGATCCGGCCGTTCGTGCAGGTGACCGACGCCGTGATCCCGCCGGTCGGCGAAGCGCGCTCCGAATGGGAAATTTTCAACGGCCTGCTGGCCCGGATGGGCAAGCCGACCCATGGCCGACCGATGGACGATCTCGACAAGGCCTTCCGTCTCGGCCCCGCGGGCGACGATATGGGCGCGCGCGACGGCTGGAGTTTCGACAAGCTGCGCGCGGCTCCGCACGGCGTGATGGTCGACCTGCCCGATCCCTATGACGTCTGGCCGCGCATCGCCTGGCCCGGCGGCCGAGCGAAGCTGTGGCACGAGATGATCGCCGACGAGTTCGCGCGCCTGGCACCCGCGCCGTCCGACACGCTGCGCCTGATCACGCACCGCGACATCCGCTCGCTCAACAGCTGGCTGCACAATGTCCCGCGCCTCGTGCGCAGCCAGCATCCCGACCTGCTGATGCACCCCGAAGATGCGGAGCGGTTCGGCGTGTCCGATGGCGAGACAGTCGAGCTGTCGACCGGGTCCGCCACCGTCGCCGTCGCCGTCGCGATCACCGAGGATATGCGCCCCGGCACCGTCAGCTATCCGCATGGATGGGGCCATCATGGCGGCTGGCAGCACGCCAATGCGCAGGGCGGCAGCAACATCAACTGGCTGCTCCCGGTAGGCGAGGCAGCGGTCGAGGCGATTTCGGGCACGACGATCATGGACGGACTGGAAGTCATGATCCGGAAATTGCCAGTAGCGGCATGACGAATTTGCGACTTGTTCGCGATGCCAGCCTTGCTACGACGGTCGGATGCAGCATTCCCCGGTCGGGGCAGGAGATCAGGCATGGACAGCGGCCCGGCATCAGCCCGGACGGACGATAATTCGACGCAGGAGCGCATCCTGCGCGCTGCCTATGATTGTTTCGAGCAATATGGGATCGGCAAGACGACGATCGAGAATATCGCGAGCCGCGCCAAAGTGTCGCGTCCAACCGTCTATAAATATTATCCGAGCAAGGATGCGATCCTCGACGAGATTTCGGTGCGCGAAACCTGGCGAGTCAACAGCGAGGTACGGCGGCGGCTGGTGCGATCGGACGATTTCGCTGATTTCCTGTCCGATACGCTGCTGCTCGTCATCCGGCTGGCGAACGAGAACATCTATATTCGCCGCATGGTCGAAAGCATCGAATTTCAGGAATCGGTGATTTCGCCGAGCAGCCTGATGCAGCAATTGCAGCGCACCTGGTGGGCGAACATGTTCGAACAGGCGCGGGCGCGCGGCGAGATTGCGACCGACCTGAAAATCGACGAGTGCATCTATTGGCTCGCGCGCGCGCAGGCGATGCTGATGCTGCAGGTCGCCTCGCCGCAGATCGACGATGCCGAGAAACGCCGCTTCATCCGGCGTTTCATCGTCCAGCCTTTGCTCGCGGGCAGCGAAATCCGATAAACCTCCATCGCTGGGTTGACGGCCCTTCCCCAAGCTGACACAGATATTTAATCAATCGATTAAGTAGCCGCAGCGATATCGACGCGCGGCGCAGCGTGGGAGGCCCGCTCAAGCGATGACCGACGATCCGGCGCGCCGCATGGCCGCCAATCCCGCTTATGGTGACGGCTATTTTGTCCGGACGACGCGTTTTCGCCGGCTCGGTCCCGATCGGGTCGAGGCGGTGCTGGAAGACCCGTTCCATGCGCTGGCGCTGCTGATCCACCACGACGACCAGAGGCTGACCGCCGTCGAGGGGCGCTGGGAGCGCCACCCGCTATCCAGTTGCGCGGAGGCAGGCGGCGAGATGACCGGCCTCGCGGGCCTGCCCTTGGTCGATGACCTGCGGACCAGATGGTTGCAGACCGAGCCGGCCCTGCAATGCACGCATATGTTCGACACGCTACGCCTCGCGGCGGTGCATATCGCGAAGGGGCGAGCCGACCGCCGCCATGACGTCATCCTGCCCGATTCCGACGCCGATTATCAGCCGGTTCGGCTGTTGCAGGATGGCACGCTCGTGCTCGAAATCGTGATCGACGGTGATTTTCACATCACGGCCCCGTCCGCTTACTCCGGTGCCCCGCTGCTCAATGGGTTCGCGCGCTGGGCCGCCGAGCGGCTGTCGGCAGAAGATTTCGAGCGCCTGTTTCTGATCCAGCGCGGCGCCTTCGTCGGGCGCGGCCAGCGCATGGACATCACCCGCTATTATGGCCGCGACGGCGCGCTGTCGGGTCCGCTGCCCGCCACCTGCTTCGGATCGCAGCCCGAACGCTATGCGGCCTCGCTCCGCCTCGCCAACGCCCGCCCCGGCCTGCGCCGCGAGGATGCCGCCCTTTTTCCCTTCGCCTGACCACAGCAGGAACACGCCGATGTCCGACATGCCCTTCCCCACCCCCGACCAGGCCGTCACCCGCCATCTGCTCGAGCGCCAGGCGCGCGAGCATCCGGACGATCTCTACATGCGTTTTCAGGACGGCAGCGAATGGAGTTTTGCCGAGGCGCTCGATCAGGCGCACCGTGCCGCGGGGGCGCTCAAGCGGCTCGGCGTCGAGCAGGGCGACCATGTCTTCAATTGGCTGCCCAACGGCAAGGCCGCGGTACGCGCCTGGCTCGGCACGCATATGCTGGGCGGCGTTTTCGTGCCCGCCAATCTCGCCTATCGCGGCAGCCTGCTCCGCCATGTGTTGTGGCTTGCTGACGCGAAGGTCGGGCTGGTCCACCGCGACCTGATGCCGCGCCTCGCCGAGGTTGAGCGCGGTATGCTAGAAAAGATCATCGTCGTCGGCGGTGACGCCGCGCCGATCGAGGGCCTCGAACTCCATGACGAGACGATGCTGGGCGAAGCCGGCAGCGCGGGCGATCTCACGCAGCCGATCGCGCCGTGGGACGATATGGCGATCATCTTCACCTCGGGCACCACCGGCCCGTCGAAGGCGGTGATGTGCTCCTACGCGCATATGTGGACCTTCTACCACGCCGCGATGCCCGCGATGATCGGCCGCGACTATCGCCATCTCGCGCACCTGCCGATCTTCCATTCTGGCGGCTTCGGCTGCCTTTATGGCCAGCTGTCGAACGCGGGATCGGTCGTACTCGTCGAATCGTTCAAGACCGATCAGTTCTGGCAGATCGTCCGCGATCATGGCGCGAACACGACCACCCTGCTCGGCGCAATGATCCCCTTCCTGCTCAGCACCCCGCCCTCGGACGACGATCGCAACCACAGCCTGAAATCGGTGAGCGCGGTTCCCTACACCGCCGACGTCAAGGCCTTTGCCGCGCGTTTCGGGGTCGGCGCCTTCGCCGCCTATAGCATGACCGAGCTCGCCAATCCGGTGCAGAGCCCCCTCAATCCCGACAAGATCGGGGTCGCCGGGCGGCTGCGCCCCGGGCAGCACATTCGGCTGGTCGACGAACATGATATCGAGGTGCCCGAGGGCGCGGTCGGCGAGGCGATCCTGCGCTGCGACCAGCCCTGGACGATGTTCAGCGGTTACTACAAGAATCCCGAGGCAACCGCCGAGGCCTGGCGCAACGGCTGGCTGCACACCGGCGACCTGCTGCGCCGCGACGCCGATGGCGACTATTTCTTCGTCGACCGCCGCAAGGACGCGATCCGCCGCCGCGGCGAGAATATCTCGGCCTATGAGGTCGAACAGGAAATCCGCGCCTTCGACGGAGTCAAGGAGGCCGCGGTGATCGGGGTCGCGAGCGACAAGACCGAGGATGAGGTGATGGCGTGCATCATGCCGTCGGACGGCGCCGCGATCGACCTGATGGCGCTGACCGACTTCCTCGCCACCCGCCTGCCCCATTATATGGTGCCGCGCTATTTCCGGCTGATGCCCGACCTGCCGCGCACGCCGACGCAAAAGATCCAGAAATATGCGCTGCGCGATGACGGCGTCACCGCCGACACCTGGGATCGCGAGGCGGCGGGGATCAGGTTGCGGCGGGAACGGATCGGCTGAGCCGGTCCCAGGTCGCATCGTTGACGGGCGCCTCGCGCAGCCCGGCCTTGCGGATCTTGCCCGTCGGGGTGCGCGGCAGGTCCGCGACGAGCTCGACGAAGCGCGGGACCATGTAGCGCGGCAAGCGTTCGGCGAGATAATCGACGAGATCGCTTTCGGTGAGCGGCGCCGAACTGTTCAGTTGCACCGCGATCTTGATCTCGTCCTCGCTGGCGCGCGCGTTGCCGGGCAGCGCGGGGACGTCGGCAGCTTTCACCGCGATCGCCGCGGCTTCGGCGACCGCCGGATGCGCGCGCACTTCGCCCTCGAGTTCGAGCGACGAGACATTGTTGCCGCGCACACGGAGGTAATCATTGGCACGGTCGAGAAAATAGAAATAGCCGTCGGCATCGCGGCGGAGGATATCGCCCGTCTTATACCAGCCGTCGCGCGACGCTTTGGCATTCGCCTCGGGCTTGTTCAGATAGCCCTGGGTGATCAGAAAGGGCGCCTTACCCCGGATCAGCAATTCGCCCGCCTGTCCGTCGGGCAGGTCGCGTCCCTCGCTGTCGACGATCCGCACCTCGTACAGCGGCGACAGCTTGCCGCAGGTCTGCGCATTGGGCAGGTTCGACGCATTCAGCGGAAAGCCGATTTCGGTCATGCCCCATCCGGTGCAAACCCTGACCCCGAAACGCGCCTCGAAATCGCGATAGTCGGGCAGCACCGGGTTCATCAGCACCCATAACAGCGGATTGTCGGCGTCGTCGGGCCGCCGCTCGGCATTCATCAGGAAGCCCGCGATGCCCATCAGCTGGGTGTGGGTGCAACCATGCGCGCGCACATCGGCCCAATAATGGCTGACCGAAAAACGGCTGCGGAAGACCATATGCCCGCCACGCACCGCCGCGAAAACGAAGCCGACGCGCCCCGACGAATGGAAGGTCGGCCAAGGCGAATAATAGACGGGGATCTGATCGGGATCGATCACCTCGCCGCTGAAATTATGCTGGACCTGCTGGATCGAACCCCACGCCTGGAGCACGCCTTTCGACGGTCCGGTGGTGCCCGAGGTGTAGATGACGGCGTTGGTGTCAGCGAGTTGCGGCTCGGCATGGTCGATACGCGGCGCCCGCGCCTCGACGGAGGCCAGCGTCGCGACCGGGATGTCGCTGGCGCAAGCCATGTCGTCGATCGTGATGATCTGCTCGAGCGTGCCGAGGCGGTCGCGGATCGCATTCACCTGATCGACGCAGGCATTGCTGGTGATCAGCACCCGCGCGCGGCAATCGTTCAGCGCATAGGCGAGCAGATTGCCTTTATATTCGGGGTTGATCGGCACCTCGAGCGCGCCGCGCCAGCTGAGCCCGATCCAAGCCGCATAAGCAGTTAGGCACGGGTCGAGCATCGTCGCGACGCATTCGCCCGGTTCGACGCCGAGCGCCGCCATCGCGTCGGCAACGCGCAGCGCCGCGTCGTGAAATTCGCCGCCGGTCATCGTGCCGCCAGCCACGTCGGTGATGAACGGTGCGGACGGATCGCGCATCGCGCGCTCACGGATCAGCACCGGGACCGAAGGCATATTCAGGCTGTCGACCATAACTCTCCCCGCGCTTCGCTTTGCCGGTATGCCGGTGCGTAAAGTCACATTTTTCGCAAAGCCCTTTTTATATAGGTTTTTACTATTTACAATGCTATATATATGTAAAGTCAATCACGCCGGCCCGCTGGGACCGCGACGTCCCCCACGGAGAGTCGAATGTATCTGAGCCCCGAACATAATCGCCAGGTCGCGGAAAAGCTGTTCCGCCACATCCGCGACAACAGCACCGACATGATCGAGGAAACCTACGAATATCCGCTGTCGGTCTATTCGGATCCCGACATCGCGGTCGCCGAGCGCGAAAAGATTTTTGAACAGTATCCGATGATGGCGCTTCACGGCAGCCAGCTTCCCGAATCGGGCAGCTACGTGACGGTGAAACTGAACCGCAGCGAGGCGCTGGTCACGCGCGGCAAGGACGGCCAGGTCCGCGCCTTCCTCAACATGTGCCGCCACCGCGGCGCGACTTTGGTGACCGAGGCCGAGGGCAAGCAGGGGCGCTTTTCCTGTCCCTATCATGGTTGGACCTATACCAATGAGGGCGAGCTGATCGGCCTGACCTTCAAACAGACGCTGGGGCTCGGCCTACCGTGCCGCGAACGCAATCTGATCGCCCTGCCCTGCGAGGAACGCCACGGCTTCATCTGGATCGTCGAAAATCCTGAAGGGTCGATCGACGTAGCCGCGCATCTCGGCCCGGTGATGGACGGGGTGCTCGCGGGTTATGGTCTCGACCGCCAATATTTCTACCGCGAAGCCTTTTTCGAGTTCGACCAGAATTGGAAGATCATGGTCGACGGGCTGACCGACGGCTATCATGTCCAATGGGTCCATGGGCCAACGATCCGGCCCTATTTCTATATGAACATGATGGCGCGGGTCGAAGGGACCGGCGACCATGCGGTGACCACGACACCGCGGCGCAAGATCGACGAGATATTGGACAGCGAGCCGGGCGAACACGACCTCGACCCCTATGTGGTCTATGGCAATATGGTCTTCCCCAATGTCAGCATCCAGCTGCACCCGCATCACGCCGAATTCTGGACGATGTATCAGGACGTCCACAACCCCGGCCGCTCGCGCGTCCATCTGCGCTTCCTGACCCCCAAGGCGCCCGGCGACTATGACGAGCGCGGCCAGATCATCCTCGCCAAGAATTGGGACATCGCCGAAGCCGCCATCCTGAACGAGGATGTGCCGATCGGCGACAGCATCCAGCGGTCGGCGAACATGCCGAACACCGGCACGATGCTGCTCGCGCACAACGAAGTGATCAACCAGCAGTTTCACCGCAGCTATGACCGGGTGATGGCGGGCCCAGGCGTGGTTCCGATGCAGGCGCGCGCAGCGCGCGGCTGAGACTCAGCGCGCGCCGAGGCCGAATTCGGCGCGGATCGCGGCGTCGTCCTCGCCAACTTCGGGCGCCAGCGGCATGCCGAAATGCTGTCCCGCGACATGGATCGCGGTCGAGGTCAAAGTCAGCTTGCGCCCGTCGGGCAGCGACGCCTGATAGGTGTTGTCGCGCGCACTGAAATGCGGGTCGGCGATGACATCGGCAAAGCTGTTCACCGGCATCGCCGCCACATTGTCGCGCTCGAAATCGGCGAGCCAGTCGGCGCGCGGGCGCGAGGCGAAGATCGGGATCAATGCGGCATTGACCTCCGCGTCCTCGGTCCCCGTCTGCGGCTCGCGCGTGTAGATGGCTTCGAGGTCGGGACGGCCGACGAGCTTAAGCAGCGCCTGCCAGCTCTTCGGCGTGAAGGTCATCAGGAAGACCAGCTTGCCGTCGGCGCAACGGTAATTTTCCATCCGCGCCCAGAAACGCATTTTGCCGCTGGCATCAAGGAATCCCGGCCGCGCAAAGGTCGTGTCGGGATTGAGCAAAGGATCGAGCGCCTCGGGCAGCCAGTGCGCCGAACAATCGGCCGCCGCGACCTCGATCGCCGCCCCCTCGCCCGTCCGCCGCGCGCGATGTACCGCCGACACGACGGCGAAGGCCGCCTCCAGCCCATAGGCGTACATGCCGATCGACGGCGCCTGCGCCCCGTCGTAGCGCGAGATGCTGTCGCTCACCGGCGTGCCGAGCCCGCCATAGGCGTCGAACGACGGCCCGTGCGAGGCGAGCTTGGCATAAGGGCCCGTCTCGCCGAGCCCCGACAGCGAGCAGAAGATGATTGCAGGGTTCACCCCCTTCAGCACCTCATAACCGAGCCCCAGTCGCGCCATCACGCCGGCGCGCATGCCCTCAATCACGACATCGGCCTTGGCCGCCAGCGTCAGGAACTCCGCGCGTCCCGCCTCGCTCGCGAGGTCGATGATCACGCTTTCCTTGCCGCGATTCCAGCGCAGATGCATGTAGGAAAAGCCCGTTTCGTCGCCCACCGACCAGGGACCGGCGCGGCGCAGCGGGTCGCCGCCGTCGGGATCCTCGACCTTGATCACCCGAGCCCCCATGTCGGCAAGCCGGCCGCCGAGCGCATCGGGGCCGAAATGCGATACCTCGAGCACCAGCAGGTCGGTCAGGAAATCATAGGGCATGGGATTGCTTCTCCATCGCCGCGACGGCATCGGCGGCAGTCACGATTTCGGCCGGATAATTGCCGATCAGCCGTTCGGCATCCTCCTGGTCGCCCGCCGACAGCGTGCCGGTGCAATCGGCGACCAGATATTGCCGGTATCCAAGGTCGAACCCCGCGGCAACGCTGAGCAGCACGCAGGCGGTCGTCACCACCCCGGCGTAGAGGATCGTGTCGATGCCTTCGCGCCGGAGAAGAAAGTCAAGCTCGGTCCCGCCGAACGCGCCCGACCCCGATTTGACGATCGACAGGTCGCCGGGCTCGTCGCCGACCTCGGCGATCGGCGCAGCGCCGGGCGATCCGTCCAAAGCCCCGGCCGCTTTCACATAGGGGCGCAGCGCCGGGACGACATCGGCATAGTCCGGATGCCGGCTGGCAAGCCGCGCATGGACCACGCGCACGCCCGCACGGCGCGCGGCGGGCAGCAACAAGGCAAGATTGGGCGCGATGGTGTCGGCGAAGCGCGCGAGCAGATGGTCGGCGCGATCATCATGCCCCGCCGCGCGCATTGCGGCAATCGAGGGGCCATCCGGATCGACCTGCCAGTTGATCAGGTCGACGAGGACGAGCGCGGTTCGCGCCGGGTCAAAGCCGTTCCACGGATCGCCGGGCGTAAAGGCATCCGCATTATACCAATGGGCGGAAAGGCCGGACGGCAGCATGCCACCTATGGTGCCGGCTGATTGGTCCACCTTGTCCTCCTGCAAAAAACGCGGCCGCCGGCAATCCCCGTGCCGGCGGCCGTGCTTCCTTTTAGCGCTGCGACCCGAACTTCGTGCCGATCGTGACACCGGCGGTAGTCCCGCGCGAAAGCACCGAATAATAGCCGAAGGAGGTCGTCGACACGTTACGGAACACATCGTTCTGGTTGAACAGATCCTTACCCCACACCGAGACGTAGAACGCATCGTCGGGCGCATGGAAGGTGGCCGACAGATTGAGCGTCTCGGTCGCCTTCTGAATCGGAGCACGTCCGATGCCAGCCGGATAAGCTCCCGCTCCCGTGCCGCCCGCAGGATAGGCGCCATAGGTCGCGTGATCGAACGAGTCGACGTAGCTGAACAGGCCGCTCAGTTCGAACTTCCCGCCGTTGGCCAGGGGGATATTATAGTTGGCCTGGACGCTGACGGTGACGTCGGGCGTTGCCGGCAGGTCGAAACCCGAGCAATCCGCATTGGGAGGAACCGCGAGGCCCGATGCCCGGCGCCGATAGATGGCGCAGTTCTTGAAGCTGTCATATTCCGATTTGAAGAAGGTCGCGAAGCCCGTCGACAGCGAGAAGCGGTCGTTGGGGCGGTAGGCGGCTTCGATTTCGAGGCCCGAGATCGTCGCCTTCGCCGCATTGATCGACTGCTGGGTATTGGTCACCGGATCGACGATCGGAACCTGCAGATTGTCGTACTTGTAATAATAGGCGGCGGCGTTGAAGGTCACTTTGCGGTCGAACAGGCTCGTCTTGAGCCCGACCTCGAACGCGTCGATCGTCTCGGGCTGGGTCGGGATGACGTTGGGGATCGACGAGATATTGTAGACGCCGCTCTTGAAGCCGCGGTTGTAGCTCAGATAGCCCATGACATCGTCGCTGAACTTATAGTCGAAAACCGCACGATAGGTCAGCTCGGAGAAGGGCGCGCTAAGGCCCTTGCACGCCGGGTTGGCCGCGCAGATCGCGGCCGAATTGCTGTGGATCGCAATGACGCCGCCGGTGCCGTTGGGCACATAGGTGGTGCCCGCATTGTCCTTGTCGAGGACATGCTTTTCGTCGGTGTAGCGCAGACCTACCGTCAGCTTGGCAGCGTCGCTGAACGCATAGGATGCTTCACCGAAGAGGCCGAGCGACTTGATGGTCACGAAGGCGCTCTGATCGATATAGGCCAGGCCCGACGCCGGGCCGGCGCCGGCCGCCGAGCGGTCGAGCAGCGCTTGCGGCACCGTGTGCGGCCGGAGCGTGCTGGGGACGGGCAGTCCGACATATTGGTCGAGCCCCGCATAGCCGTCGCGGTAGTTGAGATAGAAGCCGCCGAGAATCCACTGGAACGGCCCATCGTTCATCGAGGTGATGTCGATTTCCTGCTGATAGCTCCGGCCCTTGAGCGCGGTATCGAACCAGAAGACGTTCGCGGGCGAGCCGTCGAGGTCATATTCGACCCCCGAGGTGCTGTGGCTATAGGCCGTGATCGACTTGATGTTGACCGGCCCGACATCGGCGTCGAGGGTCAGCGAGCCGCCATAGCCCTGGAAGCGGACTTCGGGATCGATCTGGCCATAATAGGAGCGTTCGGGCCGCGAAATATCGATCCCCGATGCCACCTGGCCGGTCGTGGTGGTTTCCCCCAGGATCGGCTGCAACGCCACCACGGCATTGGTTTCGCCCTTCGAATAATAGCCCGACAGCGTCGCGGTGAAATCGGGCGTGGCTTCCCAGAGCACCGACCCGCGAAAGCCGAAGCTCTGATCACCGCCGACATATTTGCCGGCGCCGTTCAGCGCCTGGGTGCGGTTGCGGATATAGGGACGCTCGTTGCGGTAAAAGCCGCTGACACTGAGCGCGAGCGTGTCCGAAAGGCCGCCCGTCACGAAACCGCGAGCGCCTTCTTCATCGGTGCCATAGGTGCCTTCGAGCATTCCGCCGAATTCGGTGTCGGGCTTTTTCGTGGTGACCAGGATCGCGCCAGACGTCGCGTTGCGGCCGAACAAGGTTCCTTGCGGCCCGCGCAGGACCTGCACCGACTGCACATCGGGGAAACCCTGAAGCAGGATACCGGTCTTGTCGGTCTGATACACGCCATCGACATAAACAGCGGTGGTGGCTTCGTTGCCGGGGGTGATGTTCCGCCCGCCGACGCCGCGAATATAGGGCTGTGCCGCGCTCGATCCTTCGGTGATCAGAAGCGACGGCGTGACCGCGGCCAGTTCCAGAACATCCGAAACGCCGCTTTGCTGGAGCTGATCGGGCGTAAAGGCCGAAACAGCGATCGGCACGTCCTGCAAACGTTCGTCGCGCTTCTGCGCGGTCACAACGATTTCATTGACGCCCGAACTGTCGTCGGCCGCGTCCCCGGCATCCTGCGCCATCGCCGCCGTCGAGACGGTCGAAACCGCAATCGCCAGCGTGCATGTGGCGAGCTTGTAAGAAAAGCGCATAGCATCCTCCCATTGGCGACGCCCGCCCTTCGTTGAAGGCGGCGCCGCGCAGTCCATCACTTTGGGACGCGCGCTGCTCGAAACGATCAGGGCAGATCGGTTCGGCCGGTGCTGTTGCCGTGCATCACTCCCGGCGCTTACAGACAACAGATTCGATAAAATGTCAACAATGTCGCCGAGAGCCGATCACGCTGTGCATTGCACAATCTATGATATGTAGTTTAATTCGCGGAAATCCTTGAGAATCTACCTGCCACCAAGCCTTTCACGTCCGGATTTCCATCGTGTGCACAGGCGATGCCGATCCTCGGCGAGTCGCGAATCGGGCCTGCGCCGCCCCGAATTGTCAGCTTGACGTGGGAGGCCGATTGGCAAGCAAGGGTTCGACGACGAAGCGACGCACCATATGCCGCAGCTTGTCCTCGTCGCCGCCGAACTGGTCGAGCACGCGCAGCAGCATGACCTGATTGCGCGACAGCCAGTTCACGACATCGGCTGGGTCAAGGTCCGCCGCAAGTTCTCCGCTCGCCTGCGCGCGGTGCATCACCGATTCCCAGCGATGCCGCGCCTGCTCCTGATAAGGGCTGGTGGGGAGTTGGCTCTGCGCCGATACTTCCAGATCCTCGACGAAACGGCGTATATAGGGATTGCCGCTCGCCACCTGGACCGACGCGACAATCGCCTCGGTCGTCGTGTCGGCGAAATTCCGCTGGCGCTGGATGCGCGCGCGGACAAGTTCCTGAATCTTGTCGAGTTCGGCAAAGCCGATGTAATCGACGATCTCCATCTTGCCGCCAAAAAATTTATAGACCGTCGGGCGCGAGACGCCGGCGGCTCGCGCGATATCCTCGACCGTCGTCTTCTCGATCCCATAACGTTCGAAACATCGACGCGCGCCCTCGACGATCTTCGCGCCGGTCTTGCCGATATCGGGCATGGCCTTTTCCTGGCGATTTTTCGAAACGTCCAATGGCTCCGTCCTTCCCCTGCCCGGCTTTCAAGTGGGGCTTTGACCGGTAGACCCGCCCGTGAAACCAGCGATCGGCTTCATGCCCTGCCCTCACCATAGCATCAATATTTACATTTTCCATTTTTTGTTATTTGATAGCGAAACTGGCTCTCAGAGTCGGCAAAGCGACGATGGGTGGAGGATAATGGATATGCGATATCGGACAATGCTGATGATGGCCGGCGCGCTGACCGGATCGCTGACGACACCGTTTGCGGCGGCGCATGACCCGCGACCAGTTGCGATCCCCGGCGTAGCGGCCGCAGCCTGTTCGCCCGAGGCGATCACATGGGCGGGCAAGGATGTCGCGATCGAGTCGATCCGCTGGCTGGCCGACCCGGTGCCCTATTGCCGGATCGACGGGGTCGTGCGGACCGCAAATCCCGGGCCGAATACCGTCGGCTTCATGATCGCACTGCCGCAAAGCTGGAACGGCCGCTATCTGATGACGATTCCGGGTGGGTCGGCGGGCTACATCGTCAATCCGTCGCGCGAGCATCTGACCGCCGGCTATGCGGTGGCGACCACCGACAAGGGATCGCACTCGCGCGGTGCGCTCGACATGTCATTCCGCGGCGATCCGGCAAAGTCCGAAGATTATGCGCATCGCGGCACGCATGTGGCGGCAGTTGCGACGCAAACGCTGGCGCGCGGCTATTATAACCGCAGCGCGATGCCGCGCTATATCATGGGCTGTTCCGGGGGCGGCGTCAGCACCCTGATGGAAGCGGAGCGATACGCCGGCGATGCCGACGGCTTCATCGCGGCAGGCGCCCCAACCAGCGCCCATGTGCAGACGTTCTGGGCCTATGTCGCACAGCATGTCGCGCGCGATCCGGCGCGCTGGATATCGCCCGCCGACATGACGCGCGTCGGGCAGGCCATCGTCGCCAAATATGACGCGGCCGACGGCGCGCGCGACGGGCTGATCTGGGATCCAACGCAAATCCGCCTGTCGCATTCCTTGTTCCCGTTCCTCAGCGATGCGCAATATTCGACACTCGAAATCCTGGCCGGCGGGTTGCCCCCGGTTGCCGGATCCGACGTCGCGGCGCCGGGCTTTTGGTTCGCCAACCCCTCGCTGCTGGGACCGATCGCGCTGGGCACCGCGCCGCCGCCATGGACCGACAAGACTCGGCCGCCTCTGTTCGGATCGACCGTGCTCAGCATGAAGGCTTTGCGCGCTACCGGCTATGATGCGCTGACGCAGATGGATTTCGGGGATCCGGCACAGCGCAACGAAGACGACGCGCTGTGGGCGCGCGTCGGCGGTTATGGCTATGATCCCGCCAATCTTGCGGCGATGCAGCGAACCGGCGGCAAACTGATCATGTGGACCGGCGCCTCCGACGAATCGATCCCACCCGCGTATACGGCGGATTACAGCGACGCGGTCCGGGCTCGGTACGGCGCCGAAAGCGGAAATTTCTTCCAGAGCTTTTTCGTGCCCGGGATGTTCCATTGCCGCGGCGGCGAAGGCTCCCCAACCTACAGCAGTCGCGCGATGCTGGACGCGATGCAGCGCTGGGTGGAGGGCGGCACGCCGCCAGCTGACATCATAATGACCAACAGTCCTCGGACGCTGGAACTCAACTCGACGTCGAACACGTCGATGTATGTTTCGGGGATGAGCCTTGAAAAGCCCGTGACGGCCGATAGCGATGCCGGGGTGGCGCGAAGCTATCGTATCTGCGCCTATCCCAGCGTTTCGAAGTTCACAGGCGCGGAGGGAAGCGACGTCAGCGACGCGCGCAACTGGAAATGCACGGGAATGATGAAACGGTAAAAGGGCGCGGCCGACGGGCGTCTCGTGCCGCCCGCCGGCCCTGATCGCTATTTCCCGAACAACGCCTTTGCCTGGTCGGGCACCGCGGGAAACAGCCCCCGCAGCGTCGGTTTGGAAATCTTGCCCGACAGGGTGCGCGGCAGCGGTTCGTGGATGAAGACGACGCGGCGCGGACGCTTGAAGGCCGCGAGCTGCGCCGAGCCGTCGGTTTCGAGCGCGGACAGCGCCGCGCCTTCGTCCTTCACCCCGCTCGCGACGATCATCGGAACTTCGCCCCAGTCGCTGTCGGGAACCCCGATCACAGCGAGTTCGCCGATGTGCGGGTTCGCCGACAATATCTTCTCGATCTCGGCCGGATAGACGTTGATGCCGCCCGAGATGATCATGTCCTTCGACCGGTCGACGACCTTCACGAAGCCTTCGTCGTTCATCATGCCGGTGTCGCCGGTGCGCAGCCAATCGCCCGCAAACGTCGCCGCGGTTGCCTCGGGATTGCGCCAATATTCGCGCATGACATGCGGTCCGCGCACCATGATCTCGCCGATCTCGCCATTGGCAAGCGCGTTGCCGTCGGCGTCACCGATCTTCATCTCGCTGCCGACGATCGGGCGTCCCGCCCAGCCGATATGCGCGATCGCATCGTCGCCGTGCATCGTCGCAGCCAGCCCCGACGCCTCGGTCAAGCCATAGGACTGGATCAGCGAAATGCCCTTGGCGCGATAGGCCTCGATCAGGTCGATGCTGACCGGCGCGCCGCCGGCGGCGGCTGAGATCATGCTCGACAGATCGGCCTTTTCGAAACCCGGTGACCGCATCAGCCGTTCCCAGACGACCGGAACCGTCGTCGCCGCGCTCACCCGATGCCGCTGGATCACGTCCAAATAGCGGTCGATGTCGAAATCGGATTCCAGCACCATCGTCCCGCCCGCATTGACCGCGAACTGGATGAAGCAGGAGACGATCGCGCCGGTAAAGACGAAGGGCACCGCGACCATGATCGAATCGCGCCAGGTCAGCCCTTCGGCGATATTCTTGGCGAGACCGGGATACATGGCGCCGCCGTGCGTGAGCAGCGCGCCTTTCTGGCGCCCGGTGGTGCCAGAGGTGTAGCAGAGGAAGCCCGGGTCGGTCAGCGCGATCGCCTCGGTCGGTGCTGCCCCGGCATCGATCAGCAGGGACGAAAAGCTCCGCACGTCGCTGCCGTCGAGGCTGTAGATGGCGAAGGGCAGCTTCGACGCCGCCAGGTCGAGGCGGTCGAGATATTTTGCCTGGCTTACGACCAGCTTGCAGTCGGCGTCCTCAAGCAAGGGCAGGATTTCGCTGCCGGTCAGCTTGAAGTTCAGCGGCACGATCATTGCGCCGAGCTTCAGGCACGCGACGGTCAGCAACGGCGCTTCGATCCTATTGTCGAGGTGCATGCCGACGCGGTCGCCCTTGACCACCCCGGCGGCGCGCAGGCCCCGCGCGATCGCGTCGCTGCGCGCGTCGAACTCGGCCCAGCTCGTCCGGACGTCATCGGTGATCACCGCCGTATGTTCGGGCCTCCAGCGTGCCCAGTAACGGACAAGTTCGGCGATATTCATGCAGTCTCTCCCGAGGAGGTTTTCGCGGGCCCGGCTCTTCGTCCGGGCCTCTTACATCATCCTTGCCGCGCGAGCGTCACGCCAGCGCGTCGAATTCGCGCGCCATCTGCAAGTGCAGATGCTGCGTCGGCACTTCGTTGGCGCCATAGAGGAAGCCGGTCGTCGGCAGCGCCGCGGCATTAGCCTGGATCATTTCCTCCATCGGGAAATCCTCTTCGGTCGCGGCTTGCCGCAAAATCTCCCAGCTGCGGTTGATCCGCTCGGCAACCTCGTCGGTCAGCTTCGCCGGATCGGTCAGGAAGCGGATGTGGACATGGCATTTGCCGGGATCGGTCAGATGCGGCCACACGGTCCAATGCTCGATATGGTCGGGCGTCGGGATCACGCTCATGTTGGGGAAAATCATCAGGTTGCCGGTCAGATAGCGCCAGCCGCCCTCGATCGGTTCGCCGGCCTTGAGCTTGCGCGCGAGCCGCTTGCGCGCCGAATAGGATTGGCCGTGCCGCCCGAGATCGAGCCACACCGCGGCGCCGGTCTGGATCAGCTTTCCGACCCCTTCGGCGTGCAGGAATTGCGGGTGGAGCACGTCGATCGCGCCGTCCATCACCAACTTCCAGTTGATGTCGAGATCGATCTTCTGGTCCATGAAAACGACGAGCTTGTCGATGTCATAAGCCGCGAGCCGCTCGTCGGCCTCGCCCAGATAGTCGGCGATCGGCATGTCCTGCGGCGCCTGAGGCAGTTTGATCCACACAAGGCCGTGGCGCTCCTCTGCCTCGACCGCGAAGAGATTGCGGCACCCCTTGTCGAGCGTGCCATATTGCTCCTCGAACGGAATGCCGCGCAAGCTGCCGTCGCCCTTGAAGCTCCAGCCATGATAGGCGCAGACGAAAAAGGGCTTCTTGCCCTTCTCGCCCTGCTCGACCTTGCCGCCGCGATGGCGGCACATATTGCGGAACACAGCGACGCTGCCGTCCTTCTGCCGCACGATCAGCAGCGGCACGCCGAGTATGTCGCGGGTGACGAAACTGCCGGGTTCGGGGATTTCCATGCTCGTCGCGGCGGCGAGCGGTTGGCGCCGGAACACCTCGAGTTCGCGGGCCAGATGGTCGGCGTCGGTGAAATGCGCGGCGGGGACCTCGATCGAATCCGCGGCCATGTCGGTCGTGCCATTTTCCAGATGGTCGACGATGCGGCGATAGATCGTGTCCAATTCGATTTTCATGCCCTGTCCCTCGCCAATCCAGATGTTTACACTTTACGAAGATTGTAATTCATCTATAGTACGGCGTCAAGCATCCGGCGATCGACAGACACGAGGTGTATGGGAATGAGGAAAAGCAGGATTTTCAGCGCGGCGATCGCCTGCCTCGGCGCGGCGAGCATCGCCACACCATCATCGGCGTCACCCGGCGATCAGCCCAGGATCGGCAAGACCTTCGCCGATTCGACCCCCGGAAAAATCCAGCGCGCCATCGCCCCGGCGGGCGCGCCCAATGTCCTGGTCTGGGTGATCGACGACATGGGCTTCGGCCAGCTCGGCAGCTATGGCGGCCTGGTCGAAACCCCGAATATCGACCGCGTCGCTCAGCGCGGGCTGCGCTACACCAATTATCACACGACACCGATCTGTTCGGCGAGCCGTGCCGCGCTGCTCACAGGGCGCAATTCGCACCGCGTCCATATCGGCGGTCATTCGGCGATCGCGGTCGGCTTTCCGGGACAGGATGCGCTCGTCCCGCGCAGCGCGGGCACCGTCGCCGAGAATCTGCGCCAGTCGGGCTACCTCACTTACGCAATCGGCAAATGGGACCACCTGCCGCAGGCCGACGCCTCAGCCGCGGGCCCCTTCACCTATTGGCCCAGCGGCCAGGGCTTCGACCGCTATTATGGCTTCCTTGCCTTCGACGCCGACAATTTCGACCCGACGCTCTGGTCCGACCATGACCCGGTCGCGCTGTCGCCGCGCCCCGACTATCATCTGAGCGCCGATATGGCCGAAAAGGCCATAGCCTGGATCGGTGCGCGCGATGCGACCGATCCGAAACGGCCCTTCCTGATGTATTGGGCAACCGGCGCGGTCCATGCGCCGCATCACGCCCCGCAGCGCTGGCTCGATCATTATAAGGGCCGCTTCGACGCCGGCTGGGATGTCGCGGCGCAGCGAATCCTCGACCGCCAGAAGATGCTCGGCCTCGTCCCCGCCGATATGGTGCTGCCGCCGCTGCCCGCCGGCGTGAAACATTGGGCCGACCTCAGCCGCGACGAGCAGCGCATGTTTGCGCGCCAGATGGAGGCTTTCGCCGCTCAGCTCAGCCATGCCGACGAGCAGTTCGGCCTGATCCTCGCCGCGCTCGAAGCGCGCGGCGAACTCGACAACACGGTCATCTTGATCACCGCAGACAATGGCGCCAGCGCCGAGGGCGCGCCGCAGGGCACGTTCAGCGAACATTATTTCGCCAACGCCTATTTCGCGACGCTCGAGGAAAATCTGCGCCATTATGACGATTGGGGCGGTCCCTCGACCTACCCCCACTATGCCAATGGCTGGGCGGTCGCGGGCAATACCCCGTTCCGCTATTACAAGCAGACGGCCTATGAGGGCGGCACGCGCGTGCCGCTGATCCTCTCCTGGCCGGGGGGCATCGCCGCACGCGGCGAGCTGCGCGGCCAGTATCAGCACGTCACCGATATCACCCCGACGATTCTCGACGCCGCGGGCATCGCCCCCGCCGCGATGGTCAATGGCGAGCGGCAGATGGCGTTCGACGGCGTCAGCATGAAATACAGCTTCGCCGCGCCCACCGCGCCGACGCGGCACGCCACTCAATATTATGAAATGTACGGCAACCGGTCGATCTATGCGAACGGCTGGAAAGCCGTCGTCCCGCACCGGCTCGACGTGTGGGATTTCATGAACCGGCCGGTCTTCAGCGACGACAATTGGGAACTCTACAACCTTGCCGCCGACCCCGGCGAACAGCGCGATGTTGCCGCCGCCAACCCGCGCAAGCTCGCCGAGATGAAGGCGCTGTTCGCCCGCGAGGCGAAGGCGAACAATGTCTATCCGCTGTCCAACACCAGCGACGCGTGGGGCTTCGTCCGTAAGATGGCCGCCGAGGATATGGCGCGGCGCGGCTATCTGTGGACCTACACCGGCGCCATCGCGCGCATCCCGGAAGCGCTCGCCCCGCCCATGCAGTCCGCCAGCTTCACCATCGAGGCGAAGCTCGATCTCGACAGCGACGCCGGCGGCACCATCGCAGCGATCGGCGGGCGGCATGGCGGCTTCGCGCTCCACCTGCGCGAGGGGCGCCCGGTCTTCTCCTATCGCAGCCTCGACCTGAAACTGGCGGAAGTCGACGCCGACCGCGCGCTGGGGCGCGGCCCCGCGACCATCCTGCTGCGCTTTGAACGGCGCGGCGAGAGCGAAGCGATCGTCCATATCCTTGCCGACGGCGCCGAAATCGCCAGCGGCACGATCAAGGGCGCCCTGCCCCGCCTGTCCTTTTCGTCGAGCGAGACCTTTGACCTCGGGCAGGACAGCGGTTCGGGGCCGCTCGCCGATGGCAAGACCGCAGGCGTACTCGATGGCCGCGTCCGCACCGTGAATGTCCGCGTCACCCCGCCCGCGGCGCGGTGACGGGCATCGAACAACAGGAAGGAAGGGAACAGCTGATGGCTTTCACCACCATCCCCGGCGCCGATGGCGACCATATCACCTATTGCCGCGTCTGCGAGGCGCTGTGCGGCATGGTCGCAACGGTCGCCGACGGCAAGATCGTCAAGGTTCGCCCCGACCGCGACAACCCCCATTCGCGCGGCCATATCTGCGTCAAGGGCCCGGCGCTCGCCGAAGTCACTTACGACACGGACCGCGTCACCACCCCGCTGAAGCGCGTCGGCGGTCCCGGCGAGTTTGCGCCCGTCGGCTGGGATGAGGCGCTGGACGACATCGCCGCGCGCCTATCGGCGTCGATCGAGGCACATGGTCCGCAAAGCTTCGCGATGAACACCGGCAACCCGCCGAGCATGGGATGGCCCAGCTCGATGGGCAATTATCTGTTCAGCCGCGCGATGGACTGCACCAAGTTGTTCACCCCCTCGTCGGAGGATATCACGTCGGTGGTTCTCGCGACGGAGCTGATCTTCGGCACCCACGGCTTCGTCTTCCCCGACCTCGCGCAATGCGACCATCTGCTGATCTTTGGGTCGAACCCGCTGGTCAGCCACGGCTCCTTGCTCATCGCCCCGCGCTTCAAGGAGGATCTGGTCGAGATCGCCGAGCGCGGGCGCGTGATCGTCGTCGACCCCCGGCGCAGCGAGACCGCGCGCAAGTTCGAGCATGTCTCGATCATCCCCGCCGGCGACGTCTGGCTGCTCGGCGCGATGGTGCAGGTCGTCATCGCCGAGGGGCTGGCCGACAGGGCGTTCGTCGCGCGCCATTGCATCGGCTTTGCGGAGCTTTCCGCGGCGATCGACTGGATCACCCCGGAGCTTGCCGCCCCGCGTTGCGGCATCGAAGCCGACGAAATACGCACGCTCGCCCGCGATTTCGTCGCCGCGCCGCGCGCCGCCGCAATGGGGCGCATCGGCATCTGCCGCGCCAGTTACTCGACGCTGACCAACTATTTACTCCACCTCCTCAACCTGCTCGGTGGCAAGTTTCATAAGCCGGGCGGCGTCGGCTGGGGGCATGGCGGCACCGCGACCGACGCGCAGGCGACGGGACCCGGCCAGGCACGCCACAAGCGCCACAGCTCGCGCATCAGCGGTCAAGCCTCGGTCTGGGGCACACAGTCGAGCCTGACCTTCCTCGAGGAAATGACCACCCCCGGCGACGGCCAGATCAAGACCTTGCTGACCGTCGGCGCCAATCCGGTGATGTCGATGCCCGGCGGGCCGCGCCTACCCGAAGGCTTTGAGGCGCTCGACCTGATGGTGTCGGTCGACCTCTACATGACCGAAACCTCGCGCCACGCGCGCTACATCCTGCCCGCGACGACGGCGCTCGAGCGTGAGGACATCAACCAGTTCTTCATGAACCATATGGTACGACCCTTCGCCCAATATGTGCCCGCGGTGATCCCGCCGACCGGCGAAGCGCGCGGCGAATATGAGATTTTGCGCGACCTTGCCGCACGCATGGGCCGCGACGGCGCCTTCGGCAACATGACGCCGTTCGAAATGGCCGACGGCGCGCTGCAGGCCGGGATCGAGGGGCAGGACGGCCTCTCGCTGGCCAAGCTAAAGGCGAACCCGCACGGCGTGATGATCGAGCGCGGGCGCTGGGCGTTCGACTTCGAAAAGCGCATCGGACACCCCGACGGCAAGATCCACCTGTGGGACGATATCGCAGGCGAAGAGGTGACGCGCCTGCGCGCGGAACCCGATCCCGACCCGAACATGCTGCGCCTGATCAACCTGCGCAAGCTGCGCTCGATCAACAGCTGGATGCACAATGTCGACAAGCTCGTCCGCTCGGATTCCCCCGCGCTGCTGATCAACCCGGCGGACGCCGCCGCGCGCGGCATCGACGACGGCATGGCGGTGAAGATCTCGACCCAATGGGGCGCGATCGAGGTCGTGGCCGAGGTGACCGACGAGGTCCGCCCGGGCTGCGTCGCCTATCCGCATGGCTGGGGCCATCGCGGCGGCTGGCAGGGCGCCAATGCGCAGCCGGGCCGGAACCTCAACGAAATCACGCCCGCAACCCCCGACCAGGCCGAACAGGTGTCGGGGATGAGCTGGCTCGAAGGCTTCCCGGTGGAGATTTGCGCGGCATGACGGCCTGGGGATGGCCGTCGCCAACCCGCGCCTGGTATGTCGCCGGGCTGCTCTGCCTGATCGCCGCACTGTCCTATCTCGACCGTTACATCATCGCGCTGCTCGCCGATCCGATCATCAGGGACATGGGCATCGATGCCACCGCGATCGGCCTGCTCATCGGCCTCGGTTTCGGATTGCTCTATGCCCTGTCAGGCGTCCCCGTCGCCTATCTGATCGACCGCGGCACGCGCGTGCGCATCGTCGGCATCGGCGTGATCGTCTGGAGCCTGTCGACCGTCGCATCGGGCTTCGCGCCCAATTTCGAGATATTGCTGATGACGCGCGCCGGGGTCGCGATCGGCGAAGCGGTGCTGGTCCCCGCGACGGTATCGCTCGTTGCCGACCTCTTCCCGCCCGAAAAACGGGCGCTGCCCATCGGTCTGTTCATGGCGGTATCGACGCTGATGGCGTCTGGGGCCTTCCTGATCGGCGCTTATGCCTTCGAGCTAGCGACGTCCCTCTCGCCCGATCTCGGGCTCAGCCCATGGCGGCTGACGCTTGTCATCGTCGGTGTACCCGGATTGGTCCTCGGCCCGCTCTGGCTGATCACCGTCGCCGAACCCGATCGCGTCGAAGAACCCGGACAGGCCGACCAGACCAGCCTCGCGGCCGCCCTCGCCTATCTCCGCCGCCACTGGCGCTTCTACCTGCCCTTCTATCTTAGCTTTGGCGTGTCGGCGCTCGCGAGCTACAGCTTCATCGCCTGGACGGCGACGATGCTGACGCGCAGCTATGGCCAGAGCGTCGCCGCCGCCGGCGCGATCTTCGGGCTTGTCGGCGTGATCGCGGCGGCGATCGCGGCCTTTTTCTGGCCGGCAATCAGCGCCTGGGTCTTGAAGCGCGACCGCGCCGAACTCGCGGTGCTCGCGCTCGCGGTCGGCCTCGGCATCGGCCACGCCGCGGTCACTGCCTTCCCGCTCGCGCGCGACATCGACGGCGCAATCGCGATCATCGCCGTCGCGACCTTCGGCTATGGCGCGGCGGGCGGCCTCGCGGTGCTGATCATCCAGCACATCGCCCCGCCGCGCATGCGCGCCAAGATCACCGCGCTCTATGTGCTGGTCGGCAATCTGGTCGGCCTGACCTGCGGCCCGGCCTTGTCGGCGTGGATGTCCGACACCGTCTTCACCGGCAACGATGCGCTGCGCCAGAGCCTGTCGATGCTGGCGCTGGTCATGCTGCCGCTGACCGTCGGCCTGGTCCTGTTCGCCATGACGGCGCACCGCCGCGTCGCCGCCGACGAAGGCCGCTAGGCGGCTAGGGCTTGCAGGTCGGCGCGATCGGTCCGCCCTCGATCGCCGCCTTGGCAAAGGCGATCGCATCGGCTGCGGCGGCGTTCACAACGCCCGAATGATCCTTGTCCTTGTAGATACGCGCCTCGACGACATTGCCGCGGCTGCACAGGTCGTTGACCAAGGTCAGCGTCGTCATCGGCAGCGCCGCCGTGTCAGCCGCGCCGATGCCGAAAAAGACCGGTGCCGCGAGGTCGAGCGTTGGAAAAGAACGCAAATCGACGTCGGTATCCCAGAGCCGCTTGAGCATGCCCGGCCGAAACGCCTTCGACGGATCGAGGTTGCGTGCGGCGGCCGCCTTCATCAGGTCGGGCAGGCACGCCGATCCGACGATCTCCTCGATCTCGCGCCCCTGTTCGGTGAAAACCGCATCGGCATCGAGATCGGCATGGGTGCGCGTGAGTTCATAGCCGATCATCGCATAAGCGCCGGTGACCATGACGTCGGTCGCGCTCGACGCGAGTCCGCTCTCGATCGCTTCGCGCGACAGGTTCGGCGCGCCCGTCGCGACAACGCCGCGCACCTTCAGTTCGGGCGCGTGGGTCGGCGCATAGCCGGCGGCCGCGACGACCGTTCCGGCGCCCTGCGATTGCCCGACGAGGATGACCTGATTGGCCGTCCCGTAACGTGCGTCGCGCACGACGGCCCGCGCGCTGTCGAGGAGGCTGTACGAACTCGCGCGATAATTGGAATAGGGATGGATGCCCGGTGTGCCGAGCCCCTGATAATCGCTCGCCACCACCGCAAAACCGGCGTCGAGCCAGCTCGAGATATAGCGGCCATCGCGCTCGCCGCGCGGACGCGCCGACGGCGCGCAGACGTCGGCGATGCCGGTGGTGCCATGCGCCCAGGCCATCACCGGCCAGCCGCCCTTCGGCGGCGTACCGCGCGGGAGAAAAACCGCGGCCGAAACCGGCGCCACGCCCTTATCGGCGATGCCGTCGCTCGCGGTGTAGAGGATGCGCGTCGCCCTGCCCGCGCCGGGCACCGAAAAATCGGCGGGCAACGGCTCTTCGGCCAGTACGACGCCCACCTCGCCCGGCAAAGCACCGGACCAAGCGTAAAAGGCCGGCACGCCGCCATCACCGACGTCGGACGGCGCGGCCCTCGCCGGCGCCATCACAAGGCCGAGCGAGACGATCAACATGAACCCGGCCCGCTTTCGCAGCGCCGGGTTCATCGTCGATCTTGCGCCGCGCGAACCGCGACCGAGCATCAGAATTTGACCGAGGCTTCGATGTAGAATTCGCGCGGATTATCGACGAAGGCCGACAGGTCGCTGAGCACGCCCGGACCGGCGGTGCCCGTTCCCGTGCCACCGGTGAACGGGATTTCCGAGCCGCCGGTCACCACCAGCTTGTTGCTCAGGTTGCGGCCGATCAGCGCCAGCGTCCAGCGATCGTCGCGGCCTTTCAAGCGCAGCGACGCGTCGAACTTCGTGAAGCTCGGCTGGATCGCGTCGGGGCGCAGCGTGTCGGAGAAATTATATTTGGCCGAATAGCTCATGTCGCCGCTCGCTTCGAGCGTCATGCCCGAATCCGACAGCTCGACCGCGTAGCTGGCACCGAGGCGACCTGCAAAGCGCGGTGCCTTGGGCGGCGTCAGCCCGTCATAATCCTGGCTGGTGAAGGGCCGCGGCGGGTCGCCGGGATTCACCCGAGGCGGCGCAAGCAGGTTACAACCCTGCGCGATCGTCTGGCCACCATAGCATTGCCCGACATAATCCTTGTAGGACGCATTGTTGTAGGCCGCCGCGCCGCGCAGCGAGAAGCCGCCCGAACGCCAGTTGAAATCGCCCTCGATGCCTTTGACGCGGAGCGTACCGGCATTCGCCACGACCTGCCCGATCGTCACTGGATCAAAATTCTGCACCTGCAGATCGAGATAGTCGTAATAATAGGCCGTCGCGTTAAGCGAAAGCGCGCCGCCCATCAGGATCGCACGCCCCCCGACCTCGCCGCCGCGGGCGCGCTCGGCACCGAACTGCCCGGCCGCGACGGTCGCCGCGGGGGTCAGGGTCTGCGAAATGTTGAACCCGCCCGATTTGAAACCTTCCTTGTACGCGGCGTAAAAGGTCAGGTCGCGCGAGGGCTTGTAGCGAAGCGTGACCTGCGGCGAGACGTCGGATTCGCGATAACGATCGTCAAGCCGCAGCCCGCCCGGAAACGCCGCACCAAAGGCGGGATTGGCGGCGAGCGACGCCTGGAAGCTGTCGCGCGATTCATAGCTGTACCGCGCGCCCGCCGCGAGTTCGATCGCGTCGGACAGATTCGCCGTCACTTCGCCGAACGCCGACATCGAGCTGCCGGTGAAGCCATTGTCGCGCTTGAACGTCACATAGGTCGGCCCCGCGGCGACAGCCGGCAAGGGGAAGATATAGGCATCGGTGTTGAAGATGAACTTGTTGCTCGACGCGAACAGCCCGAACAGCACGTTGACCGGCCCGCCCCACTTCGACTGGAAGCGCAGTTCCTCCGACGTCTGGCGATAATCGGCGAGCTGCGAGAAGGTCGCCGGATAGGCTTCACCCGACACGTTGTTCAGGTCGTTCTGCTTGAAGCGGTAATAGGAGGTGATCGAGGTGACGTCAAAAACGTCGCTCTCCAGCGTCGCGGTCAGGATACCGAAACCCGATTTGAGCCGCGAATACATGTGTCCGTCGCCGGCATAGCGATAATCGAGGTTCGCCACCTCGACGGGGATCGTCGAGCTGTCCGACCGGCCGTTGATGACGCAATCGGCATTAGGACTCGGCGGAATGCCGTTGGCGGCGAAGGGCGTGGTGCGACCGCCGCCGCAGATGCGCTCGATGATGTCAGTCGGGCCGCCGTCCTTCTGGTCGGTGTAGCCGCTTTTGACCTGGAAGGTCAGATTGTCGGTGGCGTCCCATTCGAGCGTCGCACGTCCGCTATAGGTACGGCCGCCGCCGCGATATTTGCTGTTGCTGTGACGCTGGAGGCCGAACGGGTCGGTATAGGTCGCCGCGGCGGTGTTGGTGAAGGCGCCCTCGCTGTCCGCGATGCGGAAGGCCAGGCGCGCGCGCAGCCCGTCGGCGAGCGGACCCGAAATATAACCCTCGCCATATTTCTCCTGCGCCTCGAAACCATAGCCCGCCTTGAATCCCGCCTCGAAGACGTCGCGCGGGTTGTTCGTGGTGACCGCGATCAGGCCCGCGGTGGCATTCTTGCCGAAGAACAAGGCCTGCGGCCCCTTGAGCACCTCGACGCGCTGGACGTCATATTGGCTGAGACCGATCTCGCGGCCGCGGCTCATTGGCATGCCGTCGACGACGAAGGACACCGACTGGTCGAAACCCGCGCTGAGCGCGGTCGAACCGACGCCGCGGAGGAAGATGCTGGCCGACGACCCCGACGCCGCCTTGCCCGCGACCATCGTCGGCACGAGCTGCGCGATATCGTTAAAGTCGGTGACCGCGTAATTGTCGAGCGCCGCGCCGCCGAGCGCGGTGATCGCGACCGGGGCGTCGATCAGTCGCTCGTCGCGGCGGCGCGCGGTGACGATGATTTCGGCGTCGTTGCCGGCATTGGCTTCGTCGGCGGGCGGCGGCGCGGGGGCGGCGGCGCGGCGGGCGGCGGCGCGGCGGGCGGCGGCGCGGCGGGCGGCGGCGCGGCGGGCGCGTCCTGCGCATAAGCGGGCGCAGCAACCGCCGCGAGCGCGATAACCGATGCCAGGCAAGCGTAGCGAATTGCAGGACGCGAAACTTTGCGATCCATGACCGTCTCCTCCCAAAGGTCGAGCCGTCAGCTGCGGCCCTGTGGGATTTAACCTACAGTCATTAGATTTAAAGTCAATCGCAAATTTAACGCCGTAAGGTTTTCGGCGGACACATATGATCCATCATAAAATCTGATACTTAGTGCCAAATCTCTATCACGACACCGGCATCAGTAACCGCTTCGCAAAAGCGATCACGCCATCGTTGAATGCGTCGTTGCGATCGCCCGCTACCATATGTCCGGCGCCCTGCACGTCGAGGATTGCGAGCCGCGGCACCTGCCGCCGAAAGGCCGCGATCCCGGCCTCGCTGACGACGTCGCTCGACAGCCCGCGGACCAACAGCACCGGCATGTCGACCAGCGCGCCCAGCGTTTCGGTCGCACGCTCGACGACGATATGATGCGTCGTCGGCGCGGTATCGAGGATGCGCGGGTCCCAATGCCAGTACAGGCGCCCCTCTCGCGGGCGCAGATTCTTCATCAGCCCGCTTGTGTCGGTTGGCCGCGTACGCTGCGGGTTATAGGCCGCGACCGCTGCCGCCGCCTCGTCGATGCTCGCAAAGCCTTCGCGATGCCCGTGCATGAAGCCGACGATGCGCTCGATCCCGCGCGGATCGGGTTCGGGCACGATATCGACGAGCACGACGCCCGCGGGCCGCAGCCCTTCGTGCACCGCCTGGATCGCGGTCGCTCCGCCCAACGATGCGCCGACGAGGACGAACGGCACGCGCAGATCGGCCACCACCGCGCGCAGATCGGCCGCGCGGTCGCTGAGCGCATAGGCGCCGGTGGGCGACCAGTCGCTGTCGCCATGCCCGCGCGCGTCGAAGTTGATCACTTGCAATCCCGCGTCGAGCAGACTGTCGACGGCACGGCTCCAGCTGTGTCGCGTCTGCCCGCCGCCGTGGAGCAGGATCACGCACGGCGCATCCGCCACCCCGCCGCGATCACCGACAAGTTCGACTCCGTCCGAAGACACGAACACACGGGTCTGCAAGTGATCCGTCATCGACTGGCTCTCCTCATACTCGACAATGATCTCGGGATTATCTAACGTCAATAGATTTAACGGGCCACCCCAAGCGGCGGCGTTTTTGTACTGGCACGCGCCCGCCCGCGCTGCCATGAGCAATTTGGGCAAGGGGAAAATTTCGTTGGCACGGCCATCCAAACCGCTGATATCGCGCGCTAATGCGGCCGAGGCCGCGCTTGAGGTGATCGACGAGGTCGGGCTTGAGGAACTGAGCCTCAACCTCGTCGCGCGCAAACTCGGAGTGCGGCCGCCCTCACTCTACCATCATTTCAAGGACAAGTCGGAACTGCTCCAGGAGGTCGCGCGCATGATGTTCGTGCGCATCCCGACGGTGAACGATCCCGCGCTGTCCTTCGAGGAACAGATCATCGCGCGCTGCGTGGTGACCCGCCGCACCCTGCTCAAACATCCCAATGCCGCGCCGCTGATGCTGCGCTATTTCCCGCGTCACCTGCTGCTCGCCGCCTATGAACGCGCGGCGTCCGAGGAACCCTACCCCCCGTCGATCCACCTGACCGTGATCGATGCGATTGAGAAATATACCTTCGGAACCGCGCTGTTCGAGGCGTCGGCTCAGGTGCGCGGCATCCCGGTGATCCCGGCGGTCGATGCGGCCAAATATCCTTACTTCGCCAAAGCTGTGGACGACAATCCCTTTGGCGACGAAGAGATGTTCGTCGAGGCGCTGCGCATGTTCCTGGTCGGCGTCAGGCGCCGCCTGGGCACGGATACCATCGGCGCGCCGCTCGGCGACGCCGACTAGGTCAAACCGCCCATTCGATCGGCAGCGCTTCGAGCGCCATCACCGTGCCGATGCGAAAGGCGTGGCGCTCGCCGGGAGTCGCGCGGAAGGCCGGGATGCGCTTCACCCATTCCTCGGTCAGTATGCGCAGCTCGGCGCGGCCGAGGACATGGCCGACGCACAGATGCGGCCCCGACGAAAAGGTCAGGTGCGCGGTCTTCTTGCGATCGAGATCGAAGATATTGGGATTCTCGAACTTGGCTGGGTCGCGGCTGCCGAGGCAGAGGATATTGAGCACCATCTCGCCTTCGCGGAACTGCGCCTCGCCGATCTGCTGGTCCTGCACCACCAGCCGCGGGGTGTTGACGACGCCATAGAGGCGGACCGCCTCGTCGGCGAAAGCAGGGATCAGCGACGGATCGGCGGCGAGCCGCGCCTGCACTTCGGGCATCTGCGCGAGCTGCTGGAAGGCGAAGCCGGTGACGTTGGTGACCGTGTCCATGCCGCCGAGGAAAAGCACGAAGCTCATAGCGAGAATTTCATCGTCGCTCATCGTCCGGCCGTCGACGTCGACGGTGATGAAGTGCGACATCAGCTTGCCGTCGGGCGCGGCGCGCTTCTCCGCGATCAGGCCCTTGAGTTCACCGAGGATCAACGCGCTCAGCCGCCCTAATTCGGCTTCGTCATTCTGTGCTGAGAAGAAATCCTCGGCGAGATGGCGGAAATCCTGCAACCGCGCGAGGTCCATGCCCATCAGCTCCATGAAGACGCTGACCGGAAACACCTTCGACACATCGGCCTGGAAATCGCATGCGCCCTTGCCCGCGACCGCCTCGACGAATTCGGCCGCCCATTCGCGGATCCGCGGTTCGAGCGCCTTGATCGCACTCGGTCCGAACATCGGCATCATCGCGCGGCGATAGGGCAGGTTTTCGGGCGGATCGAGGCTTAGCGGGATCATGAAGGGCGGGTTCTTGACGCGCGGAATCTGCATTTCGCGCACCGAAAAATGCTCGGGGTCGAGCACGATCTGGCTGATCGCATCGAAGCTCTTGACGATCCAGTGCCCGCCGTTGAGCCGGCTCCAGAAAATGTCGGGCGCGTCCGACAGCGCGGCGGCGTAAGTGCCCTGCACATCCTCGCCGATGCGCGGATCGGCATAGATGTCGAAATCGAACACCAGATGCGCCGGAATGTGCGGCGGCACCGGCGCGGCGGCGAGTTGGGCGGCGGTCATCGACGGCTCCTCATCTGACGCGCTCCATCATCTCATGAGCGCCGGCATAGGCTTCGCGCACCGCGGGCTTCGACAATTTTCCGGTCGCGAGCCGCGGCAGCGGGTCGGCAGAGAAAGCGACGTAACGCGGCACCTTGTAGTTCGACAGGTTCGAGTTGCAGTGGTCGATCAGCGCCGCGACATCGACCTCGGCGGCGCCGTGATAAACGACGAAAGGCGTCTCGCCGAACTTCGGATCGGGCGCGGCGATCGCCAGCGCCTCGATCACCCCCGGAAACTCGCACACCACCCGCTCGACCTCGGCGGCCGAGATGTTGAGTCCGCCCGAAATGATCAGGTCCTTCATCCGATCGACAAAGGTCAGCAAGCCGCGTTCGTCGAGCATGCCGATGTCGCCCGAATAGAGCCATCCGCCACGGATCGCCTTCGCGGTCTCCTCCGGATTGCGCCAATAGCCCTGCATCATGCCGGGCGAGCGCATCAATATCTCGCCGGGTTCGCCGGGGTCGCAGTCGCTTCCGTCGGGCCGCACCACGCGCAAATCCATGAAGACCCCGCCCCAGCCGCATTTCTCGGGTTCTTCGATCGCCAGATGCTCGGGCATCATCGTCGCGTTTCCGCCGACTTCGGTCTGGCCATAGATTTGCCGGATCGTGATGCCCTTGGCCTTCCAGGTGTCGAGCAATTGCCGGCTGACGCGCGCTCCGCCCGCAGTCGCGAGGCGGATCGACGAGAGGTCGGCGTCGGCGAAGCCGGGACTGCGGGTGATCGCCTCGAAGAAGGTCGGGACACCGCCGAAACAGCTGATTTTTTCGTCCTGGATCAGTTGCAGGATCGCGTCGGGGACGAAGGCCGGCTCCATATAAACGGTGCACCCCTGCACAGTATAATGGACGAGCTGGACGAAGCCCGCCGAGGTGTTGAGCGGCGCGAGCGTGATGACGCGCGACCCCGGCGACGATGCCGTCTCCTCGACCGCCCAGCAGGCGGCATAGGCGGTCATCGAGCGGTTGGTGAAGACCACCCCCTTGGGCTTCGCGGTCGACCCGCTCGTCGCGATGATGACCACCGGCGCGTCGGGCACCGGGTCGTGCTTCGGCAAGACGGGCGCGGCGTGGCGCAGCGCCTCGATCTCGGCCATCGGGCGTGGGGCCAGCCCCGCCGCCTCCACATTTGCCTCGAAATCGGGGGCGGCAAAGGCAAAGCGCGGTTCGGTCGTCTCGCACAACTCGCGGATTTCGCGCGGCGTGAAGCGGAAATTGACCGGATTGACGATCCCGCCCGCGCGGATGATCCCCATGATCAGCGCGCAATAGGCGAGGCTGTTGGTCGAACAGATCGCGACGCGATCGCCCGGCTGCAGTCCGTCGGCCTCCAGCATCGCGGCGACGCGGTCGGACCAGGCCTTATATTCGCCATAGCTCAGCCGGTCGCCGCCGAGCACCACCGCGGGCTGCTCGGGCCGCATCCGCGCCCACCAATCCATCGCACCCGGCAATGTCTGCGCCATTCAGTCCCTCTCTGTCCGATCTATCGCCGGGTCCGTCGTTACAGCAGTGCTTCGATCGCTTCATAATAATGGATGATATTGGTCTCGAGCCCGCAATAGATCGTTTCTTCGGGCACCCCGGCGTTCAGCCCCTGCTGGCTGATCTCGGCCGCCCGGAAATCCTCGCCGCCAAAGACGCTGAGGATCAGCTCATAAGAGCGCGCAAACACCTCCTCGGCCTTCGGCGTCGACGCCGCTTCGGGGGTAAGCATGAAATATTCGACCGTCGTTCGGGCGGGACCGCGCGGCATCAGCAGCATGACGCTGATATAATATTGGCTGGTCACCACGACGCAGTTGGGGAAGGTCGTGTAAGCGTGGGTCACCAGCTTGTGGACATTGCCGTCGGCCTCTTCGTCCAGTATTTCGGGGACATAGCCGATGCGCCCCGACACTTGCCGGATGTTCGGCCCGAACATGTCGACGATGTTCGGCGCGTCCTGAAAGCGGTCGCCGATCGACGCGGCGTGGAGCCGCTGGACATGATAACCCTCGAGGAAGGGTTCGAGCACGACCTTCCAGTTCGCCTGCAAATCGAACGTCTTGCGGCCATAGACATGCGCCGATCCGATGCCGAGCGCGTCGAAATCGTCAGCGACCTGCTGCGACAGGTTCGACCAGTCGGCCGGGATGTCGCGGTTGAGCTGGACATAGACGATCCCGCCCCACTCGCGCGCTTCGAGCTCGATCAGCCCACGCTGGTTCTTGTCGAGCCCCTGAAAAGCCTCGCTGCGCGACACGCCGATCAGCTTGCCGTCGATGCCATAGGTCCAGGCGTGATAGGGACAGGTCATGCGGCTCTGCTTGTGGACCGCGCAATCCTCGATGATCTTCGAGCCCTTGTGCTGGCACGCGTTGACGAAGGCCTTGATCGTGCCGTCGCGGGTGCGCGAGACGAGCATGGGGAAACCATAGCTGTCGTTAGCGACGATGCTGCCGGGTTCGAGCAGCGCCGAAAGGGTGACAGGGACCGGAAAGCGGCGGAAGATCCCCTCCTGCTCGCGGTCATAGCGGTCCTGGCCGGTGAAGATCGCGTTGGGGCGGGTCGCGCCGAAGGGGACCACGACCGCGTCCTTTTCGGCGGGGATCTTACGGATCGCCTCGATCTGGCTCGGGGTCAGATCGGCGAGCGTGGTCAGTTTGCGGGCGGGGCGCGCAATTTCACGAACTTCACCCATATCGCCAATCCTCTCCTTTTCGTTGGCCTCAGCCTATTCGACCCTTTACCTAATAACAATAGTTTTTTATGGTGCGGGTGAAAGCGCCGTAAAAATGGCCGGAATCGAAGGGATAGGGTCATGGACTTCGACTATATTATCTGCGGTGCGGGCGCCGCCGGCTGCGTGCTCGCCTATCGCTTGTCGGCGAATCCGGCGGTGACGGTCGCGCTGATCGAAGCGGGGCCGCGCGACCGCCATCCGTTCATTTCGATGCCCAAGGGCCTGGCCAAGGTGATGCAGGATCCCAAGCATCTGTGGGTGCATATGAGCGAGCCCGAGGCATCGACCGCGGGCCAGTCCGAGGCATGGGTGCGCGGGCGCGTGCTCGGCGGGTCGTCGTCGGTCAACGGCATGATGTACGTGCGCGGCCAGCCCGCCGATTTCGACGCGATCGCCGAACAGTCGAGCGACGACTGGAGCTGGGAGCATATCGGCGCCGCCTATCGCGCCTTCGAGAATCACGAACTCGGCGCGGGCGAAACGCGCGGCGATGCGGGGCCGATGAAGATATCGATGCCGACCCAGCGCCTGCCGATTTCGGACGCGCAGGTCGCGGCGGGCGAGGCGATGGGCTGGGCGAACAAGCCCGACATCAACGCCCCCGACGATCAGGTCGCGATCGGCTATGCCCCGCGTACGATCTGGAAGGGCAAGCGCCAGAGCGCCGCGCAGGCGTTCCTGCGCCCCGCCGAAAAGCGCCCCAACCTCACCGTCCTCACCGACCGCACCGTCGACCGCGTGATCTTCGACGGCACCCGCGCGGTCGGAGTCGAGGTCGTCCAGGGCGGCCAGCGCGAGCGGATCGACGTACGCCATGAGGTGATCCTGTGCGGCGGCGCGATGGCGAGCCCGGCGATCCTCGAACGATCGGGGATCGGCGACGCGAGCCGCCTCGCCGCGCTTGGCATTTCGCTCGTCCATCATAGTCCGCAGGTCGGCGAAGGGCTGATCGAGCATCGCGGTATCATCATGCAGTGGAAGCTGACCAAAGCGGCGCTGTCGCAGAACCGCGTCTTCGGCGGCTGGCGGCTGCTGCTCGCGACGCTCCAATATTATCTCACCGGCGACGGCCCGATGTCGGCGGCGGCCTATGAGATCGGTGGCTGGTTCAAGTCGCGCCCCGGGCTCAACCGCCCCGACGTCCAGATGCTGATCGCGCCGTTCAGCTTCGACATGGCGACGCAGCGCACGCAGCTCGAAAAACATCCGGGGATCAACGCGGTGATCTATCCGCTGCGCCCGACCTCGCGCGGCAGCATCCATATCGCGACACGCGACCCCGATACGGCGGCGAGCTTCAAGCCCAATTACCGCGACACCGACGAGGATCGCGCCGCGATGGCGGGCGCGGTGCGCGTGATGCGTGACTATGCGAAGCAGGAACCGCTGGCGGGCATGATATCGGAAGAGACGCTGCCCGGGCCTACCTTCGCCACCGACGCCGAAATCCTCGATGCCTATGACCGGTTCGGGACCTGCGGCTATCATGCGGTGGGCAGCTGCAGGATGGGCAAGGACGACGCCTCGGTCGTCGATCCGGCGCTGCGTGTGCGCGGCGTGGAGGGGCTGCGTATCATCGACACCTCGATCATGCCCGCGATCCCGTCGGGCAACACCAATGGCCCGACGATGGCGATGGCGTGGCGCGGCGCCGATATCATTTTGCGCGATGCGCCGGTGGGTTGATCGGTGAGAGGCGGACATAAAGATCCTCCCCTTGGCAAAGCCATGGGGAGGGGGACCGCCGCGAAGCGGTGGTGGAGGGGTCTGGCCTTGCGCTGACGTCTGACGGCGTCGCCCCCTCCGTCAGCCCTGCGGGCTGCCACCTCCCCATCGCTTCGCGTGGGGAGGATCTGCATGCCCGTTCCTATCAACACCAATTCACTAAGGCGGCGGGACCGCCGGCGATGCCCTTATCGCCTTTTCGCCGCCCCGCCGCCTCGTCACGCCGTCACGAACCGAATTTATAGCCGATCGTGACGCCCCCGGTGATCCCGCGGCCGAGCGCCGTCGAATAGCCGAATGTCGTCGTCTGCATGTTGCGGAACACGCGGTCGCCCTGGTTGAGCAGGTCGCGGCCCCAGACGGTAACGTAGAGATTGTCCTTCAGCGGCCGGAAGGTCGCCGACAGGTTGAGCGTCGTCAGCGATTTCTGGATCGGCGCCCGGCCCTCGCCCGCCGGATAGGGATTGCCGCCGGCATCGATCCCCGCCGGATAGAAACCGTGGGTCGCATGGTCGAATTCGTCGGTGTAGCTGAGCAGCCCCGCCAATTCGAGCTCGCCGTCGCGGCCGAGCGGCAGCTTATAGTTCGCCGATATACTGGCCATGATGTTCGGCGTGACCGGCAGATCCTGGCCCGAGCAATCGGCGTTGGTCGCGAGCGCCAGCCCGACCCCCGCGGGGCGATAGATTTCGCAGTTCGGGAAGCTGTCATATTCCGACTGGAAATAGGTCGAAAAACTGGTGTTCAGCGTCAGCCGGTCGTCGGGGCGGAACGACATTTCGGCCTCCAGCCCCGAAATCGTCGCCTTCGCCGCGTTGATCGAAATCTGCGTGTTGGTGGCGGGATCGACCACCGGCACCTGCAGATTGTCGTATTTATAATAATAGCCCGCGAGGTTGAGCGTCAGCTTGCGGTCGAACAGCTGCGATTTCAGCCCGACCTCGAAGGCATCGATCGTTTCGGGCTCGGTCGCGCGCGCCGACAGCGAGGAGATGTTGTACACCCCGCTCTTGAAGCCGCGATTGTAGCTCGCATAGACGAGCAGATCGTCCGAGAATTTATGGTCGAGGACGAGGCGATAGGTCAGTTCCGAAAAGCCGGTGCTCAGCCCGTCGCATTGCGGATCGGCGGTGCAGACGTCGCCGATCGTCTGCGGGATCGCGATGACCCCGCCGGCGCCGTCGGGGACATAGGTGACCTTGCCATTGTCGGCGTCGAGCGTCGCTGTCTCGTCGGTGTAGCGCAGCCCGGCGGTGATCTTTGTCCCCTGCCCGAACTCGTACGACGCCTCGCCGAACAGCCCGACCGATTCGATTTTCACGAAGGTGCTGAGATCGATATAGGCGAGCCCCGACGTCGGCCCGAGGCCGAGCGCCGACAGGTCGAGCAGCCGTTGCGGAATGACATGCGGCTGGAGTTTGCTCGGAACCGGAAGCCCGACATATTGGTCGAGTTGCGTGTAGCCGTCGCGATAATTGATGTAGAATCCGCCGAGCAGCCACTGGAAGGGCGCGCTGCCTTTCGACGACACCAGCAATTCCTGTTGCCAGGTGCGGCCCTTGAGGTCGGTGTCGAACCAGAAGACCGAGGCGGGCGACAGGTCGAGATCGAGCTGAACCCCCGAACCGCTGCGCGTATAGGCGCTGGTCGAGCTGATCGCGATGTCGCCAAGGTCATAGTCGAGGTGGAGCGACGTCCCCCAGCTGTCGTAGCGCACCTCGGGCGGCACCTCGCCATAATAGCTGCGCTTCGGATTGCGGATATCGACCCCCGACACCGCCTCGCCGATCGAGAAAGGCGATCCCGGCGCGGGCTGCATCGCCATGATCGGCGTCGTATAGCCCTTGATATAATTGCCCTGCACCATGGCCGAGAAATCGCCGCTCTCGAACAATAGGTTGCCCCGGAAACCATAGGTTTCCTCTTCGCCAGTGCGCTTGCCGATGCCGTTCGACGGGTTGCGGTTGGTGATGTAGGGCGTTTCATAGCGGTAGAAACCGCTGACACTGAAGGCGAGGTTCTCGCCAAGCCCGGTGGTGACATAGGCGCGCGCGCCGCGATCGTCGGTCCCCAACGTCCCCTCGACCATGCCGCCGAAATCCTGGCTCGGCTTCTTCGTCGAGATCAGGATCGCGCCCGAGGTGGCGTTGCGCCCGAACAAGGTGCCCTGCGGCCCGCGCAGCACCTGGATCGATTCGACCTCGGGAAAGGTCTGGAGCAGGATGCCGGTCTTGTCGGTCTGATAGACGCCGTCGATATAGACCGCCGCGCTCGACTCGTTGCCCGGGGTGATGTTGCGGCTGCCGACGCCGCGGATATAGGGCACCGACTGGCTGCCGCCCTCGGGCACCACCAGCGACGGCGCCATCTGCGACAATTGCCGGAGGCCGTCGATACCGGTCGACTGGAGCTGATCGCCCTGGAACGCCGACACCGCGATCGGAACGTCCTGCAGCGCTTCCTCGCGCCGCTGCGCGGTCACGACGATGATGCCGTCGTTGCCGTCGTCCTCGGCGACGGCGGGCACCGCCGGATCGCTCTGCGCGGCGGCGGGCACCGCGGCCATCGCCATCAGAATGGCGGTCGAACCCATCAGGATTTTGTGCGAAACAATCATCTTCTCTCTCCCCATATCCTTGTTATCAAGTGACATTATTCGATCCGGGTCCGGCGCCCGGCGGCCCTTCAAGCATAGCGCCGGTCGGCCGAGAGCCGCCGCAACCGCGAGATCGCCTGACGCTCGGTCGGCGAGACGCGCGGTTCGTCGGCGGGAAATGCGTCGCGCACCGCGGCGAGCGACACGAGCCTGGTCTGCGGCGCGCCCGGCGGGGTGCGCGAGGCGAGCTGCTGGAACCGCATGAAGATGAAGCCCGAGGTGATGCCGGTGGTGTCGAGCCAGTTCCAGACCCCGGGGTCCTCGCCAGCGATCACATAGCGAAACCGCCCGTCGCTAGACGCCAGCGATTGCGCCCCGGTGATGCTCGACTGGACCGAGCGCGGCGACAGGCTGTTGAACCACAGCGGATGCGCGAGCGCGAGGCTCTGGTACCGCGCGTCGTTCGGTTCGATGGTGATGACGAGCGCTTTGCCCGCCGGCACTTCCCAGCGGCCCTTGGTATTATACTGTCCGGGGAAATAGCCGGCATCCGCGGGTCCCACGCTCGGCGCCGGATAGGCGTTGACCGGCAATATCTTGCCCCAGTTTTGCGCGAAATCGTCGAGAAACCGCACCTGGTCGACCATGTTTTTCGCCGCGATGGCATAGAGCTTCTGGACGTCGGCCAGCGCCGGTCGCCGGGGAATCGGGGTCGGCTTGTCCATCCGCTCGATCAGCATCGGGGTCGGCTGTTCGGTCAGCCAGTCGTTGACGGTCTGACGCACGAACAGGCAGCGCGCGCGCTGGTCGCAGGGCATCCAGTTGCCGGGCCGTTCGGGGCCGCCGATCCACAGTTCGAAATGGCCGTCGGCCTCGATCTGCAACCGGCTCGATTCAAGCACGCCGATGCGGTCGCCGACGACCCCGTCGTCGCCGGCGAGCCCCGATACGAGTTCGAAGCAATAATCGACGGTGGTGCCGCGATTGCCGAACAGGCGATAGACGCCGGTGCCGTCGATCTGGGCGCTGTAATAATGATGGTCGGGGGTGGGCAGGCCCCAGGTGCGGACATTGTCCATGTCGCGCACAAAGGCCGGACGATCGACGTCATAGCTTTTGAACGCGCGTTCGACGTGGAAAATCCACATGCCCGACAGATAATGATAGCCCTCCGCCAGGTCCGCGTCGGTGGTGCCGGGGTGGGCGCGAATGATCGCCTCGACCTCGCGGGCTGCTTCGAGAAATTGCGTATAGCCGGTTGCGATATCAGACATGGGCCCTGGTCTCCTTGCTGGTGGCGTCGAGGAAGCCAAAGGCCTCGTCGACCATCGCATCGGTCAGTTCGTACCGTTCCAGCGAATATTGGTTGATGCCGTGCTTGCCGGCGGGATTGTCGGCGATCCACGCGCGGATCGCGGCTTCGCCATCGTCCGACAAACGCGTCCCGGCCTGCGCATAAATCTCGCGGATATGCGGGATCGGGTCGGCGAGCATCTCGCGATAATCGACCTCGATCATCTTGAGCCGCGCCCCGAGCCGGACGCGCGCCTGTTGGAAGCGATGCATTTCGGGGACCCAATATTCGAGCGCGATACGCCCGATCGCGGCGGCCGAGCGCGTCAGATACGGCTGTCCTGCGGCTTCGAGCGCGTTGCAGAAGGAGGCGACGACGGTGCGAAAATCGCGGCGCGCATAGACGAAGGTCGCGCCGGGATGACAGGCAAGCATCTCCTCGAGATGGCCGACATGCACCGGGCTCTTCAATATCCATTTGCGCCCGCGGCGGCCGCCGTCCTGCCATTGCAGATAGCGCAGCAGGTCGGCGACATAGGCGTAGCTCGGACGGCGCGGCAGCGTGCGAAGATGGGCGAGATAATCGGCATCGGGGACGCCGGTGTAGATTTGGCCGACATGCTCGAAGCTGAGATGATGGAGATTCCAGTCCTCGTCGGCGTCGTCGGCGACCGCGGGGTGCGCGGCGTGGAGCGCGGGATTGCCGGTGCGGATCGCGTCGGCGACCGCCTCGGCATAGGCCAGCCGCCCGCCGGGTTCATGCGGCGCATCGCCCGGGAAGGGCGCGGGGTTGAGCAGGCGCCAGAATTTGAGCGACTGCATCGCCGGATCGGCCGACATCATCCGCTGCAGCACCGTGGTGCCGCTGCGCGGGAAACCGAGCACGACGATCGGGTCGGCGACATTTTCGGTCAGGATTTCGGGGTGGCGCGCGCGGTCGTCGGCGAAGCGCAGCCGGTTGATCAGCAGGCGCCGCACCATCGTGTCGAGCTGCGCGAGACCCTCGGGGGTCGGCGTGTTGCGGCGCGCGAAATGGTAGAAGGCGTCGAGCGCGGCGCGGAAATCCTGTGGTTCTTCGCGGTCGATGCCGCTCTCCGCGCGCGCCGCGGCCAGCGCGCGCGCGCCGTCCGCCGTGTCGAAACCCGTCATGCGTCTTTCCCCCCGATGTGTGAATTGCGGCACGCCGCGAGCAGGCCGTCGGCCATGTCCTTGCGGCAGATCAGCAGGTCGGGCATCGCCACGTCGCGCTGGTTGTAGACGAGCGGCGCGCCGTCGATGCGCGAGGCGTGGAGGCCGTGCGCGAGCGCGACCGCCGCGGGCGCGGCGCTGTCCCATTCGTACTGGCCGCCGCTGTGGAGATAGATGTCGACCTCGCCGCGGACGACCGCCATCGCCTTGGCGCCCGCCGACCCCATCGGGACGAGTTCAGCGCCGAGTTTTTCGGCGACCGCCAGCGCTTCGGCGGCGGGGCGGGTGCGGCTGACCGCGAGGCGCGGGCGCGCGGCGGCATCGGGGAGCGGGCCCGCGCGGTCGGTGGCGAGCAGGATGCCGCCGTCGAGGCCGGGCAGCGCGACCGCACCGATGACGGGCAAGCCGTCGATCGCGAGTGCGACATGCACCGCCCAGTCGCTGCGACCCTCGCCATATTCGCGCGTGCCGTCGAGCGGGTCGATGATCCAGACGCGGCGCTTGCCGAGCCGGTCGGGGGTGTCCTGGCTTTCTTCCGAGAGCAGGCCGTCATCGGGGCGCTGTTCGCGCAGCGCATGGATCAGGAACTGGTTCGCGACCTGGTCGCCCGCCTTGCCGAGCGCCTTGCCGGCGAAGAGGCCGGAGTCGCGCACGAGGAGCAGGATGCGTCCCGCGCTTTCGGCGAGATGCGCGGCGAGCGCGGCGTCGTCCATGACGGCGCTCATTCGATCAGCCTGTCCACGATCAGGTCGGCCGCCTCTTCGGGGGTCATCGCGGTGGTGTCTATCCTGATTTCGGCATCTTCGGGCGCTTCGTAAGGGCTGTCGATACCGGTGAAGTTTTTGAGCTGGCCGGCGCGCGCCTTTTTGTAGAGGCCCTTGACGTCGCGCTTCTCGGCTTCGACCAGCGGCGTATCGACGAAGATCTCGACGAACTCGCCCGCGGGGAGCATCGATCGCACCATGTCGCGTTCGACCTTGAACGGGCTGATGAACGCGGTGATCACGATCAGCCCGGCGTCGGTCATCAGCTTGGCGACCTCGCCGACGCGGCGGATGTTCTCGATCCGGTCGGCCTCGGTAAAGCCGAGGTCCTTGTTCAGCCCGTGGCGGACATTGTCGCCGTCGAGGAGGAAGGTATGCCGGTTCATCCGGTGCAGCTTCTTCTCGACCAGATTGGCGATCGTCGACTTGCCCGAGCCCGAGAGGCCGGTGAACCAGAGCACCGCGGGCTTCTGGTTCTTGAGCGCGGCGTGCGCCTCGCGGCCGATGTCGAGCGCCTGCCAATGGACATTCTGGGCGCGGCGCAGGCTGAAGTGCAGCATGCCCGCCGCGACCGTCGCATTGGTCAGCTTGTCGATCAGGATGAACCCGCCGAGGCTGCGGTTCTCGCCATAGGCTTCGAACACCAGCGGCTTGTCGGTCGCGACCTCGACGACGCCGATGCCGTTGAGCTCGAGCGTCTTCGCCGCCAGATGATCGAGGGTGTTGACGTTGATCTCATACTTCGGCGCCTGCACCGTCGCCGAGACGGTCTGGGTCGCGAGCTTGAGCCAGTAAGCGCGCCCCGCGATCATCGCCTCGTCGGCCATCCACACGAGGGTCGCCTCGAAGCGGTCGGCGACCTCGGGCGGCGCGTCGGCGAGCGCGATGACATCGCCGCGCGAACAGTCGACCTCGTCGGCGAGGCAGATCGTCACCGACTGCCCTGCGACGGCCTCTTCGAGATCACCATCGAGCGTCACGATGCGGCTGACGGTCGAGGTCTTGCCGCTCGGCAGGATGCGCACCGCATCGCCCGGCTTGACCGAACCGCCCGCGATGAGGCCGGAGAAGCCGCGGAAGTCGAGGTTCGGGCGGTTGACCCATTGCACCGGCATGCGGAACGGCGTCTCAACATCGCGCTGCGCGGCGACCTCGACGCTCTCGAGATGCTCGACCAGCGCCGGTCCCTTGTACCAGGGGGTGTTGTCCGACAGGGCGGTGATGTTATCGCCCTTGAACCCCGAGATCGGGATCGCGGTGAACTGGGTGATGCCGATCTCGGTCGCGAACGCCCGGTAGCTGAGCAGGATGCGCTCGAAGACGGCCTTGTCGTAGTCGACGAGGTCCATCTTGTTCACCGCGAGCACGATATGGCGGATGCCGATCAGGTGCGCGAGGAAGCTGTGGCGCCGCGTCTGGGTGAGCACGCCCTTGCGCGCGTCGATCAGGATCACCGCGAGGTCGGCGGTCGAGGCGCCGGTGACCATGTTGCGCGTGTACTGCTCGTGCCCCGGGGTGTCGGCGACGATGAACTTGCGCTTCTCGGTGGTGAAGAAGCGGTAGGCGACGTCGATCGTGATCCCCTGCTCGCGCTCGGCGGCGAGGCCGTCGACGAGGAGGGCAAAGTCGATCTCGCCGCCTTGGGTGCCGACGCGCTTGCTGTCGGCTTCCAAGGCCGCCAGCTGATCCTCGAAGATCATCTTGCTGTCGTAGAGCAGCCGCCCGATCAGCGTCGACTTGCCGTCGTCGACCGAGCCGCAGGTGATGAAGCGGAGCAGCGACTTTTGCTGATGCTGCGCAAGGTAAGCGTCGATATCCTCGGCGATCAGCGCGTCGGTGACATAGATGGGGTCGGTAGATGTTTTGGTCATATGGCCTTACTCGTCGCCCCCGCGAAGGCGGGGGCCGTTGGCGTGGGTACTCCGCCGCTGGCGACCCCCGCCTTCGCGGGGGTTGACCCTTCGTCAATCTGAAGATTGACGCGGCGGGTCAAAAATACCCCTCCTGCTTCTTCTTCTCCATCGACGCGTCGCCGCCGTCCTTGTCGATCGCGCGGCCCTGCCGCTCGCTCGTGGTGGTCAGCAGCATCTCCTGGATGACCTCGCTCAAGGTCGCCGCCTCGCTCTCGACCGCGCCGGTGAGCGGGTAGCAGCCCAAGGTGCGGAAGCGGATCGAGCGGGTCACGGGCACCTCGCCGTCCTTGAGCGGGAAGCGGTCGTCGTCGACCATGAGGAGGAGCCCATCGCGCTCCACCGTCGGGCGCGGCGCCGCGAAGTAGAGCGGCACGATGGGAATGGCCTCGCGGGCGATATATTGCCAGATGTCGAGCTCGGTCCAGTTCGAGATCGGGAACACCCGGATGCTCTCGCCCTTCGCCTTGCGGGCATTGTAGAGGTTCCACAGCTCGGGGCGCTGCTTCTTGGGGTCCCAGCCGTGGCTCGCGGTGCGGAACGAGAAGATGCGTTCCTTCGCCCGGCTCTTCTCCTCGTCGCGGCGCGCGCCGCCAAAGGCGACGTCGAAGCCGTGCAAATCGAGCGCCTGCTTCAGCCCCTCGGTCTTCCACATGTCGGTGTGCAGCGGGCCATGGTCGAACGGGTTGATCCCGCGCGCCTTCGCCTCGGGGTTCTGGTAGACGAGCAACTCCATGCCGCTCTCGGCCGCCATCCGGTCGCGCAGCTCATACATCGCCTGGAACTTCCACGTCGTATCGACGTGGAGCAGCGGGAACGGCGGCGGCGAGGGATAGAAAGCCTTGCGCGCCAGGTGCAGCATCACCGCGCTGTCCTTGCCCACCGAATACAGCATCACCGGCGCCGCCGCATCCGCCAGCACCTCGCGCATGATGTGAATCGCCTCCGACTCCAATCGGTCAAGATGGGTCAGCGCATTGCGGGCTGCGGGCATGCGGGGGGATTGGAAGGTTGCCGGTCTCATGACCCGCTCTTAGGAAGGCTGCGCGCCCGGCTCTTGACGATTCCTGCTAATTTGTAGAATCCTGCTAATTAATCGACTGACTAGATATCTTTCCATGCCCGACCGGGCGTGATAAGCTGTCGACGACCGCGCATCAAAGCACGGCATCGCGGGAGGCAAGGATGCTGGGAAGCTTCTTTAAGAGTGATCGCGCGATCTATGCGCGCCACCAGTCAGACCTGGTCGTCGAACGCTGTTCGTCGCAAAAGGGCTGGCGCGGGATGCATCTGGAGGTCGGCCACAATCGCGGCTGCGACGTCCGGTCGCTTATGCTGCAAGGCCATTTGATCGGCATGCAGATCACCGGGCAGCCGCTGGCGGTCGAAATCCACGAAAATGGCCGATGGGTTCCCGCCACCCTGCCCTCGCATCAATTGTTCATCCATCCCGCGGGTACCCCGCTCAATATCCGGCACGATCTGTGGACTCGCTGGGCCTTTGCGATCGTCGACCATCCGGCGCTGGGGTCGCGGCGGGGTTCCGACGACACGGCGGGCTGGTCGGATCATGACCAGATTTTGTCGCTGTTGTTCCAGGCGCTGATCGAGCAGCTCTGCCACGAGCAACGCGATACGAGCGGCGATCGCGCGCTCGCCCAGTCGCTGATCGACAGCTTCATCCTGGCGATGCACCAACGCGCGCCCGCGTCGCCCGCCGCATCGGCGCGCGGCGGCATCGCGCCCTATATGGTCGCCGATCTGCGCGCCTGGATCGAGCAGCATCTGGACCAGAAGATCGGTGTCCAGGACATGGCCGACCGCCTCGGCTATTCCTGCGCCCATTTCGCGCGCGAGTTCAAGCGCGAGGTCGGCGTCACCCCGCACGGCTTCCTGCAGGACATCCGCCTGTCGACCGCGATGGACCTGGCGCGCCGCGGCGCGGCGCTGGTCGACATCGCACACCGCTGCGGCTTTGCCGATCAGGCGCATCTTTCCAACGCCTTCAAGAGCCGGTTCGGCTTTTCCCCGGCAAGCCTGCGCCAGCGCAGCAATTAGAAACCCGCGATCGGCGCCGGGGATGGATCGACGCCATCGGCAAGGCCTTCGACGAACGCTCGCGGCTGCGACAGGACCGGGTTACAACGCTCCCAAATCATAAGTGGGAGCGACGCGATGAAAACCGCCTGGGTCTGGGTCGTGACGATGCTGGCCGCCTGTTCGTCGCCGGCCAGCGAAACGGAGACGCCAGAGGGAACGACCGGCGAAACCGCCGCCGCCGCGCCTGCCGCCACGGCCGCGCCCGCCAAAACCACCGCCGCGCTGACGCTGGCTCCCGACGGGCTGTCGATCGTCGAAACGCCATCGGGCAAAGCCAGGCTGGTTCCCTTTGGTATCCCGCGCGCCAGCGCCGAACGGATGGTCGGCTCCGTTCAGGGCGAACAGCTGGGCAAGGGTTCGAGCGCCGAATGCGGCGCCGGCAAAATCGACTACACCAGCTACAGGGACGATCTCCAGCTGACCTTCCAGGAGAACAAGTTCGTCGGCTGGACGATCAACAGCGGCGAATCGCCGCTACGCACCGCGAAGGGCATCGGCGTCGGCTCGACGCGCCAGCAACTCGACGCCGCGTACAAGGTCGACGTCGAGGATTCGTCGCTCGGGCTTTTGTTCAGCACCGGCGACCTCGTCGGCTTGCTCGACATCGATGGAATCGACGGGCTGGTCACCAGCATCTGGGCGGGGACGGTGTGCCTAATCGATTGAGGCGACGACGCGCCTATCGCTCCAGTTCGAGCAGATATTGTTTCGCCTCCATCCCGCCCGCAAAGCCGGTGAGTTTCCCCGTCGATCCGATCACGCGGTGGCATGGGGCGATGATCGAGATGGGGTTGCGGCCGTTGGCGGCGCCCACCGCGCGCGACGCGCCGGGCTTGCCGATCTGCACCGCGACCTCGCCATAGCTGCGCGTCTCGCCGAACGGGATGGCGAGCAGCGCCGCCCACACGCTTTTCTGGAAGGCGGTCCCGGCGAAGGAGAGCGGCACATCGAAACGCCGCCGGTCGCCGGCGAAATATTCGCCGAGCTGGCGTTCGGTCTCGACCAGCAGCGGATGATCCGGCGCCTCGGTCAGCGGACCGAGGCGGACGCGGCCCGGCCGGTCATTCTCCCACAGGATCGCGGCGAGGCCGTTGGCATCGGCGACGAGGGTCAGTTCGCCGACCGGCGACCAGATGGTTTTGAAAACATGCGTCATGCGGCCATTCCTTGAACTGTGACGCTCGGTCTATGGCGAGGATTGCGGCGAAGCGCGTCCCGTATCTTGCGCCCAATCGCCCCGCCGAATTTTCTAGCCTCTTTCACCGGCTGTGATAGCCCATGGACCGGGCGGGGGACAGGATATGGCGACAGCGAACAGCGACACGCGGCACAGCCCCGTCCGGCTGACCTGGATCGTCGTCCTGATCGCGCTATCGGTCCTGCTCAACTATGTCGACCGCGGCGCGATCGGCGTCGCGGCGCCGCTGATGAAGGAAGAGCTGAAGCTCTCCGCCACCGGCTTCGGCTTTGCCGTCTCGGCCTTTTTCTGGGTCTATGCGTCGGCCTGCCTGTTCGTCGGCTGGCTGTGCGACCGCTTCTGCGTTTATCGCGTCTTCGCGATCGGCGTAGCGATCTGGGCGATCAGCACCGCGCTGACCGGTTTCGTCGGCGGACTCGCGTCGCTGATTCTGCTGCGCCTTTTCCTCGGGCTCGGCGAGAGCATCGCCTTTCCGGGCAGCAGCAAGATCTTCGCCGCCGAAGTTCCGGCCGAGCGCCGCGGCATCGCCAATGCCTCTGTCTCCGCGGCGCTCGCCTTTGGTCCCGCGGTGGGGGTGCTGTTCGGCGGCGCGATCCTCGGCGAATGGGGATGGCGACCGGTCTTCTGGATTTTCGGGCTGGGAACCTTGCTCTGGCTCATCCCCTGGCAGATCGCTTCGGCTCCACTGCGCGCGAAGCGCATCGCCGCGCCCGCCGGCGAGCGCGTCTCCCTGACGCGGCTGCTCGCCATCGCGACGCTGTGGAAAATGGGGACGGTGCATTTCCTCTCCAACTATGGCTTCTACTTCCTCCTCGCCTGGTTGCCGCTCTATCTCGTCAACACCGAGGGCTATTCGATTCCCGAGATGACCGCACTGACGACGCTCGGCTTCACGACGCAGGGCGTCGTCGCGCTGGGCGCGGGATGGCTGTCGGACCGCATGGTCGCGCGCGGCGCCGAAGAGGGCGAACTGCGCCGCAAGCTGATGATCGCGGGCCATTTGTCGACCGCCGCCGCGATCGCGGGGATCGGCGCCAGCGACAATGTTTTCGCCCTCGCCGCCTGGCTGGCGCTCGCCGGGGTCGGGACCGGGCTGATCGCGACCAACCTGTTCGCGATCGGCCAGATCTTCGCGGGTCCCCGCGCCGCGGGAAGCTGGATCGGCGTACAGAATGCGCTGGGCAATGTGTCGGGCATCGTCGGACCGATCGTCACCGGACTGATCATCGACTATCTTGGCGGCTATGGCTGGGCCTTTGCATCGGCCGCAGCGCTGGGCGCGCTGGGCGCGCTACTATGGTGGAAACTCATTCCCGAAATTCGCGCCGCCGATCTGTGATTCATCGGCTGGCCAATCGCCGCGTGCATTATTAGAGCGCGAACATCCCCTTTTCTTCGGAGCGCGCCATGACCCCCACCGCCACCATATTGCTGCTCGGCTCGGGCGAGCTCGGGCGTGAATTCGTAATTTCGGCGAAGCGCCTCGGATGCCGCGTGATTGCCTGCGACAGCTATGCCGGCGCGCCCGCGATGCAGGTCGCGGATGCGTTCGAAGTCTTCTCGATGCTCGACGGCGACGCGCTGCGCGCGACGATCGAAAAGCATCGCCCCGACCATATCGTGCCCGAGGTCGAAGCGATCCGCACCGAAATCCTCGCCGAGGTCGAGGCCGAAGGGTTCCATGTCGTCCCCAGCGCGCGCGCCGCGCAGCTGACGATGAACCGCGACGCGATCCGCGATCTTGCCGCGAGCGAGTTGAAGCTCACCACCTCGACCTTCGAATATGCGACCACCCGCGAGGAACTGGCCGCCGCCGCGAACCGCATCGGCTTCCCGCTCGTGGTCAAGCCGGTGATGTCGTCATCGGGCAAGGGCCAAAGCACCGTCAAGACGGCCGCCGACATCGATGCCGCCTGGGACTATGCCGCCGCGGGCATGCGCGGCGACCGGCTGCGCGTGATCGCCGAAGCGTTCATCGACTTCGATTATGAAATCACGCTGTTGACGGTGCGCCACAAGGATGGCGTGACCTTCTGCCCGCCGATCGGCCACCGCCAGGAACGCGGCGACTATCGCGAAAGCTGGCAGCCCGCGGCGATGTCGGCCGCCGCGTTGCAATCGGCGCAGGACATGGCGACCAAGGTCGTCGATGCGCTGGGCGGCCACGGCATTTTCGGGGTCGAGTTTTTCGTCAAGGGCGACGCGGTGATCTTCTCCGAACTCTCGCCCCGCCCGCACGACACCGGCATGGTGACCCTGATCTCGCAGCGGCTGACGCAATTCGACCTCCACGCCCGCGCCATCCTCGGCCTGCCGATCCCCGCGATCGCGGTGTCCGATGCCAGCGCCAGCGCGGTATTGCTGGCCGATCGCGACGCGAGCGATTTCGCGATCACCGGCCTCGCCGAAGCACTGGCCCAGCCCGACGCCGAAACGTCGGTCGACGCCCGCATTTTCGGCAAGCCCGTCACCCGCCCCTGGCGCCGCATGGGCGTTGCGCTCGCAAAGGTCGCGGGCGGCACGACCGACGAGGCGCGGGCCGCGGCGGTTGCCGCTGCCGCAAAGCTCGTCATCGACTATCGCTAGGGCGCATTGTCGCTGCTACATCCGCGCCATGTCGGAAAAGAATCATCTCTATCTGGTCGATGGCTCCAGCTACATCTTCCGCGCCTATCACCGCCTGCCGCCGCTGACGAACCCGCAAGGGACGCCGGTCGGCGCGGTCTATGGCTATACGACGATGCTGTGGAAGCTGGCGAAGGACCTGCACGACGCCGACGGGCCGACGCATCTGGCGGTGATCCTCGACCACTCGAGCAAGTCGTTCCGTAACGACATCTACGACCAGTATAAGGCGAACCGGCCCGAGCCGCCCGAGGACCTGCGCCCGCAATTTCCGCTGATCCGCGACGCGACGCGCGCCTTCTCGCTGCCGTGTATCGAGCTTGAGGGTTTCGAAGCCGACGACCTGATCGCGAGCTATACCGAGGCGGCGGTCGCCGCTGGCTGGGACGTCACGATCGTCTCCTCCGACAAGGATCTGATGCAGCTGATCCGCGAACCGGCGGGCGACGCGCCGCAGGTCGACATGCTCGACACGATGAAGAATGTCCGCCTCGGCCTCGACGCGGTGAACGAGAAATTCGGCGTCACCCCCGACCTCGTCGGCGACGTGCTCGCGCTGATGGGCGACGCGGTCGACAATGTCCCCGGCGTGCGCGGGGTCGGGCCGAAGACCGCGACCAAGCTGATCGTCGAATATGGCGACCTCGAAAAGGCGCTCGCGGGTGCCGAGACGATGAAGCCGTCGAAACTGCGCGACAATCTGATCGAGCATGCCGATATGGCGCGGCTGTCGCGTATCCTCGTCGAGCTGAAGCGCGACACGCCGATGCCCGACACGCTCGACCAGCTCAAGCTCGGCGCGATCCCGCCCGAACCCTTGAAGCTCTTCCTCGACGAACATGGTTTCCGCTCGCTGTCGGCGAAGCTCGATCTCGGCGCGACCCCCGGTGGCCCGCCGACGCTGCCGCGCACCGGCGCGGCCCCCGCGCCGGTTCCCGCTGGCGCACCCTCGACCCCGACCCTGCCCCCGATGCCGGCGATCGACCGCTCGCTTTACGAGACGGTGACGACGATCGAGGCGCTCGACCGCTGGATCGCAATGGCCAAAGCGGCGCATGTCGTCGCGGTCGACACCGAAACCGCGAGCCTCGACAGCGTCACGGGCACCCTTGTCGGGGTCAGCCTGTCGACCGGTGCCGGCAAGGCCTGTTACATCCCGCTCGGCCATGGCGGCACCGACATGTTCGCCGAAAAGCCCGACCAGATTCCGCTGGCCGAAGCGCTCGATCGCCTGCGCCCGCTGTTCGCCGACGATGCAGTGCTCAAGGTCGGCCATAACCTGAAATATGACATCGGTGTGCTCGCGCAGCACGACATCGTGATCGCGCCCTATGACGACACGCTGGTGATGAGCTTCGCGCTCGACGCGGGCAAGCACCAGCACGGGCTCGACGAGCTGGCGAAGCTCCACCTCGATCACATCTGCCTCACCTTCAAGGAGATGTGCGGGACCGGCAAGTCGCAGATCAGCTTTGCCGAAGTCCAGCTCGACCGCGCGACCGAATATGCCGCCGAAGACGCCGAGGTCGCATGGCGCCTGTGGAAGCTGCTCAAGGTCCGCCTGCCGCTCGAAGGCGGCACCCGCGTTTACGAAATGGTCGACCGCCCGCTCGCCGCGATCGTCGAGGCGATGGAACGCGCCGGGATCATGGTCAATCGCGACTATCTGGCGAAGCTGTCGGGCGAGTTCGCGACCGAAATGCTGCGCATCGAGGGCGAAATCCACACCCTCGCGGGCCAGCCCTTCGCCATCGGCAGCCCCAAGCAGCTCGGCGAAATATTGTTCGACAAGCTCGGCCTCAAGGGCGGACGCAAGGGCAAGTCGGGCGACTGGTCGACCGACCAGAACGAGCTCGAACGGCTCGAACGCGACGGCGTGCCGATCGCGCGCAAGATATTGGAATGGCGCCAGCTCGCCAAGCTGAAGTCCACCTACACCGACGCCTTGCAGCAGCAGATCAACGCGAAGACCGGACGCGTCCACACCAGTTACAGCCTCGTCGGTGCGCAGACCGGGCGATTGTCTTCGACCGACCCGAACCTTCAGAACATTCCGATCCGCACCGAGACCGGGCGCCAGATCCGCGACGCCTTCATCGCCGCGCCGGGTCATGTCCTGATCGCGGCCGACTATAGCCAGATCGAACTGCGCCTCGCCGCGCATATGGCCGATGTGCCCGAACTGAAGGAAGCCTTTGCGCAGGGGCAGGACATCCACGCCGCGACCGCGATCGAGCTGTTCGGCGAAAGCAACCGCGACACGCGCGGCAAGGCCAAGACGGTCAATTTCTCGATCCTCTACGGCATTTCGCGCTGGGGCCTCGCAGGGCGGCTTGAGGTCACGCCCGACGAGGCGCAAGCGCTGATCGCGCGCTATTTCGAGCGTTTCCCGGGGATCAGCGATTATATCACCGACACGCTGGAGAGCGTCCGCGCCAAGGGCTATACCGAGACGCTGTTCGGGCGAAAGACCTGGTTCCCGCGGATCAAGGCGGCAAGCCAGAACGAGCGCGCGGGCAGCGAGCGCGCCGCGATCAACGCGCCGATCCAGGGCACCAGCGCCGACCTGATCAAGCGCGCGATGGCGCGCATGCCCGCCGCGCTCGCCGAGGCCGGCCTGTCCGACGTAAAAATGCTCCTACAGGTCCATGACGAACTCGTCTTCGAAGCGCCCGAGGACAAGGCCGCCGCGGCGGGCGACGTCATCCGCAGCGTGATGATGGGCGCCGCCGAACCGGCGCTGACGCTTTCGGTCCCGCTGGAGGTCGAAATCGGCACCGGCAAGAGCTGGGGCGAAGCGCATTGACGATGCTCGCGCTGGCGGCTGCGTTGCTGCTTCAGGATGGTGCGGCGGTGGTGGTCCCGCCGCCGGTTGTGGAAACCGCACCGCGGCCCGCCGCCATCCCCACGATCGCCGATGAGGACATGCGCCTGTTCGCCGCGCTCAACGGCCGCAAGGTCGCGGGGCGCCCGGTCGGTGGCCCCTATCCGACCGCCGACAAGATTCTGCTGCTCAACCGCGACCGCAATGGCCATCCCGACATCGGCGGCAGCCTCGCGATGCCGGTGCGCCAGTCGCTGCCCGCGCCGCCCGCCGGGACGATCGCGGTCGTCCGGCTGCACCAGCGCTCCGAAACCGTCGTCCCCGGCCCGACCGCCGACGACCTCGCCTTCGTCGCGGCGAACAGGATTCCGCTGTTCGTGATCGGCGAATGGGCGCGCCCCGCGCCGATGTGGGAGGTCGCCTGGCAGGGCGACGCGGTGCGCTACCGCGTGATCGGCGACGTCGGCGAAATCGGTCCCTGGCAGGATTGACGCCTCAGGGCTGCGGCCCGAAGCGGTTGGGACCCGGCGTCCCGGCGCGCAACAATTCGATCACCAGCACGAGCATCGCGAGGCCGGCAACGATCGCCGCCCAGCTCGCCCCGGACGCCTCGGGCTGCATCTTCGCGATCAGCCCGAAAATGTCGCTCGGCTGTTGCGGGCCGCTTTGCGCGGCCAGTTCCGCCGACAGTTTCGGCATCATGCCCAGGATATGCTCGGTCCGGCGCGCCTGATCGATGCCCGTCACCACCGCCGCAAGCGGCAGGATCAACGCGAACAGCCCGCTGCGCCCCCGGTCGTGCAGGCGGCGCGCGGTCGCCGTCAGCAACAGCAGCGTGGCCACCGCATGCATCGCCACCGCGATGTAGATCGACGCGATCATGCCCTCGAACATCTCGGTCATCATCTTCAGATTGGCCGCCCTGGCATCATAATCGGGCTGCATCGCGCCCTGCAGGTCGATCGACGGAAAGGTGAGCACGACCTGCGCGATCATCTGGACCGCGACCAGCGGCGCAAGGACGATAGCGAAATAGATCCAGAACTGGACCCGGTCGTCGCGCCCGCGGGGATCGATCGTCCCCGCCACCCCGCGCCGCACGATCCTCCCGATTGAAATATCGGCCATTTGTCTCCCCCTTCGGCTTTCCGGATAGCCGTTCGGCGACGGCGCGCCAAGCATATGCCGCGTCCATCCGCCCCGCCGCGGAGCCGGGCTGCGTGGTCGCGCCCTTTCCCCCCTGCGAAATTGCGCCTATGACGCCCGCGTGACGTCTGGCTGACACAGATGTGACAGCCCCCGACGAAAGGCCGACATGAGCAGCATTCCCCCGCAGGCGGCGACCCCTCCGGTCCGCATCCAGCAGAATATCCTCGCGCGCGGCGAACGCCGCCTGCTCAACTGGATCTGCCCGCGCCTTCCCGGCTGGGTCACCCCCGACCAGCTGACGACCTTGGGCTTCCTCGGCGCAGTGATGGTCGCGATGGGTTATATGCTGAGCTGGCTCGGCCCGGCGTGGCTCTCGCTGTCGGTGGCCGGCTATGTCGTCCACTGGTTCGGGGATTCGCTCGACGGCAGCCTCGCGCGCTGGCGCCGGATCGAACGCCCCTCTTATGGCTATTTCGTTGACCATAGCGTCGACGGCCTCGCCATTTTCCTGATGGTCGGCAGCATCGGACTCAGCCCCTATATGCGCTTTGACGTCGCACTGATCGCGGTAATCGGATATCTGCTGCTGGCGATCCACAGCTTCCTCGCCGCCAAGGTCGTCGGCGAATTCCGCCTCTCCTACATGGCGGGCGGTCCCACCGAACTGCGGCTGATGCTGATCGCGATGACCGGGTTGATGCCGATCGTCGGCGGCGCCGATGTCTGGCACACCAATTTCTCGCCCTTCGATCTTTTCGGGCTCACCATCTCCAGCATCCTCGTCACCCTGTTCGTGACGCAAAGCTTCGCCACCGCGCGCCAGCTGGCCCACCGCCGCGACTAAACCCGCCTGCCTTTTCGCTTGATTGTATTGTCATAATAATACAGCTAGCCGAAAAGAGGAGGGCGACATGAATCTCTGGAAAACCGCCTTGGCCGCCGCATGGATCGCGGCGCTTCCGTTCACGGCCGCCGCCGCCGATCCTGCCGCATCCGCGCCCGAGCCGATCGAAATCCTGCCGATCGCCTTTTCCGCCGAGGGCCTGTCGGGTCCCGGCGGCGATCGGCTGCGCGCCGAACTCGCCGGCGTCCAGTTCATCGCGCTCGGCGAGGATCATGGCTTTGCGGGGTCGCCCGAACTCGGCATGGCGCTGGCGCATGACGTCGCCGCGCTGCCCGGCGCGGCGCCGCTCTATCACGCGGTCGAGGTCGGCCCGGTCACCACCCGCTGGGCCGGGCAGACGCTGCGCGACGGCGGACCCGACGCACTCGGCAAATCGCTCGCCGGACGGCCCTTTGCCATGCCCTTCCTGTCGAACGTCGAGGATGCGAAACTCGCCGCGCCCTTTGCCGCCAGCGACGGGTTGTGGGGCATCGACCAGGAATTCGTCGGATCGCCGACGATCCTGCTCGACCTGCTCGCCGAGCGCGCAAAGGACAAGGCGACGAAGGATTTGCTCGCGGAATGGCGCGACAGGGACAAGACCGCGCTCGGCGCCGGCCGGTTCGACGCGATCATGCTCCAGACGACCACCCCCGCCGGTTTCGCCGACCTCAGGTCGCGCTTCGCCGGCGATGTCGAGGCGCTCGCGATCGTCGACGCGCTCGCGAACAGCGCCGCGATCTACCAGCTCAACGACAGCGGACGCTATCTGGAGAATAACGAGGTCCGCGCCGCCTTGATGCGCGGCTATTTCCTGCGCGCCTGGCGCGGCGCGGCGCCGAACGCACCGACGGTGCTGTTCAAGATGGGCGCCTATCATATGGGACGCGGCACGACGCCGACGTCGATCTATGATATCGGATCGCTACTGCCCGGCCTCGCCGCCGCGAATGGCAAGACGTCGCTTCACATCGCCTATGTGCCGCTGGCGGGGATGGTTCGCACCGTCAAGCCGTCGCCCACCGCCTTCACTGCGGTCGTGCCTTATGAAGATGAGGCGATCGGTCCGATCCTCGACGCCGCGGGCATCGCCCGCGACAGCCTGCCCGCGACGGGCCATGTCCTGATCCCGCTCGCGCCGCTGCGCCACAAACTGCAGGGCAAGGCGCTGCGCGAATTGCCAAGTTTTCCGCGGTTCATGCTGCTCGGTTACGACTATCTGGTCACGACGCGCGATGCGAAACCCGCGACGCATTTCGAGGCGCGTTAGGTGCGCGCGCGCGCCTGACGATAGATCCCGAGCAGGCGCAGCGTCTTGGTCTGGAAATCGAGTTCTTCGAGCGCGCGATCGATGCGTTCCTCGCCCGGCGCCCCGACGATGTCGGCATAAAAGGTCGTCGCGGTGAAACTGCCCCCGACCTGATAGCTTTCGAGCTTGGTCATGTTGACGCCGTTGGTCGCGAAGCCGCCAAGCGCCTTGTAGAGCGCGGCGGGAATGTTGCGGACTTCGAAGATGAAGGTCGTCATCAGCGGGACGTCCTGCGGCAGTTCGGTCAGCGGTTCGCGCGCCAGCACGACGAAACGCGTCATATTGTGGTCGGCGTCCTCGATCCCGGTCTCGTGCAGCTTGAGCCCGTAGAGGTCGGCAGCGTGCGGCGGTGCCAGCGCGGCGAGCCCGACCTCGTCGCTGTCCGCGACCCACGCCGCGGCGCCCGCGGTATCGCTGTGCGCCACCGGGTCGATGCCGTTGCCGCGCAGCCATTTGCGGCACTGCCCCAGCGCCTGTTCATGGCTCATCGCGCGCGTCAACGGGCCGAGGTCGCGACTCATCAGACCGTATCGGATGCGCAGGAAATGCTCGCCGACGATCGACAGGCCGGATTCGGGGAGCAGGAAATGGATGTCGGCGACGCGGCCGTGCAGACTGTTTTCGATCGGGATGATCGCGCGGTCGACGCGCCCGTCGCGCACCGCCTCGATCGCATCCTCGAACGAATAGCAGGGCAAGGGAAGCGAATTCGGGTCATATTCGCGCGCCGCGAGGTCGCTGTTGGCGCCCGGCGCGCCCTGAAACGCAAGGCCACGCGCCGGTTCGGCGAGTGCCGCCGCTTTCATTTCGTCGACCAATGCCTGCGCCGATGCCGAATAACTGCCCATATGTGCCTTCCCGCGTGGAGGCCGCGCGCATAGCGGCGCGGGCCTTTTCGCGCAACCGGCGTGAAGAGCCTTTCATCCCCTTGCGCCGCCGTGCGCGCACCAGTAAGGGAGCGTCCAAATCAGATATGAGCGTCCATGGGCGGGCGCCAGCGAACGGGGCTGCAAAGCATGGACAATCGCAACAATACCATCGCCGGCTGGGTGCTCTTTGCGGGCATTTGCGCGCTTGGTCTGACCATCGGGTCGGGCATGGTGTTCGCCGACCATCATCCTGAAAAGGAAGGCTATCCGATCGAGGACGCCGAAGGCGGTGCCGGCGGCGGCGAATCGGCCGTCCCGCTTCCCAACCTGCTCGCCGCGGCGGATGTCGCGAAGGGCGAGGCGGTGTTCGCGAAATGCGCCGCATGCCACACGATCAATGCGGGCGGCGCCAACGGCGTCGGCCCGAACCTCCATGCGGTGGTGGGCGACGAAATCGGCCACGGCCGGGGCGGCTTCGCTTTCTCCGACGCGCTCAAGAGCCACGGCGGCACCTGGACCTTCGAGAATATGGACCATTGGCTCGCCAGCCCGCGCAAGTTCGCGAGCGGCACCAAGATGTCGTTCGCCGGCCTGTCGAGCGCCGAAGATCGCGCGAACCTGATCGTCTATCTGAACGCCCAGGGTTCGAACGTTCCGCTGCCCGCCGCCGAAGCCGCTCCGGCAGCTGACGCCGCTGCGGCCCCGGCCGAAGGCGCGGCGGCACCCGCCGCCGACAAGGGCGCCGCTGCACCGGCGGCAGGCGCCGCGGCCGCTCCCGCCCCGGCCGAAGCCAAGAAGTAATGCGCCTCGCGCCCGTCGTGCTGGCGGGCGCGCTCGTGCTTGCGGGCGCGCTGGCGGGTTGCGGGAAAGGCGACAAGCCGGCCGCAGAAACCCCGGACGCGCCGTCCGCCCCCCCCGAAGCGACGGTCGAACCGACCGCGGCGATGGGCGAACAGATCTTCAAGCGCTGCGTCGCGTGCCACACGATCGACAAGGGCGGCAACAACGCCATCGGGCCCAATCTGCACGGCGTCGTCGGCCGCGCGGTCGCCTCGCACGCCGGTTTCAGCTATTCGTCCGCGATGAAGGCGAAAGGCGGCATCTGGGACGACGCGGCGCTCGATCTTTATCTCAAACAGCCGATGATGGCGGTGCCCGGAACGCGCATGGCGTTCGCGGGCATTCCCGACGATGCCGATCGCAAGGCGTTGATCCTGTATCTGGACGCGCAGAAATAGGCGGCTGGCGGCCCCCGCCTTCGCGGGGGCGACGAAAGGGCGGCCTATTCCGCCGCCACCTTTGCATAGAAATCCTGGATGATCGCCCACGCCTCGTCGGCGGTCTCGACGAAGTGGAACAGCGACAGGTCGCGCGCGCTGATGACGCCTTCCTCGACCAGGGCGTCGAAATTGACGACGCGGGTCCAGAATTCCTGGCTGAAGAGGACGATCGGGATCGGCTTGATCTTGCCGGTCTGGATCAGCGTCAACAGCTCGAACGTCTCGTCGAATGTCCCGAAACCGCCCGGAAACACGCACACCGCGCGCGCGCGGAGCAGGAAGTGCATCTTGCGCAGCGCAAAATAGTGGAACTGGAAACTCAGCCCCGGGGTGACGTAGCGGTTCGGCGCCTGCTCGTGCGGCAGCACGATGTTGAGCCCGACCGATTCCTTGCCTTCGTCGTCGGCGCCGCGATTCGCCGCCTCCATGATCGACGGCCCGCCGCCCGAGCAAACAACGAAGTTGCGGCAGCCATTCTTGTCGGGTGGCACCTGGCTGGCGATGCGTGCCAGTTTGCGCGCCTCCTCATAATATTTCGCCTTGGCGGCAAGCCGCTCGGCGATCCGCTTTTCCTCGGGCGTCCGCGCCGCGTCGAGCACCGCCTGGGCATTGTCGGGCGACGGGATGCGCGCCGACCCATAGATGACGAGCATCGATTCGATTTTCGCCGCGTCGAGCATCAGTTCGGGTTTCAGCAGTTCGAGCTGAAAGCGTACCGGACGCAAATCCTCGCGCAGCAGGAATTCGGTGTCCTGGAACGCCAACCGATAGGCGGGGTCCTGGGTCTGGGGAGTCGATACCGCCTGCTTGGCGAACTGCGCGTCGTCCTTGGCCTTGTGGAAACGCGAACGATGGGGCTGTTTGTCTTCTGTCATGGGCGGACGGCTAGCCGTTTCCACCGCGAAAGCCAAGTGCAGGGGCGCCCTAGCGGCAGTATCCGGCGCCGCTCATATCCATGTGGAAATGGTTATAATGGGCGGCGTTATAATCCGGGCTGAGCACCGTGCCGAAGCGCCGGCACGCCGATTTGTGCAGCGCGCGGAGGAAGTCCTGCGACGGTTTGTCGCCCGTCCACCCGCCGTCGAGCATGATCCGCCGCCCGTCGGCGAGCACGAAGCCCGACACGTCGACCGCGTTCGAATAGGCATGCTGCGACAGCCGGCCCGAACGGCCGCCATAGATGTTGCGGCAGCTGTAGGTGCCGAAGGTCTCGATCTTGACGACCTCCTGCCCGAAATATTTCCGCGCCGCGGGCTTTACCGCATATTGCGCCCACGCCGCGAAATTGCGCGCCAAGGGACAGGTCATCGCGCCGAGGTTCGTCGTCGGGGTGCCGATGTCGAGCAGCTTGACCGCGTCGATCGAACTGCACCCGCCGCCATGATCCTGATTGGGCAGCGGGGTGAATTTCACCCCAGCCTGCTTCAGGTCGACCGCGCATTGCTGCGCCTCGGGGCTGTTGAACGACGGTGCCGAAGTCATCTGCGGGCGTTTTGGGGTGCTGGCCGAAGAGCCTTTCGCATCGCTGCGCTTCATCACGTCGGGGCTGCCGAAACACGCCGAAAGCGACAGGGCCGCGATCGTCGCCATCAGGATATGGGGCCGGAGAAGCGGGAATTTCGCCATGGCGTCAATTTACCGACACCATGGTTAACAAGTCTTAAAGCACGGCATCGGCTCGTCGATAATTTCGCCCGGGCGGCGCAATTTGTTTGACAGTTACGCGGCGCTCCCTAAACGCGGCGCCGGGCCACGCGGTCCCAACGCCGCGCGAGCTCTCTGCAAGGAGAGACTAACATGACTGAAGTGCCGACACCCGAATTGCGCCCTGCGCGCCCGTTTTTCTCCTCCGGACCCTGCGCCAAACCGCCGGTCTGGTCCCCCGAAAAACTCAACACCGAATCGCTGGGCCGCTCGCATCGTGCCAAGATCGGCAAGACGCGTCTCCAATATTGCATCGACCTGATGCGCGAGATGCTGCAGCTGCCTGACACGCACCGCATCGGTATCGTCCCCGGCTCCGACACCGGCGCCTTTGAAATGGCGATGTGGACGATGCTTGGGCAGCGCCCTGTGACAACGCTCGCTTGGGAGAGCTTCGGCGAGGGCTGGGTCACCGATGCCGCAAAGCAGCTCAAGCTCGACCCCACCGTCATCCGTGCCGATTACGGCCAGCTTCCCGACCTGACGCAGGTCGACTGGTCGAACGACGTTCTCTTCACCTGGAACGGCACCACCAGCGGCGTCCGCGTCCCGAACGGCGACTGGATCGCCGCCGACCGCGAAGGACTGAGCTTCGCCGACGCGACCAGCGCGGTGTTCGCCTACGACCTGCCGTGGGACAAGATCGACGTCGCGACCTTCAGCTGGCAGAAAGTGCTCGGCGGCGAAGGTGGCCATGGCGTGCTGATCCTCGGCCCGCGCGCGGTCGAACGCCTCGAGAATTACACCCCGGCCTGGCCGCTGCCGAAGGTCTTCCGCCTCGTCAGCAAGGGCGCGCTCGCCGAGGGCGTGTTCAAGGGCGAGACGATCAACACCCCGTCGATGCTCGCGGTCGAAGACGCGATCTTCGCGCTCGAATGGGCGAAATCGCTCGGCGGTCTCGACGGGCTGAAGGCGCGCAGCGATGCGAACGCCGCGGCGCTCGACAAGATCGTCGAAGAGCGCGAGTGGCTGAGCCACCTCGCCGCCGATCCCGCCAGCCGATCGAAGACCTCGGTCTGCCTGTCGGTCGCCGGCGCCGACGAGGGCTTCATCAAGAAGTTCGCGGGGCTGCTCGATGCCGAAGGCGCCGCCTATGACATCGCGGGCTATCGCGACGCGCCGCCGGGGCTTCGCATCTGGTGCGGCGCAACCGTCGACACCGCCGATATCGAAGCGCTCGGGCCGTGGCTCGACTGGGCCTACGCCAGCCTTTCGGCCTGACCTTTGTGTTCCCCGGCGCAAGCCGGGGCCCATTTCCCCATTCCGCACAGGTTCCGGCTTTCGCCGGGATACGGAGACAGACAATGACCGCTCCCAAAGTTCTCATTTCCGACAAAATGGACCCGAAAGCCGCCGCGATTTTCAAGGAACGTGGCATCGACGTCGATGTCATCACCGGGAAGACCAAGGACGAGCTGATCGCGATGATCGGCGACTATGACGGCCTCGCGATCCGCTCGGCCACCAAGGTCACCGCCGACGTCCTCGCCGCCGCGACGAACCTGAAGGTCGTCGGCCGCGCCGGCATCGGCGTCGACAATGTCGACATTCCCGAGGCGTCGAAAAAGGGCGTCATCGTAATGAACACGCCCTTTGGCAACAGCATCACCACCGCCGAACATGCGATCGCGATGATGTTCGCCCTCGCACGCCAGATTCCCGAAGCCAACGCCGGGACCCAAGCGGGCAAATGGCCGAAGAACGATTTCATGGGCGTCGAGCTGACCTCGAAGACGCTCGGCCTGATCGGCTGCGGCAATATCGGCAGCATCGTCGCCGAACGTGCCCTCGGCCTGCGCATGAAGGTCGTCGCTTTCGATCCCTTCCTGACCCCCGAGCGCGCGATCGAACTCGGCGTCGAAAAGGCCGATCTCGACACCCTGCTCGCCAAGGCCGATTTCATCACGCTGCACACGCCGCTGACCGACCAGACGCGCAACATATTGTCGGCCGATAATATCGCCAAGGCGAAGAAGGGGGTGCGGATCATCAACTGCGCGCGCGGCGGGTTGATCGATGAGGCGGCGCTCAAGGACGCGCTCGACAGCGGCCATGTCGCGGGCGCCGCGCTCGACGTGTTCCAGACCGAGCCGCCGGCGGCCGATCATCCGCTGTTCGGCGCCCCGAACTTCATCTGCACCCCGCACCTCGGCGCGTCGACCGACGAGGCGCAGGTCAATGTCGCGATCCAGGTGGCCGAGCAGCTGTCGGACTATCTGCTCACCGGCGGCATCACCAACGCGCTCAACGTGCCGAGCCTCTCGGCCGAAGAAGCGCCGAAGCTGCGCCCCTATATGAGCCTCGCCGAAAAGCTCGGCAGCCTCGTCGGCCAGCTCGCGCACGACAATCTCACGACGATCTCGGTCGAGGTCGAGGGTGCCGCCGCCGAGCTGAACCTCAAGCCGATCACCGCCGCGGTGCTCACCGGCCTGATGCGTCGCTATTCGGACAGCGTGAACATGGTCAACGCGCCGCATCTCGCCCGCGAACGCGGCCTCGATGTGCGCGAAGTGCGTCATGATCGCGACGGCGACTATCACACGCTCGTCCGCGTCACGGTGGCGACCAGCGACGGCGACCGCTCGGTTGCCGGCACCTTGTTCAGCAACGGCGACCCGCGCCTGGTCGAAATGTTCGGCATCAAGGTCGAGGCCGATCTCGACGGCCACATGCTCTACATCGTCAACGAGGATGCCCCCGGCTTCATCGGCCGCATCGGCACCGCACTCGGCGAAGCCGGGCTCAACATCGGCACCTTCCACCTCGGCCGCCGCGCCGCCGGGGGCGAAGCGGTGCTGCTGCTCAGCCTCGACTCGCCGATGCCCGAACCCCTGCTGTGGCAGCTGTGCCAGCTGCCCGGCGTGAAGACGGTGAAGGGTTTGAAGTTCTAGGACTTCCTGCCCTGCCAGTCCGCGTCGGGTGGACCGGGATGCCCAATCAGGCTCTCTCTCCTCCACGGTGTTTCGGCACCACCCGACGCGGACGAATCGCACCGGATCGTTGACTCCGGTCGCGACCAGCCTAAGGCCGCTCCGATGCCCAAAGCCCCCGCCCTGCTGCCCGAAGGCCTGCGCGACCGCCTGCCGCAACAGGCCGAGGCGGCGTCGCGCGTCACCCGCGCGCTCGTCGATGCGATGCGCGCGCACGGCTATGGCCGCGTCGCGCCCCCGCTCGCCGAGTTCCGCGAGACGCTCGGCGGCGACGACGAGCGCGCATCGCGCGACCTGCTCCGCTTCACCGATCCGGTATCGCAGCGCACCCTCGCGCTACGTCCCGACATCACCCGCCAGGTCGGGCGCATCGCCACCTCTTTGCTCGCGAGCGCTCCGCGGCCGCTGCGCCTTTGCTACGCCGGGCAGGTCGTCAAGCTGCGCGCCAGCCAGCTTCGCCCGGCGCGCGAAATGCTGCAGGTCGGCGCCGAGCTGATCGGCAGCGACAGCGTCGCCGCGGCGCGCGAGATCGTCACCGTCGCGATCGACGCACTCGACGCCGCGGGCATCGGCCCCGTCACCATCGACTTCACCCTGCCCGACGTCGTCGACCTGCTCGCCGCCTCGCTTCCGGTCGCGGCCAGCCGCGATGCCTTGCGCGATGAACTCGACGCCAAGGATGCCGGCGCGCTCGTCCGCATCGGTGCTTCGGCCTATCTGCCTCTGCTCCGCGCCACCGGTCCTTTCGACCAGGCGATCGCCGACCTGCGCGCCTTCGACAGTGCCGGGGTGCTTGCCAGCCGTATCGACGCGCTGGAAGAAATCGCCGCACCGATCCGCGACCGCGTGTCGCTGACCCTCGACCCGACCGAGCGCCACGGCTTCGCCTATCAAAGCTGGTTCGGTTTCCAGATCTTCGTCCCCGGCCAGGGCGACGCGATCGGCCGCGGCGGCGGCTATGCGATCCCGGTCGGCGAGGATCATGAAGAATCGGCGGTCGGCTTCTCGCTCTATCCCGATCCGCTGATCGACGACGGCCTCGGCGCCGAGGACGACGCCGAGCGCCGCATCTTCCTGCCGCTGGGGCACGATCCCGCGCTCGCCGCGAGCCTGCGCGCCGACGACTGGCAGACGGTAGCGGCGCTGTCCGAAGCCGATGATGCACGCGCGCTCGGGTGCGGGTACCGGCTCAGCGCCGATGGTCCGGTCGCGGCCTGACCTTCACGCTCCCCGGCGAAAGCCGGGGCCCATTGATCGGTTGCGCACAGCATCTGGGCCCCGGCCTTCGCCGGGGAACATCAATTAGAAATCGGCCTTGCCGAAGCGCGGCACACCTTGGTTCACGCCCGGCGGGTCGAGCACCGTCACATCAAGAACGACCGGCTCCCCGATCCAGTGCGCGAGCGTCGTATGATCGGCCAGGTCGTCGTCGGTCAGGGGATGCACAAGCGCGCGCAACCCCGTCGCCTCGATCGCAGCAACCACCGCCGGCACCGTGCTGCCAAGGAAATGCACCTCATATTGCGCGATCGGATGCGGCCCCACCCCGCCCTCGGTCATCGACCCGACGAACAGGATCGCCGGATCGCGCCCGAAATCGTCACGCAGCGCTGCAGCCGCAGGACGTTCGGCGGCGTCATAATAGATATGCGCGTGATAGGGGGCGGAGGGGTCGGTCATAGGGGCATCGCTTTCCGGGTCACGTCACCCCGGACTTGATCCGGGGCCTGCCTGCCTTGAACGAGAAGGCTGGCCGCGGGTCAAGCCCGGGTTCTTCCCCAGCCCGACGATCATTTCGAACGCTTCGGCCAGCGTGACGCGGATACCGCGCAACGATCGTCGCGAGCGGATGTTGTCGAAATACCGAAAATGAATCGAGGGTGGGTCGCCCTCGTCGTCGGAGAGAGAAAATGAAAAAGCTTCTGAAAATTTTCGCAATCGGCAGCTCGATCTTGGTCCTGTCTGCTTGCAACACGGTTCAAGGCGCGGGGAAGGATGTCGAATCGGTCGGCGACTGTGCCGATGGCGTGAAGGGCAATTGCTAGACAGCGGCGTTAGACGCTATCGCGCAAACACCCGCTTCAACCATGCGTCGACCGCCGTCGTCGGCGCGTAACTCGGGTCGCCCAGTCGCCGGTTGATCTCGCCATGGCCCTGCAATCCCTCGCCCGGAAAGCTGCCATGCTCGACCTTGCTCCCGCCCGCCTCGAGCGCGGCGCCTAGCGCTTTGGCTTGGCGCACCCCGTCGGGCCGCTGGACGTAGAGCAGCAGGAAGGCCGTTGCATTGGGCGCGGCCGCGTGCAGCGTCGGCGATAGCTTCGCCTGCCGCGCCGGATCGCTCCCGAACGCCTGCTTATAGGTCGCCTGCATGATCGGCGGTCCGTCCTTCGTCTGCGCCGGCACGTCATAGGCCGCGCCGTCGATCGGGATCACCCCCGTGATATCGGCGAAAGAAAGGCCGACGCTCTTCAGATATTGCTCATCGGTGCCGACCAGCGCCACCAGATGCGCGCCCGCGCTATGCCCCATCAGCACGATGCGCCGCCGGTCGATCCCCAGTCGGTCGGCATCGCGGATCAAGGCCTTCACCGCCATCGCGACATCCTCGGCCTGCTGTTCGACCGGCGAGTCCGGAACCAGCCGGTAATCGATCGACGCAAAGGCATAGCCCTCACCCGGATAATGGTCGGCCTTGAAGCGCCCCGTCGCATTGTCCTTGCTGCCGCGCTTCCACCCGCCACCATGGACAAAGACGACCAGCGGCGCCGGCCCCTTCACATTTTTCGCACGCCAGACGTCGAGCGACTGGAGCGGATCGCGGCCATAGAAGATCGTCTCGCTGCCCGGCGCCTTCGGCCCCTCGTCGGCACCCATTCGCTGCGCGATCCGGTCGCGCAGCCGCTCGCGCCCCTCCGCAAAGGGGCCCGGGATGATCAGGCTTGCCGCGACGAACGCCGCGAGCGCCGCGCCTGTGATCAACCGCTGTTTTCGCATCGCCTGCAATCTCCGCTTTCCCTGGCGCCAGCATATCTAGCCCGCAAATGTCGCAAATCCGTCCCACCAAGCTTGCCTCTGCGGCCAAATCCGCTAAGGCCGCGCCGGGCCGGCGCTGGTCGTTTCGAGGCCCCAGTTCAGCAGGACAGCATCATGGCAAATGTCACCGTCATCGGGTCGCAATGGGGCGACGAGGGCAAGGGCAAGATCGTCGACTGGCTCGCCAGCCGCGCCGACGCCGTGGTCCGGTTCCAGGGCGGGCACAACGCCGGCCATACGCTCGTCGTCGGCGAGCAGGTCTACAAGCTCTCCTTGCTCCCGTCGGGAATCGTCACCGGCACGCTGTCGATCATCGGCAATGGCGTCGTCCTCGACCCGTGGGCGCTGCGCGACGAGATCACCAAGCTGCGCGGCCAGGGCGTCGCGATCAATCCCGAGAATTTCGCGATCGCCGACAATTGCGCGCTGATCCTGCCCTTCCACCGCGACCTCGACGCGCTGCGCGAAACCGCCGCGGGCGCGGGCAAGATCGGCACCACCGGGCGCGGCATCGGCCCCGCCTATGAGGACAAGGTCGGCCGCCGTGCGATCCGCGTCTGCGACCTCGCGCACCTCGACAAGCTCGATCCGCAGCTCGACCGCCTGACCGCGCACCATGACGCGCTGCGCGCCGGCTTCGGCGAACCGCCGATCGACCGCGATCGCCTCATCGCCGACCTCACCGAAATCGCCGACTATGTGCTCGAATATGCGCAGCCGGTGTGGAAGCGCCTGAAGAAGGTCCGCAAGGCCGGCGCGCGCATCCTGTTCGAGGGCGCCCAGGGCGTGCTGCTCGACGTCGATCATGGCACCTATCCGTTCGTAACCAGCTCGAACACCGTCAGCGGCACCGCGGCGTCGGGCTCGGGCCTCGGCCCCTCGTCGGTCGGCTTCGTCCTCGGCATCGCCAAGGCCTATACGACGCGCGTCGGCAGCGGCCCCTTCCCGACCGAACTCGAAGATGCGACCGGCCAGAAGCTCGGCGAGCGCGGGCATGAATTCGGCACCGTCACCGGGCGCAAGCGCCGCTGCGGCTGGTTCGACGCGGTGCTCGTGCGCCAGAGCTGCGCCGTCTCGGGCGTCACCGGTATCGCGCTCACTAAGTTGGACGTGCTCGACGGCTTCGACACCATCCGCATCTGCACCGGCTATCGGCTGCGCGGCAAGATCCTCGACTATTTCCCCGCCCATTCGGCCGACCAGGCCGAGGTCGAGCCGATATACGAGGAAATGGACGGCTGGCACGAAACGACCGCGGGCGCGCGCAGCTATGCCGACCTGCCCGCGCAGGCGATCAAATATGTCCAGCGCGTCCAGGAACTGATCGAAACCCCGATCGCATTGGTATCGACCAGCCCCGAACGCGAAGACACGATCCTGATCCGCGATCCGTTCAGCGACTGACCCCCGCAGCCGCAACGTCGCGGATCGCTGCGACGAAGCCGTCGGGGTCATTCTCCTGAATGAAATGTCCACCGTGCAGCGCGCGATGCGCCATGCCGTGTGCGCCCGGCACGCGCGCGGTGAACAGCGCGTCGCCGCCGCGCGTGATCGGGTCGCCGTTGGCGAAGCAGCAGAGGAAGGGCTTGTCGAAGCGCTCGAGCGCCGCCCATGCGCGTTTCTGGTCGGGTACGGCGACATTGTCACCGAGCGGCACGAAGGACGGAAAGATGCGCGCCGCGACCTTTGACGCGCGGGTCGGAAATGGCGCGTCATAGGCGGCGATTTCTTCGGGCGTCAGCTGCCGTTTCGCTCCGGCATTGACGATCCGCCCGACCGGAAACACCGGACTGTAGCGCGAGAAAGCGCGCCAGATGGCGAAGGCGCGCGGCGCCGGCTGGCCCTCGGGCAGGCCACCGTTGGACAGCGCGACCCCAGCGAAGCGCTCGGGCATCTCCGCCACCAGCCGCAACCCGATCAGCGAACCCCAGTCCTGGCAGGCGAGGATCATGTTCTTGAGGTCGAGCTCCTCGATCCACTGGCGCATCCACGCGACCTGCTGTGCATAGCTGTAGGCACCGGCATCCAGCGGCTTGTCCGACCGACCGAAACCGATCAGGTCGGGTGCCAACACGCGAAAGCCCGCGTCGACCGCCGGCCCGATCATCTTGCGATAGAGATAGGCCCAGGTCGGTTCGCCGTGCAGCATCAGCACGGGCTGCGCATCCGCTGCCCCCTCGTCGACATGATGCACGCGCAACCCGCCGTCTATCTCCAAATATTTCGGCGCATAGGGCCAGTCGGGTAGCGCGGCGAAGCGCGCGTCCGGCGTGCGATATATGGTCATGCTCCAATCCCCCCGCCGCCACCTTAGCCTGGGAGGCCGCGCTGACAACCACTTGCCGGAGACCGCCAAAGGCGTAGGGTCGGACGATGCGCTCCGCCCTCCCCCTCGTGTGCCTGCTCATCACGGCCTGCGGATCCGCCGCGTCGCAGCCCCCGCAAATACCCCAGAACGCGAAGGCCGACCGCCTGCTGGTCGACAAGAGTGACCGCACCCTGATCGCCTTTGTCGGCAACCGCGAGATCGCGCGTTACACCAATATCCGCTTCGGCGACGCGCCCGAGGGGCATAAGCAGTTCGAGGGCGACGAGCGCACGCCCGAGGGCGACTACAGGATCGACGGCCGCAACGCGAAGAGCGCCTATCACCTGTCGCTGCGCATCTCCTATCCCAATGCCGCTGATCGCGCTTATGCGAAGGCGCAAGGGCGCTCGCCGGGGGGCGATATCTTCATCCACGGCCAGCCCAATCGCTGGCCCGGTCCGCCGCTCACGACCGACTGGACCGACGGCTGTATCGCGCTGTCGAACGGTGAAATGGAGCAGCTGTGGGACCTGGTTCCCGACGGCACCCTGATCACCATTCGCCCCTAGGAGCTTCCATGTCGCGCAACATTCTCGTCTTCTACGGCAGCTACCGCCGCGACCGGCAGGGGATCAAGCTCGCCCGCTGGCTGGTCGAGGCAATCGCGGCACGCGGCGACAGCGCCGAACTGATCGACGCCAAGGCGGTCGACCTCCCCATGCTCGACCGCATGTATAAGGAATATCCGGAGGGCGAGGCGCCGCCCGCGATGGCGGAACTTGCGGGCAAGATCCGCGCCGCCGACGGCTTCCTGTTCGTCACCGGCGAATATAATTGGGGACCGCAACCCGGCCTCAAGAATCTCACCGATCATTATCTCGAGGAATGGTTCTGGCGCCCCGCCGCGATCGCCTGCTATTCGGCCGGCCCCTGGTCCGGGGTGCGCGCGATGATGGGCTGGCGCGACACGCTGGGCGAAATGGGAATGGCGGTGATCTCGTCGATCCTGCCGGTCGGGCGGATCGGCGGCGCCTTCGATACCGACGGCCAGCCGGCGGGCGACGACGGCGCGCGGCTGGCAAAAAACTTCCCGCGCTTCGCCGACGACCTCAACTGGTGGATCGACGCGGCGCGGGAACAGCGGGCGCGCCAGGCGCCGCCCTATTGACCTAACCCGACTTCAGCTCGGCCTTCAGCCGCAGGCTGGCACGCCAGAAGAAGAAGGCTGGGATCAGCCCGAGCCACGCCGCGCCATAAAGGACGTAACGCACGCTTTCCTGACCATAGGTCGGCGCCAGCATGTCCGACAGCACCCCGAACAGGAACGGCCCGAAACCCAGCCCGATCAGATTCTGCCCGAACAGCATGATCGACGCCGCGACCGCGCGCGCCTGCGGCCGCACAAGCCCCTGCACGCAGCCATAGGCAGGACCGTAATAGGCCGAATTGAGGATCGTCGGGACGATCAGCAACGCCACCGCGACGCGCCAGTCCTCCATATAATAGCCGAGGAACAGCACCGGCGCCGCGAGCGCCATGCCATAGGCCGGGAAGGTCAGGATATGCTTCTTGTCGCGCGGGCCGAACTTGTCGGCCATCTTGCCGCCGAGCCAGGTGCCGAGCACCCCCGCAAGCCCGAGCACGACCGCCATCGACAGCCCCGCCTCGGTCGTCGACAGTCCGTGGCTGCGGATAAAGAAGCTGATCGTCCACAGCGCCTTGCCATAACCGAGGAAGGCGACGACCGACGATGCGATCAATATGTAGACGAAAGCGCGCGAAGCGAAGATTTCGCGCATCGCCTCGCGAGTCGACAGCGGCACCACCGCCGCCGCGCTCGCCGCGGCTTCGGCAGTGCGGCTGTGGCGCGGCTCGCGCATGACGAACAACACGATCAATGCGAGCAGCAAACCCGGTGCGCCGACGAGCATCAGCGCGATCCGCCAGCCATAAAGATCGTTGACGATGCCCCCGATAATCAGCCCGAGCAGCGAACCGATCGGCACGCCCAGCCCGTAAAAGGCGATCGCCGAAGAGCGTTTCTCGGCGGGCACGCTGTCCGAAATCAACGAGTGCGCGGCGGGGGTGCAGCCCGCCTCGCCGACCCCGACCCCGATCCGCGCGAACAGCAGCTGGACGAAATTCTGCGCGAGCCCGCACACCGCGGTCATCGCCGACCAGACGGCGAGCGCGAGCGCGATCAGCCGCACCCGGTTGGTGCCGTCCTTGTCGGCATAGCGCGCGATCGGGATGCCGAGCAGCGCATAAAAGACCGCGAACGCCGGTCCGGCGAGCAATCCCAGTTCGGTATCGCTCAGCCCTAGGTCGGTCTTGATCGGCTCGGCGAGGATGTTGACGATCTGCCGGTCGAGGAAATTGAAGATATAGACGATCAGCAGCACCCACAGCATCGTCCGCGTCTGCGCGGACACGCCGGCGGTGGGCGGCGACCCGATGCTCCCGGCAAGGGCAGCTTTCTGGTTCATTCTTATCTCCCGTAGCGCCATGGGAGCAGACCGGACACCCAGGTGTCAACGCCGTTGCGGCGCGCCGAAATTCGCCGCTTGCAATTGCCGCTACGGCTGGCAGCTTCGCGCCCATGCAAAAAATTTCGCTGCTCGCCGCCGCCGCCCTGCTCGCGATCGCTCCCGCAACGGCGATGCCGCCGCCGCTGCCGCCCGTCGAGGGCAAGGACGCCGCGACGCTCCAGGCCGAGATGGAGAGCGGATCGATGTACGACGAACTGCTCACAACCCTCTATCTCGACCGCATTTTGAAGATCGACGACTATGGGCCGAAGCTGAACGCCGTCATCGCCACTTTCCCCGACGCGCAGAGCGAGGCGACCCGGCTGTGGAAAGAACGCGAGGCGGAGAAAAAACGCGGCCCGCTCCACGGCATCCCGATCCTGCTCAAGGACAATATCGAGGCGAAGGGGCCGGTGCCGACGACCGCCGGCTCGCTCGCGCTGAAGGACAATGTCACGAACCGCGACGCGCCGATCGTCGCGCGGCTGCGCGAGGCGGGCGCAGTCATCATTGGCAAGACCAACCTCAGCGAATGGGCGAACATCCGGTCGAACAATTCGACCAGCGGCTGGAGCGCGGTCGGCGAACTCACCAAAAACCCCCACGCGCTCGACCGCAACACATGCGGCTCGTCGTCGGGCAGCGCCGCCGCGGTCGCCGCCAGCCTCGCGCCGCTCGCCATCGGCACCGAAACCGACGGGTCGATCACCTGCCCCGCCGGTGTTAATGGCGTCGTCGGTTTCAAACCGACCGTCGGCCTTGTCAGCCGCACCCATATCGTGCCGATCAGCTACAGCCAGGACACCGCCGGCCCGATCACCCTCACCGTCCGGGACGCCGCCGCGGTGATGACCGTCATCGCGGGTAGCGACCCCGCCGATCCCGCGACCACCGAGGCCGATGCGCGCAAGACCGACTATGCCGCCGCGCTCTCGCCCGACGCGCTGAAGGGCAAGCGCATCGGCGTGCTGCGCGACCGCATCGGAGACCGGGCCGACGTCGCCGCGCTGTTCGACGCGGCGCTAAAACAGATGGCGGACCTCGGCGCGACGATCGTCGAGATCGACGACAGCCGCAAAGGACTGGAGGAACTGGGCGCCGCCGAGTTCGAGGTGCTGATGACCGAGCTTAAGGCCGACATGGCGGCCTATCTCGCGGGCCTGCCCGGCAAGGACGGGCCGAAGACGCTCGCCGACCTGATCGCATTCAACAAGGCGCACCCCGCCGAACTCAAATGGTTCGACCAGTCGCTGTTCGAACTGGCCGAGAGCAAGGGCGGACTCGACAGTCCCACCTATGTCGAAGCCAAGGCCAAGGCGGCGCGGCTTGCGGGTCCCGAGGGGATCGACAAATTGTTGAAGGACAAGGGCGTCGACCTGCTCGTCGGCGTCACCAACGGGCCCGCCTGGACCAGCGACCTAGTCAACGGCGATCATTATAGCGGCCCGAGCGTCAGTCAGCTTCCCGCCGTCGCCGGCTATCCGCACCTGACCGTCCCGATGGGCGCGGTCGAGGGCCTGCCGATCGGTGTCAGCTTCATCGGTGCGAAGTGGAGCGATGCCGATGTGCTTGCCGCAGGTTATGCCTATGAGCAGGCGAGCAAGAAACGCGTCATGCCGACCTTCCGCACGCGTGTCGGCCCCTGATTGTCCGAAGACCTGATGGCCGCTCATCGACGCTTTAGCGCACAGGGCTTCGAGCTGGACATCCGGTCTCGATGAATTTATTTTTGAGCAGATGATACCCAGGATTTTTCGCAAGCACGCAACTGAAACCGCCACCGTAATTGGTTTTGCGACTTATGCTGGATTGGATTTTTTCGAGATCGACTGGGTGCTGAGATTTGGCGCAGCCTTGATTGTGACGGCAGCCATCGCCCGGATTCTTCGTAAACCAAAGATATGGACATATTGAGGCCTAGCTGTCGCCGCTGGCAAATGTCCGCTTTCTACGCCAAAGCCAACGCCGGTAACAAACGCGGATCGCGATGATCCGATGCCCTAACGCCGCCCCTGTCGCTTCCGCCAGCCCATCTCCTCCAGCTCGAGCAGTTCGAGCGGGACATGGATCGTCCGCGTCGCAAGCCTGACCTCGACCAGGAAGAGGACGAGCGAGGCGAGCAACAACAGCATCGCCAGCGCGAAGACCCACGCCGCCGCGGCGCCGAGGTTGAAGCCGACGAAAGCCTGCGCGAACAGCAGCGCCACCAGCAGGCAAACGACGATCCCGCACGCGACCGCCGCGGCGATCGAATTGTTGATGATGTCCATCCGCCGGTCGACGACGCGCAGTTCGGCGACGACCCGCTCATGCTCCGCGCCCTGGGTCTCGCCCCATTGCTCGATCAGCACGCGCGACCGGTCGACGACGCGCGCCAACCGCCCGGTGAAGACGTTGAGCAGGCCGCCGGTCGCTACCAGCAGGAACACCGGCGTGACCGAGATCTGGATGATTTCCGCAATGGCCCCGAGGCCTGCGGCCGCCATCAACCCGGCCTCGCCGATAAATAGGGACTGTCCCTATTTATCGCACCCCGCCGGTTCGCCATCATCCCTCGCTGCCCGCCGCGACCGATGGTGTGTTGACGCCGTGCATCTGGAGGAACTTGCGCACATTGCGCGCCGCCTGACGGATGCGCTGCTCATTCTCGACCATCGCGATGCGCACGAAGCCTTCGCCGTCCTCGCCATAACCGACGCCGGGCGCGACCGCGACCTTGGCATGGGTGAGCAATTGCTTCGAAAATTCGAGGCTGCCCATCTCTTTCAGCGCGGGCGGCAGCGGGGCCCAGGCGAACATCGACGCCTTGGGGCTCGGAATGTCCCAGCCGGCGCGGCCGAAGCTGTCGACCATCACGTCGCGGCGCTTCTGGTACAGCTCGCGATTCCTGGCGACGATATCCTGCGGCCCGTTCAAGGCCGCGCACGCGGCGGCCTGGATCGGGGTGAAGGCACCATAGTCGAGATAGGATTTCACCCGCGTCATCGCCGCGATCAGCCGCTTGTTGCCGACCGCGAAGCCCATGCGCCACCCCGCCATCGAATAGGTTTTCGACATCGAGGTGAATTCGACCGCGACATCCTTCGCGCCCGGCACCTGCAGGATCGAGGGAGTCGGGTTACCGTCGTAATAAAGCTCCGAATAGGCAAGATCGCTGAGCACCCAGACCTTATTCTCCTTCGCCCAGGCGACGAGCCGTTCGTAGAAAGCGAGATCGACCGCCTCGGCGGTCGGGTTCGACGGATAATTGACCACCAGGATCGACGGGCGCGGCACGGTGAAGGCCATTGCGCGGTCGAGGGCGCGCCAGTAATTTTCGTCGGGGGTCGTCGGCACGCTGCGGATCGTCGCGCCGGCGATGATGAAACCGAAGGTATGGATCGGGTAGCTGGGGTTCGGCGCCAGCACGACGTCGCCGGGACCGGTGATCGCGGTGGCGAGACTCGCGAGTCCCTCCTTCGATCCCATTGTCACCACGACCTCGCTTTCGGGATCGAGCTCGACGTTGAAGCGGCGCGCATAATAATTGGCTTGCGCGCGGCGCAGCCCCGGAATGCCTTTCGATTGCGAATAGCCGTGCGCGTCGGGCTTCATCGCCACTTCGCAGAGCTTGTCGATCACATGCTGCGGCGGCGGCAGGTCGGGGTTGCCCATTCCCAGGTCGATGATGTCTTCGCCCGAGGCGCGGGCGGCCGCACGCATCGCATTGACTTCGGCGATGACATAGGGCGGCAGGCGCTTGATGCGATAGAATTCATCTTCGGACATGGAAAACTAGAACAACTCCTTTTCGTTATCGGTAATAAGCGCGAACGGCCGCTCGCCAGCCGCGCCGCGGCTTGTTATAGGCATAATCTCCGGACAGACCAGCAGGAACCAGCATGAGCGACACGGGCAAAGACGGCACATCGGAAACGCCAAACCCCTTCATGCCCGCACCCGACGACCTGCAGCATTGGACCAGCGTCATGGGCCGCGCGCAGCAGATGATGCTCGATTACGCGATGGGACAGGCGAACGAGGGCAAGGCCGGTGCCGCCGCGATGTTCGATCCCGCGGGCTGGCTGAACAATCCCGCGACGCAGGCCTGGGCCGAACAGTCGGCAAAAATGTGGGAACAGGGGGTCGCCTTTTGGACCTCGCTGGCGACGCTGACCCCCGGCTTCACCCCCGACGCGCCTGCCGAAGTGCCGAAGGACAAGCGCTTCGCCGACCCCGAATGGACCGCCAACCCGGCCTTCGCGCTGATCCGCCAGACCTATGGCCTGCTCTCCGACCAGTTGCTCACGACGACGCGCCAGATGCAGGGGCTCGATGAGAACGCGCGCAAGAAGATGGAGTTTGCCGCGAAGGGCATGGCCGACGCCTTTTCGCCGTCGAACCTCGCGCTCACCAACCCCGAGGTGATCAAGCGCGCGGTCGAGACGCGCGGCGAGAGCCTGCTCAAGGGCTTGAAGCATATGCTCACCGACCTGTCGCGCGGGCAGCTCAGCCACGTCGATCCCGACGCATTCGAGGTCGGGGTGAATATCGCGACGACGCCGGGCAAGGTGATCCATGAGACCGATCTCTATCAGCTCATCCACTACGCCCCGACCACGAAGGACGTCTTCACCGTCCCGCTGCTGATCTTCCCGCCGTGGATCAACCGCTTCTACATCCTCGACCTGAACCCCGCGAAAAGTTTCGTGCGCTGGGCGGTCGAGCAGGGGCTGTCGGTATTCATGGTGTCATGGAAATCGGCCGACGCGTCGATGAAGGACGTGGTCTGGGACGATTATATCGCGGCGCAGGTCGATGCGATCGACACGGTACGCGACTTGCTGGGCGTCCCCGCGGTCCACACGATCGGCTATTGCGTCGCCGGCACCACGCTGGCCGCGACGCTCGCGATGCTGTCGGCCAGGCAAGAAGCCGACAAGGTCCAGTCGGTCACCTTCTTCACCGCGCAGATCGATTTCGAATTCGCCGGCGACCTGAAGATGTTCGTCGACGACAGCTATCTGGCGCTGCTCGAACAGCTGTCGGCGCCGGGTTTCCTCGATGGTCGCTATATGGCGGCGACCTTCAACAGCTTGCGCGGGCGCGACCTGATCTGGAACTATGTCGTCAGCAATTACCTGCTCGGCAACGACTATCCGCCCTTCGACCTGCTCTATTGGAACGGCGACACCACCAACCTACCCGCGAAGTGGCACCGCCAATATCTGGTCGACCTCTATCGCGACAACCGGATGGTGATCCCGAACAGCCTGTCGGTGTGCGGCACCCCGCTCGACCTCAAGAAGATCAAGACCCCCGCCTATATCCAGGCGGGGCGCGAGGATCATATCGCGCCGCTCGCCAGCGTCTGGCGACTGATGGACCATCTGTCGGGCCCCAAGACCTTCCTGCTCGCCGGTTCGGGCCATATCGCCGGGGTCGTCAACCCGCCGGCCGCGGGCAAATATCAATATTGGGTCGGCGACAGCGACGCCGCCACACTCGACGACTATGTCGCCAGCGCGCACGAGACCAAAGGCAGCTGGTGGCCGCACTGGATCGACTGGATTGCCACACAGGATAGCGCAAAAACCGCCGCTAAGGGTTCGCGCATTCCCGGAAAAGGTGCTAAGAAGGCGATCGAGGATGCCCCCGGCCGCTACGTCAAGCAGCGGTAAAATCGGGGAAATAAAGGGCCAATAAGGCCGCGAGCAACAATTTTTGTGCAGTGCACAAAAATATCCTTGAAATCGCCACGCCACTCCTATATTGTGCACTGCAACATAAAGGAGTTACCCCGATGGCTACCAAGATGGATAGTGCCGAAAAGGCTTTCGAAGCCGCGACGCTGGAAACCCCCGCCACGCCGGCGGCGACTCCGGCCGCTCCGGTCGAAACCGCTGCCCCGGCAGTGGCAAAGGCCGCTCCGGCACCCGTAAAAACCGCGACGGTGAAGGCAAAAGCCAAGCCGGTCGCCAAGAAGGCCGCGGCCCCCAAGACCGTCGCCAAAAAGGCCGCCCCCAAGAAGGCGGTCCTCAAGACCATTGCCCCCAAGCCCCTGAAGGCCGCACCGAAGCCGGTCGCTGCCGCCACCAAAGGATTCAAGACCATGAACGACACCGTCAAGAAGTTCGCCGACGAAGCGAAGACCCGCGCCGAAGCGCTGACCGCCGATTTCAACGCGAAGGCCAAGGAAGCCGTCGAGTTCAACAAGGCGAACCTCGAAGCCCTCGTCGAAGCCGGCAAGATCGCCGCGAAGAACGCCGAAGTCCTCGGCCAGGAAGGCGTGACCTTCGCTCGCAAGAGCTTTGAAGACACGACCGCCGCGCTGAAGGGCTACACCGCCGTCAAGTCGCCGACCGAATTCTTCAAGCTCTATGCCGAAAACAGCAAGAAGGCGTTCGACGCCGCTGTCGCGCAGACCTCGAAGACCAGCGAACTCGTCGTCAAGATGGCGAACGACAGCTTCGCGCCGATCTCGAACCGCGTGTCGGTCATCACTTCGAAGATGAAGGCCGCCTAAGGGCTTTCCTCTTCCCGTTGGCGCGGGCGTCTCTCCCCTCCTCCCAGCCTGCGCCGACACACCAAGACCGCTCGCATCCTTCGGGTTGCGGGCGGTTCTTGCTTTCGGGGTTCCCGAAAAAGGGGGTTAATGATGCCCCGCCCCCTTGCGAATCCGCCTCGGCGTGCGATATTCCGGTGACAATGCTTCCAGTTCAGACCCTTCCCCCGATCCGCGCCATGGCGGACAAGGACGATGGCACGCCCGGCACCCCGGGCGTCGGCATCGCGACACGCACCCGCGCGAAGGCCAAAAAACCCTCAATGTACAAGGTGCTGCTGCTCAACGACGACTATACCCCGATGGAATTCGTCGTGATGGTGCTCCAGCGCTTCTTCAACATGGACATCGAACAGGCGACGCAGGTGATGCTCCACGTCCACCAACAGGGCGTCGGCGTGTGCGGCGTGTTCAGCTATGAGGTCGCCGAGACCAAAGTGAACCAGGTGATGGACGCCGCGCGGCAGAACCAGCACCCGCTGCAATGCACGCTGGAAAAGGCCTGAGCTAACCCGCCCGCCGCGCCTGTTCGGCCTTCAGCGCCGGCGACGGCTCGCCCTTCAAGTCGCCATAACGCAGCGCCGCGCCGCACCCCGGGCAGACCGTCGCCGTTCCGACATCGGTGCCGCACGCGCGGTGGGTATAACGCATCGCCGGGCCGTCGCCGGTCTCGCCATCCGCATACGCCCAGCGCTCGGCCCAACCGCGCATCGCATAGAGCACGTCGAACAGATCCTTGCCTTTGTCGGTCAGCCGATATTCGTGGCGCGGCGGCTTGTCCTGATAGGCATGGCGTTCGACCACGCCTTCCTTTTCCAGCAGCTTGAGCCGCGCGGACACAAGCTGCGGGCCGAGTCCAGTGTTCGCCGCGATCGCTTCGAACCGCCGCCGCCCTAAGAACAGGTCGCGCAGGATCAGCAGCACGGCGCGGTCGCCGAGCAGTTCGGCTGACCGTCCGACGGGGCAGAAAGTATCCGAAAGATCCGCACGTCTGGGCATCTATCGTCCTCCCTACTCGTCATTGCGCGCGAAGCGAAGCAATCCAGAGCGGTTTACGCAGGCTCTGGATTGCTTCGCTTCGCGCGCAATGACGCGGTTTTTTTTGTCGCAGTACAATTGCCACCCTTCGTGGAAAAACCACTTGTCACTATGATTATCATAGTTACGATGGACGGCAAGAGGAGAGTCGCATGTCCAATCCAGCCGCCGTCATCATCGGAGCCGGCGACTCCACCGGCGGCGCGATCGCGCGCGCTTTCGCCGCCGAGGGCCTCACCGCCTGCGTCAACCGCCGCGCGCGCAACGCCGACCAGCTCGAATCGCTGGCGCAGTCGATCCGCGATGCGGGCCAACAAGCGCGCGCCTTCCCTGGCGACGCCCGTGAAGAAAGCGACATGATCGCGCTGTTCGACCAGGTCGAGGCCGAGGTCGGGCCGGTCGAGGTCGCGGTGTTCAACATCGGCGCCAACGTCAATTTCCCGATCACCGAGACGACGGTGCGGGTCTACACCAAGGTCTGGGAAATGGCGTGCCTCGGTGGCTTCCTGTTGGGCCGCGAGGCGGCGAAGCGCATGGCCCCGCGCGGTCGCGGCACGATCCTCTTCACCGGCGCGACCGCGAGCTTGCGCGGCGGCTCCGGCTTTTCCGCCTTTTCGGGCGCCAAGGGCGCGCTGCGCATGCTCGCCCAGTCGATGGCGCGCGAACTCGGGCCTCAAGGCATCCACGTCGCCCACACGATCATCGACGGCGCGATCGACACCGACTTCATCAAGGGCCGCCACCCCGATTTCGACAATGCCAAGGCGGCCGACCTGATCCTCAACCCCGACGCCATCGCCGCCAATTATGTGATGCTCCACCAGCAGCCCAAAAGCGCCTGGACCCACGAACTCGACCTCCGCCCTTGGGGAGAAAAATGGTGACCCAAAACGCCGCAAAAACCCTCGAACTCATCTTCGATTTCGGCAGCCCCAACGCCTATCTCACGCTCAAGGTCCTGCCCGAACTGCTCGACCGCACCGGCGCCGACCTGATCATCACCCCCTGTCTGCTCGGCGGCGTCTTCAAGGCCACCGGCAACAAGGCACCGATGATCCAATACGCCGACGCGCCGGCAAAGATGGCCTATGAAAACCTCGAGATGCGGCGCTTCATCGACAAGCATGGCCTGACCAAATTCCGCCTCAACCCGCATTTCCCGGTCAATACCCTGCTCATCATGCGCGGCGCGATCGTGGCGGAGAATGACGGCAACCTTGACGATTATGTCGAGGCGGTGAACCGCGCGATGTGGGAAGATGGGCTGAAGATGGACGATCCGGAGGTCGCCGCGGCCTTCCTCACCGCCAACGGCTTCGACGGCCCCGCGCTGCTCACGCGCACGCAGGAACCCGAGATCAAGGCGAAGCTCGCCCAAAACACCGAGGGCGCGGTCGCGCGCGGGGTGTTCGGCATCCCGACCTTTTTCGTCGGAGAGGAGATGTTCTTCGGCAAGGACCGGCTGGCGCAGGTCGAGGAAGCGCTGGGCTAACCGTCTGCGGCGGGCTGCGGCGGGCGCCCGGCGACCAAAATCCCGGCGACGATCAGCGCCAATCCCGCGATGTGGAACAGGTGCAGCACCTCGCCGAGAAAGAGCATCGCCAACCCTGCCCCCATCAGCGGCATGATATTCATATACTGCCCGGTCGCCGCCGATCCGATCAGTTCGACGCTGCGATTGAAGAAAAGATAGGCCAGGAACGATGGAAAGATCGACACATAGGCGATCGCAAGGGCGCTGCCCGTCGCCGGCACGATCAGGCGTCCCGACCAGATTTCCGTCGCATAGACCGGCATGATTACCATCAGCCCGACCATGATCGATGCGGCGAGAAAGCTGAGCGGATGCACCGCCGGGCGACGGCGGAGCAGCACCGAATAAAGCGCCCACAACAGCACCGCGACGGCGATGATCGCGTCGCCGCCATTCAGCCTTAACGCCAGCAGCAGGCCGGGGTCGCCGCGCCCGATGATGATAAGGACGCCCGCCAGCGACACCGCGACACCCGCGACCTGCCGGGCGCTCGTCCGGTCGCGCATCACCAGCGCACCGACGATCAGAATCAACGCCGGCTGCGCCGACTGGATCAGCATCGAATTGAGCGCGGTGGTGGTTTGCAGCCCGGTATAGAGCAAGGTGTTGAACGCACCGATTCCCAGCGCGCCGAGGATCAGCATGACCGGCCAACGCGCCCGCAATGCGGGCCAATCGCGCTTCAGATGCGGCCAGGCGAGCGGCAACAGCAGCGCGAGCGCGATCGTCCAGCGCCAGAAGGACAGCGCGGCGGGCGGCACCAGGTCGCGCGCGGCGCGTCCGACGATCGAATTGCCGGCCCAGAACAGCGCCGTCATCGTCAGCAGCAGATAGGCCCGCGACCACAAGGCCGCAGCCGGCCCATTCTCCTTCACCATGGCGGCGCGACTCTGTTCTCGTCTCATGCTTCGTCACCCGGCTTTCGCCGGGATGACGGCAATATCCAAAACGCCGTAGCGCGCTAGCTGAAATCGAGCTGGATGATCTGGCTCGGCGTCGCCCGGCAATACATTTCGACCGTCCGCGCCCCGTCGGGATAGGTCGCGGTCATCGCGGCGCGGATGCGCCAGCCGCCATTGCCCTGCTCCAGCGACACCAGCTTGTCATAGCTCAGCCGCGTGCCGCCGGTGACCCCGATCTGGCGTGCCGCGTCGTTCATGCAATTCTGCACCGACGGCCGCGCCGCGCTCGGCAACGCCGACAGGTTCGCGCTCAGCGTCGCCGGCGGTCCGGCGGGATAGGTGGCGGGCTCTTCGGTCGTGGTCTCTTCGCCCGCCGGGGTTTTCTTCTTCTTGCTCAGCAGCAGCGCGAGCAGCCCGCCCGCGACCACGACGCCGCCGATGATCAGCCCGGTGCTCGGCCCCTTGTCCTTCTCGGGCCGGGGTCCGGGCAGCGGGGTCAGATTGTTGTAGCCATAGGCGAATTCGGCCCGGCAACCGTCGTTCACCCAGATATAGTTCGCGGTATAGCCCCATTGGCGCCCGTCGTTGCACTTGCCGCCGAGCCGCCGCACCAGCTCGACACGGTTGTTGGTCTGCACATTGCATTGTTCGTACCGGCTGCCGCGCGATTCGCAGCGTATCGTCCCCGCATAATCGTCGACCGGCTGCGGCAGCGGCACCGGATAGCCGCCGCCATTGCCGTACCCATAGCCATAACCGAATTCGGCACGGCAGCCGCCCGACACCCAGATCTGGTTGGCGGTGAAGCCCCAGTCGCGCCCCTTCGAACAACGCCCGCCGATCACCCGGATCAGGTCGACGCGATTGTCGGTGCGCACATTGCAGCGCTGGAGCTTGTTCTTGCGCGATTCGCAGCTCAGCGTCCCGGCATAGCCCTGGTCGCGCGGCGGCTGGATCTGCGGGCCGCCCGAGCCGGGATAGGGATAGGTCGTCTGGGCAAGAACCGGCGGCGCGAGCTGCGCCATGATCAACGACGCCGACGTGGCGATGGTCGCGACAATATTCCTCATGCGCTTGCCCCTTTTTGCTGCAGTCGAACCGGTCCTGATACTGTCTCCATAGCGCGCAATATTTGCACCGATATTTCCATGTTTCGGTCGCCATGGCTATGGGAAATGCGGCGACCGCAAAGCGGGGTTTAACCATCGCCGCGCGCTTGCGCCGCCGCCGCCATCCGCTAAAGACAGCCGATGGATCAAATCGTCATTCGCGGCGGCCAGCGACTCAAGGGCCGTATCCCCATTTCCGGCGCCAAGAATGCGGCGCTCACCCTGCTGCCCTGCGCGCTGCTCACCGACGAGCCGCTGACGCTGCGCAACCTGCCGCGGCTCGCCGACGTCGACGGTTTCGGGCATCTGCTCAACCAGCTCGGCTGTTCGACGACGATCGAGGGATCGCGGCCCGAGGATTTCGGCCGCGTGATGACCGCACGCACGACCACCCTCACCTCGACCGTCGCGCCCTATGACATCGTGCGCAAGATGCGCGCCTCGATCCTCGTGCTCGGCCCGCTGCTCGCCCGCGCGGGCGAGGCGACCGTGTCGCTGCCCGGCGGCTGCGCGATCGGCAACCGCCCGATCGACCTGCACCTGAAGGCGCTCGAAGCCTTTGGCGCCGAGATCGAACTCGCCTCGGGCTATGTGAAGGCGGTCGCCCCCGGCGGGCGCCTGAAGGGCGGCAAGTTCACCTTCCCCGTCGTCTCGGTCGGCGCCACCGAAAATGCGGTGATGGCGGCCGTGCTCGCGAAAGGCACCTGCATCCTCGAAAACGCCGCGCGCGAGCCCGAGATCGTCGACCTGTGCAACTGCCTCGTCGCAATGGGCGCGTCGATCGACGGCGTCGGCACCGAGACGCTGACCATCGAAGGCGTCGATCGCCTGCACGGCGCGACCTATCGCGTGATGGCCGACCGCATCGAGGCGGGCAGCTACGCCTGCGCCGCCGTCATCACCGAGGGCGACGTCGAACTGGTCGGCGCCAAGGCCGGCGAGATGGAAGCGACGCTGAGCGCGCTGCGGCAGGCGGGCGCGACGGTCGAAGAAACCAAGACCGGCATTCGCGTCGCGATGACCGGCCGCGCCGAACCGGTCACCCTGTCGACCGCGCCCTATCCGGGCTTCGCGACCGACATGCAGGCGCAGTTCATGGCGATGGCGACGCTGGGCAGCGGCGCCAGCCTGTTCACCGAAACCATTTTCGAAAACCGCTACATGCACGTCCCCGAACTGGCGCGCATGGGCTGCGACATCGACGTGCGCGGCCGCAGCGCGGTGGTGCGCGGAGTCGACCATCTCGTCGGCGCGCCGGTGATGGCGACCGACCTGCGCGCCTCGATGAGCCTGATCATCGCCGGCCTCGCCGCACAGGGCCAGACCGAGGTCAACCGCGTCTATCACCTCGACCGCGGCTATGAGCGGCTCGAGGAGAAATTGCAGGCGGTCGGTGCCGACATCGAACGGATCAGCGCGGGGTGAGATTGCTCGCGCTTGCTATCGCGATGCTCCAGCCGTTGGCAGCGCATGCCGGCGAACAATGGCAAGACGAACCTGCGCTCTATTTTCTTGGCGAAAGCCCGGAAACCGACGTCACCTACGTACACTATGGGGCCTTCGGGTCCGGTTTCGAGACGGGCTTCGCGATCGGTCGGGTCTGCGAGACGGGCGCCGCCGAGGAGCAGCAATGCATCGGTCACGCGCCGCAAACCATTGTCCGCGTCGTTCAGCGCTTGTCCGCCACCCCCGACAAGCTGCGGCACGACTACGCATGGCTCGAAACCTCGCTGGATGCTTGCCCAACGGCACGCAAGCGGCTGATGCGACTTCCCGACGCACGCTGGGCACCGCATATGCGGATCGTCCTGCAGCCTGACCAACCGGCGTTCGAGAATATGCGCTTCACCAGCTTTGAAGGCCAATTGACCGTGGTTACGGCCGAAGCCGGCCAGCAAGTCGCCAACGGGACGATGCAGCAGCTTGCGGGCGCCTTCGTCTATCGCGGCAACGCCGACGGCAGCGGCAACCCCGCCGACTGGGGCGAGCAGATGCTGCGCGACATCGAACCCTGCCTGAAACCGTCGAGCGCACCGCCGCCCTGGGCACGCGAACCGAAGAGCCCCTAGCCGCCGGTCAGGCGCTCTGCGCGGCCGTAGGCGCCGCGCGCATAGCCCTTCACCCAGTCGCCGAGCAGTTTCAGATAGCCGTCGGTGATCCGGGTCACGCTGCGTTCGCCGTCGGCCCCGGTGGTGAACTCGAACATGCCATGATCGGTGTTCGGGAAGAGATAGACGTCGACCGGCTTGCCCGCCGTCTTCAGGCCCATCAACGCGGTCCGGGTGGTTTCGATCGGCGCCTCGCGATCCTCACCCGCGAGCACCCAAAGCAGCGGCGTGTCGAGTGTCCGCAGCGCCGCGACCGCGTCATAATCCCAGATCAGTTCGAGATTGTCGAAGCGCGCGCGCCCGACGCGGCGTAGTTCCTCGTTCGTCATCCGCGCCATCGCGCCGCTATATTCGCCCTCGATCTTCGCTGCCCATGGCTGCGCCGCCATCTCGCGCCGCGCCGCCTCGAGCGCGTCATAACCGTCCCTGAAATTCGACAGCAGCAGCGTCGCGGTCGCTTGCGACAACCGCGTCACCAGCGCCTCGGCATCCTTGCCGAGTCCCGCAGCGCGGACTTCTGACACCATCTGCTCGCGATCCTCCTCGATCGGCGAGGCGACGAGCCCGAAACCGACCGCGACGAAATCGGCCTTGCTGCGCGTCGCCGCGAGCGGGGCGACCCAGCCGCCCTGGCTGCCGCCGAAAAAGCCCGCACGACCGTACCGCCCCGCCGCGAGGCCGCGCGCGGTGTCGAGCGCCTTCGCCGCATCGGCGGCGAGCAATTCGAAATTCTGCGTATATTCGCCCTCGGACCCGCCGGTCCCGCGCTTGTCATAGACGAACACCGAAATCCCCTGCGCCGCCATCGCATAGCCATAGACGCCGCCGATCGGCGACGTGCGTTCGGAGCCGTGCACCATCACGACCAGCGGCCGCTTGGCATCGGCGCCGGGCGGTTCGATCAGCACGCCGGTCAGCGGGGTGCCGACGCTGTCGAAGCGCGCCGGGGTCTCGCGGAAGACGATCCTGTTCCAGCGCGCGCCCTGCACTTCGACCATGCCGTCGCGGCACGCCAGCGGCGCGGCCGCCTCGCTCGTCGCGCCGCGGCGCCCGTCGCGGAACAGATAGCGCAGCCCCGGCGCGGGGACGCTCGGCACCGGCGCCAGCACGACGAAATCGGCGTCGGCGGCGGCATAGGTGCCCGGCGCGCAGGCGGGCTGCGCAGTGGCGGGCGAGGACAGGGCGGCGAACGCGACGGCGCATGCGAAGGCGATATTTTTCATGATGTTGCGTTTAGACTGGCCAGCGCCAAATCCGAACCGCCTTCGACCAAGAAACATTGCCGATCGACGGGCGCGAGCGCATGGTCGCGGCATGACCAGTGCATCGCACCGCGCCGCCAAGGGGCTGCGCCAGTTTCTCGATCCCGAACAGCAACACGGCTGGCTGGAAGGCGAGTATCGTCCGCCCGACGCCAACGAGCGGGCCGAATCGATCGAGCAACGCTTCAGATATGCGGGGCGCTTCGAAAAACTGCTGCGCCGCCCGCAGGCGGAAGACCTGCTGGCGATCCTCGGCCTGTACGCCGCCGCCTGCATCCCGGTGCCGCGCCTGACCGAGCGCCATTACTGGTCGGTCTCGTGCCTGCCCTCGACCTCGGACAAGCCGCTCGTCCGCGTCAATGCGAGCTGGATGGAGCTGTTCACCTTCTATGCGGACGGCGACGATCTACGGGCGCGGTTCATCGTCCATCTTTCGGATTTCACCGCCGACGGGTCGTGCGATCCCGAACAGGTGGACCACCCGCTGCTCGAGCGATGCGTCGCCGCACCCGAGGATGTGAGCTGCTTCTTTCCGAACGGCGCCGATATGCTCGGGATCAGGGTTCGCAGCGCCGCATCCATCCGCGCCTTTCTGTCGAACGCACATGCCTTGCGGGGCATCCGCGCCTTCAACCTGACGCATATGAACCGCGGCCGGAACGCCTATCAGGCGAGCCATTCATACAGCGTCGCGGACCATATGGTGGGCGAGGAGCGGTCCTGACGCGCTGCGAGCGACCCGGTCAGTCGGCCTTGTCGACCGGCACCGACACCGTCCCGCCGCTGACCGAGGGCTTGTCGGGCCGCTTCGCCACCGCGATCGCCAGCCCAACCAGTGCCGCCGCACCGCCCGCGATCGACAGCGGCGCCCAGCGATAGCCCTCGAGCACGGTTGAGAATCCCATCGCGATGATCGGGATCAGCACGCTCGACCAGGCGGCCTGTCCCGGCCCGACCTCGCGAATGATGTTGAAATAAAGCGGAAAGGTGACCGCGCTCGCGATCACGCCCAGATAGAGCACCCCGGCGATATAGGCGGGCGTGGTCTCGATGACCGGCGGCCCCGTCGTGATCCACGCGAAGCTCGCATCGCCGAGCGCGCCGAACAGCATCGCCCAGGCGATCATCACCACCATCGATTGCGCACGCGCGATTTTGGCGCCCTGCATGACGTTCGAGGTCGATGCGCTCATCACCCCGCTCAAAGCCAGTACCGTGCCGAGCAGCACCTCGCCCGCGCCGACCGTCGCGGCACGATATTCGTGGAGGATCATCATGCCGACCCCGACGATCGCGATTCCCGCCCCGGCGAGGAAGCGCCCCTCGACCTTCGTCTTGAGGAAGACGCGCCCGAGCAAGGTGTTCGGCACGATCAGCAGCGCGAACAGCACCGCGACGAGTCCCGAGGTGATATGCTGTTCGGACCGGTAGACGAAGTTGAAGTTGAACGCGAATTGAGCGAGGCCCAGCAGCGCCGCGAAGCCCCACGCCCAGCCCGATAGCAACAAGGATTCGCGCCGCCACAGCGCATAGGCGAACATCGCCGCCGCGCCGACGAAGAAACGATAGGCGACCGACCAGCTCGGCGGCACGACCCCCAGCTGCCCGGTGATGACGATCCACGTCGAGCCCCAGATCAGCGTGATGAACGCGAACGGCAGCAGGACGCGCGGCGTCAAAAGGCTGGGCTGCGCGCTCACAGCGCCGCGATGGCTGCCGCGAGCGGCGCGACGGCTTCGGCGTCCTGGTCCCAGCTCACCACCAGCCGCGCCGCACCCTCGCCCCAGTCGTAGAAATCGAAGCCCTTGGCGCGCAGGTCAGCGGCATCCTCGGCGCTGATCCGCACGAACAGCTCGTTCGCCTCGACCGGATACATCAGCCGGTCGCCGCATGCCGCCGCGAGCGCCGCGGCGCCGGCATTGGCGGCGCGCGCGTTGGCCAGCCACAGATCGTCCTTGAGCATCGCGCGGATCTGCGCCGCGACGAAACGCCCCTTGCTGAGCAGGTGGCCGCCGCGCTTCTTGAGTTCGCGCACGCCTGCGCCGCCGCTGCCGCCGAAGAAAACCAAAGCCTCGGCCATCATCGCGCCGTTCTTGGTGAAACCGAAGGACAGCGCATCGACCCCGGCGCGCCAGGTCACATCGGCGGGCGCGCAACCCGCGAAGGCGACGGCATTGGCGAAACGCGCGCCGTCCATATGGAGCTTCAACCCCTTGCTCCTGGCGATCTCGCTGATCTCGCGCACCTCGTCGGGGCGCCAGGCGAGGCCATATTCGGTCGCGTTGGTGATGCTGATCGCGGCGGGCTGGACCTGATGCACGTCGTTCCGGATCGCGGCGATCCGCGCTTTCAGCGCCTCGGCGTCGATCTTCGCGCCCGCACCGGGCAGCGTCATCAGCTTGGCGCCGCCCGAATAAAAACTCGGCGCGCCGCATTCGTCGACTTCGATATGCGCCTCTTCATAGCAGAGGATGCCCTGCCAGGGCCGCACGAAATGCGCGAGGATGATGCTGTTCGCGGCCGTGCCGGTCGGGATCCACACGACCTCGCAGTCGGTTTCGAACAGCTCCGAAAAGGTCGCGTCGAGCGACTGGCTCAGCGCGTCGCCGTCATAGGCAGTGTCGACGTGGTTGGCGGCCGCCAGCGCTTCCATCACCTTGGGATGGACGGTCGCGGCATTGTCGGAGAAGAAGCGGGTCGCGGTCATGTCGCGCCCTTAGCGCAGCGAAACGCGGCACGCCAGCGGGGCCTCAATGGCGGCGATAGACGTAACGTTTATAGGTCCGCGACCAGCGCACCAGATAGCGCCCCGGCCAGATGAAGCGCGTGCGCATCCCGGTGCGATTGACGTTCAGCGCAAAGCGCGGAACCAGCACAGTGCGCCATTCCCAATCGTCGCGTTCGGAGGTCACGTCCTCCGCGTTCCATTCGTCCATGTCCGCTACCCCATTGGATGGTGGCAGCCTCTTCCCGACATTATCGTTCGATTGCCGGGACGGTAGGTATCACGCGCAGGACGCCGGGTCGACCGCATGCGATCGATCCGGCCGTTCGCTGCGGCGATTCCTGCCCCGAACGGGTCGAAGCGTCAGCGGTCGCGTTTCGCCAGCAACTTCAGGCGCAGCGCGTTCAATTTGATGAAGCCCGCCGCATCTTTCTGGTCATAGGCGCCGGCATCGTCCTCGAAGGTCACATGGCGCTCGCTGTACAGGCTGTTCGGCGACTTGCGGCCGACGACGCTGGCATTGCCCTTGTAGAGCTTGAGCCGCACCGTGCCCGACACCTTTTCCTGGCTATGGTCGATCGCCGCCTGCAGCATCTCGCGCTCGGGGGCGAACCAGAAGCCGTTGTAGATGAGCTCGGCATATTTCGGCATCAGCTCGTCTTTCAGATGCGCGGCGCCGCGATCGAGCGTGATGCTTTCGATGCCGCGATGCGCGCGGGCGTAGATTTCGCCGCCCGGCGTTTCGTACATGCCGCGCGACTTCATGCCGACGAAGCGGTTCTCGACGAGGTCGAGCCGACCGATGCCATGCTTGCGGCCGAGGTCGTTGAGCGCCGTCAGCAACGTTGCGGGCGACATCGCCTCGCCGTTCAGCGCGACGCCGTCGCCGCGTTCGAAATCGACCGTGATATATTCCGGAATGTCGGGCGCGTCCTCGGGATTGACCGTGCGCGAATAGACATAGTCGGGGGTCTCGTCCCACGGATTTTCGAGCACCTTGCCCTCGGACGAGGTGTGGAGCAGGTTCGCGTCGGTCGAGAAGGGGCTTTCGCCGCGCTTGTCCTTGGGCACCGGAATCTGGTGCTTTTCGGCGAATTCGATCAGCGCGGTTCGGCTGGTCAGATCCCATTCGCGCCAGGGCGCGATCACCTTGATGTCGGGGTTCAGCGCATAGGCGCTGAGCTCGAAACGCACCTGGTCGTTGCCCTTGCCGGTCGCGCCATGCGCCACGGCGTCGGCGCCGACTTCCCTGGCGATCTCGACCAGCCGCTTCGAAATCAGCGGACGCGCGATCGAGGTGCCGAGCAGATAATCGCCCTCATAGCGCGCATTGGCGCGCATCATCGGGAAGACGAAATCGCGCACGAACTCCTCGCGGACATCGTCGATATAGATGTGCTCGGGCTTGATCCCCATCAGCTCGGCCTTGGCGCGCGCGGGTTCCAGCTCGTCACCCTGCCCGAGGTCGGCGGTGAAGGTCACCACCTCGCAGCCATAGGTCACCTGCAGCCATTTCAGGATGACGCTGGTGTCGAGCCCCCCCGAATAGGCGAGGACGACACGCTTGATGGACTCGGACATGGCAGCACCTTCTGGCGGGAAATGACGGGGCGGCGCCTAACAGGCCGATCCGCGCGGCGCAACGCCTTGGCGCGTTCTTACAAGTTTCCGCGCCCGCCATGCGGCATGATCGCGCGGGGGACGCGCCTGCAGGATGATTGTCATGCGAATGATCTTGACCTTCGCCGCGCCGCTGCTCGCGCTGGCGACGGCCTCCTCGACGCTGAGCGCCGGCGGCGCGATGCCCGACCCCACCCGCGAATATAACCAGAATGTCGATTGCCATAACGCCTATGACCGGTTGGTGGCGGAGAAGAAGGCCGGGACCAGCCCGTCGGCAGCGGCGCTGGTGTGGGCGCAAAGCTATGAGGCGGGCGCCAATGCCGGCACCCCCTGCCCCGCGCCGCTGCCCGAAATGACCGCGCGCGGCGGCAACTGGTATATTCGCACGACCGAAGGCCGCGACGCCGCGCTCGCCTATGCGCAGAAACAGAAGGACCCCGCCGCGCTCAGCGAGATCGGCCACGCGTGGATCAACAGCAGCGTCGCCGGCGGCACCCCGCAGGACGGGCTGGCGCTGATCGAGCAGGCCGCCGACCTTGGCGACCCGGTCGCGCTCTATTCGGTCGGCACCCTCTATGGCGCCGGGATCATCGGCGGCAAGAAGGACCCGGCCAAGGCGTTTGAACTGCTCAGCCAGTCGGCGGCGGCGGGCCACATCGACGCCATCTATCGCACCGGGCTCTATTATCTGGAGGGCATCGGGACGAAAAAGGACCCGAAAAAGGCCTTCGCCGCCTTCAAGTCCGCCGCCGAGCGCGGGCATTTTTACGCCGTCATCATGGCGTTCGACATGATCAACAGCGGCACCGGCACCAGGAAGGATTTCGACCTCGCCTATCGTCTGTCGCGGATCGTCGCCGACCAGGGCGAACCCTATGGCGCCGTGATGGCGGCGTCGTCGTTGCTCCAGCTCAAGAACCCGCTGCCGCATGAAGACGAGATTCTCTATTGGATGGACGAGGGCATCGCGCGCGGCGACGACAACATCCGCGGCCAGCTGATCCCGCTCCGCGCTCAGGTCGTCGGCGCCTTCACCAAGTCCAAGGCGCCCCCCGAGTACAAGCCGCGCGTGTTCAAGGCGTGCCCGATGAAGACCGTGTGCCTGGTGAACCATTATTCGGGGCTGCAAAGCTGCACCACGAACAAGGATTATTGGAGCGACTGCGACGGGTGAGTAATTCTCCCAATGGCCGCAGGGGGACCGCCGCCACAGGCGGTGGTGGAGGGGCCGAAAGGTCGCACGACGCCTGACGGCGTCGGCCCCTCCGTCACCCGCTTCGCGGCTGCCACCTCCCCATCGCTTCGCGACAGGGAGGATTGGTACGACACCCGTGTCCTTGCCTTCGGACAGGAAGGTACCGACGCGGTCGCCGCGCGGACGACCGTTGCGGATCGTGGCTAACGCTTTATCATTCTTTCCCGTCCACTTGTCCGGCGAGGAGAGATTTATGGACATCGCGACGCCGCCCAAAAAGACGCTCTGGTCGCGCGCCCGCGCGATGGCCGAGGCGGCGCCGCCGACACGCAACCGCTATGTCGATTTCCTGCGCGCTTTTTCGATCCTCGCGGTCGTCGTCGGCCACTGGCTCGTCGCCGCGCCCTATATGAAGGACGGCGCGGTCGAGGGCGGGCATCTGCTCGGCATATTGCCGTGGACGCAGTGGCTGACCTGGGGGTTTCAGGTGATGCCGCTCTTTTTCCTCGTCGGCGGTTTTTCGAACGGGCTGTCGTGGGCGGCGACCCAGCGCAATGGCGGGCGCTTCACGACCTGGTTCGCGGCGCGCGTCCGGCGGCTGATCAACCCGGTGCTGCCGCTGCTGCTGATCTGGGCGCTCGTCACCCTGTTCGGCACGCAGGCCGGCATCGACCGCACGGTGGTGAAGATGGCGACGCAACTCGCGCTCGTCCCTGTATGGTTCCTCGCCGTCTATCTGATCGTCACCGCGCTGACGCCGTGGAGCCATGCAGCGTGGCGGCGCTTTGGCCTCACGTCTTTCTTCGCGCTCGTCGCGGCGGCGGTCGTGATCGACATCGCGACGCTGCAATATGGCATTCCCTATGTCAATTTCTTGAACTTCGTCTTCGTGTGGGTCGCGATCCACCAGCTCGGCTATGCCTGGCACGACGGGCGAATCGCCGCGCCGCTGCTCTGGGCGGCGGCGGGCCTGGTCGCGCTCGGCCTGCTCGTTGGCCTTGGCCCCTATCCGGTCGCGATGATCGGGGTGCCCGGCGCGGAGCTCAGCAATTCGATGCCGCCGACGCTGGCACTGCTCGCGCTCGGCATCGCGCAGACCGGGCTCGCGCTCGTGCTCGAAAAACCCGCGCGCGCGATGCTCGATGGCCTCACCGCATGGACGACGGTGGTCCTGATCAACGGCATGATCATGACCGTCTATCTCTGGCACCTCACCGCCTTCGTGCTGGTGATGGTCGCCGCGTGGCTGCTCGGCGGCATCGGGCTTCATGTCGAGCCGGGAAGCACCGCATGGTGGCTCGCGCGTCCGATCTGGTTTTTGCTCTATATCGCCTTGCTCTTCCCCTTCATCCTGCTCTTCGCGCGCTACGAAAGCGGCGGCAAAGCGGCCGAGGGCGACGTCACCCATGCCCGGCTGATCCTCGGCATGCTGATGATCTGCACCGGGCTCGCGATGACCGCGGCGATCAGCATCGCCAGCCCGCTCGGCGTCACCGGCGTCCGCCTGTGGGTCGTTGCCCTGCCCTTCCTCGGCGCCGCGCTGGTCGGTTTCGGTCCCGCCGCGCGCCTGTTGATGCGCCGCGTCGAAACCTAGGAGACGCGAGATGGCCAAGACCGAGATCAAGACCAGGGCGACCGAGGTAACCGTCGCCGACTATATCGCATCGCTCCCCGAAGAACGCCGCCGCGAGGAGGCGCCGGTGATCGACGCGATCCACCGCCGCGTTACCGGCCTCGAGCCGAAAATGTGGGGGCCGTCGATCATCGGTTATGGCAGCTATGACTATCACTATGACAGCGGCCATTCGGGCACCATGGCGCGCGCCGGCTTCAGCCCGCGCAAGGCGGCGATCACCCTCTATTTGATGGAGGATTATGGCGACCGCCAAGCCGAGGCCGACGCGCTGTTCGCGGCGCTCGGCAAGCACAAGACCAGCAAGGTCTGCCTCTATATCAACAAGCTCGGCGACGTCGATCTGGGCGTGCTGGAAAAGCTGGTGGCGCTCACTTGGGACGCGATGAACGCGCGCTATCCGAAGTAAAATCTCCGTCATTGCGAGCGTAGCGAAGCAATCCAGAGTATGCGTAAACCGCTCTGGATTGCTTCGCTACGCTCGCAATGACGATATCATGGGGACCCTAAATCCCCGCATACCATTCATAATCGATGCGGTCCTCCCAATAGCCGCCCTTGCCCGCGCCGATGCCATCGAGGCTGGCGACCGCTTCGATCCCGGTGACATATTTGGCGTGCTTGTAGCCCAGCTGGCGTTCGATCCGCAGCCGCAGCGGCGCGCCATTGGCGATCGGCAGCAGGGTGCGGTTGAGCGCCCACGCCAGGATCGTCTGCGGGTGCAGCGCGTCGATCAGGTCGCAGCTTTCATAATAGAGCGCGTCGCCGATCCGGTCGGCGCAGCGGAAGACGATGAAGCGCGCGGCGTCCTTGAGCTGCGCCGCCGCGAGGATGCGGCTGAGCTGCACCCCGGTCCATTCGCCGATCGCGCTCCACCCCTCGACGCAGTCGTGGCGGGTGATCTGGCTCCGCTGCGGCATCGTACGGATATCGGCCATCGACAGCGACAGGGGCTTGGCCACCAGCCCCGTCACCACGACGCGCCAGTCGGCGAACCCGCTTGCGGCATGGCCGGCATAGGCCGCGCCCGGCGGCAGCTTCGTCCCGTTCGAGCGGAACACCGGCGACAGGTCGGCGCGGCCGAACTCGCGCGCCAGCGCGTCGCGGTTCATCAGCGCGCGCTGGCTGCCGCGATGCATGTCCTCGCCCATCGACAATATCTTGCGCGTGATCGGTGCCTCGTTGATCGCGTCGCATCCGGCGAGCAGCGGCAGCGCGCCGGCCGCCGCGACCAGCCCGCCCGCGCGCGCGATCCACTGGCGGCGTGGAAGAAGGATATCGCTCATTCGCCCTTCTCCGGCGGCAATCTGAACCAGCCGCTGACCATCGAACGGATCTCGTTCACCGGCCCCGCGAGCAACACCATGACGATATGGACGAAGAAAAACGCGACGAGCAGCCATGCCGCGATGAAATGGAGCGAGCGCGCCGACTGGCGTCCGCCGAAAATGTCGAGCAGCCACGGCCAGGCCGCGCCCATCCCCGGCGACATCGTCAGTCCGGTGAAGATCATCAGCGGCAGCAGGACAAAGATCACCCCGATGTAGCTCAGCTTCTGCAGGATATTATAGCGCGCCGCCGCCTCCCCCTTGGGAAAGCGCAGCCGGACATGATCCCTGATGTCGTGCCAGATATGGCGCGGCGACCATTCGTGCCGCCGGACGTGCAGGTCGCGTCGCAAATGCCCGCCGATCGCGGTCCAGAGCATATAGAGCGTCAGCCCGATCGCGAGCACCCAAGCAAAGAACAGATGCCAACGCCGCCCGTCGGCAAGGCTGTATTTGGTGGGGATCGTCGCCCAGCCCGGGAAGGCCCAGGTCTGTTCGACGCCCTTGGCATCGGTCCAGCGCCCGAGTACCCCGGTGGTCTCGATCCGCGTCTCGCCGATCCGCACAAAACCGGTCGTCGGCGTCGCCCCGACCGCGAACCATGCATGGTCGGGGTTGGCCCCATATTGCCCCCAATAGAGGCGCGGATGCGCGTTGAAGATCATCAGCCCGCTCATCAGCAGGATGAGCAGCGTGACGGCATTGACCCAATGCCAGATGCGCGTCGGCAGCCGGTGGCGATAGACACACCGCGGCTGCTCCGCGCCGGGCGGAACGGTGGGGGCTTCAGGCTGGGCCATATCCCCCATTCGCTTCGTTCCTCGCTTTGGTTACGCCGCGACCTCGGTCGCGAACTGCGCGCGATATTGGTTCCTGAGCGACACCTTGTCGATCTTTTCGCTGCCGAGTTTGGGCAGCGCCGCGTTCGACATCCAGATCTTGTACGGCACCTTGTACGGCGCCAGCCGCGCGCTGAGGAACGAACACATCGCGCCGTCGTCGACCGTCGACCCGGGCTTCACCCAGATCACCGCGCCGACGACCTCGCCCAGCCGCTCGTCGGGCAGACCGAAGACCGCGCATTCATTGACGTCGGCATGTTCGTAGATCGCCGCCTCGACTTCCTGACAGCTGATATTCTCACCGCCGCGGATGATGATGTCCTTCTTGCGGTCGACGATGAACAGATAGCCGTCCTCGTCGACGTAACCGAGGTCGCCCGAACGGAAATAGCCGCTGTCGAAAAACGCCGCCTTGGTCGCTGCCGGGTTGTTCCAATAGCCCTCGAAATTGGCAACCGAACGCATGCACACCTCGCCGACCCCGCCCTGCGGCAGTTCCTCGCCATTGTCGTCGAGGATCGCGAGATCGACCAGCGGCTTCGACGCCGGGCCGGTCGACATCGGCTTGGCGAGATAATTTTCGTTGATGATGCCGCAACCGACCGCATTGGTTTCGGTCAGCCCGTACCCGAGCAGGGGCTTGGCATCGCCCATCTCTTCGGACAGCCGCTTCACATGTTCGGGCGGGCGCGGGGCGCCGCCGCCGGCGTAGCTCTTGCACGTCGACAGGTCGTAGTTCTTGCGGTTCGGATGGGTCAGAATCTCATAGCTCATCAGCGGCACGCCGACGAAATAATTGCACTGCTCATCCTGGATCAGCCGCATTGCCTCTTCGGCGTTCCACTTGGGCATCAGAACGAGTTTCCGCCCCAGCGCCATGCTCTGCAGGAAAACCGGGATTTCGGCGGTGACGTGGAACAGCGGCGTGCAGATCAGGGTCGCGGGCTGGATGTCCGACATCAGCCCGTCCTGCGTCAACAGGTGCACGATACTCGCGGTCTGGGTCACATAGTTGAAGATCGCTTGCACCACCGCCTCGTGGCGCGAATAGGCGCCCTTCGACTGGCCGGTCGACCCCGAGGTGAAGAGGATCGTCGCCAGGTCCTGACCGGTCAGCACCGGCAAAACCGTCTCGGCGCTGCCGCCCGCCGACGTGATCGGTGCGATCGCTTCGTCGATCGGCTTCAGCAGGTCGAGCGTGATGACCTTCGCGCCATGCGCGACCTCCTCGAGTCGCGCGGCGCGCTGGACGTCGGCGATCACCAGTTTCGCTTCGCTGTCGGCGATGCCGGCGGCGAGTTCGCCGCCCTGCCACCAGCCATTGAGCAAGGTCGCGCAGCCGCCCGCGAGCAGCACGCCGATATAGGTCACGCACCAGGCATTGGCGTTGCGCATCGCGATGGCGACGCGGTCGCCGCGCTCGACGCCATGACCCTCGATCAATCCCGCCGCGACCTTGCGCGCCGCGGCATAGACTTGGCCGAAGCTTAGCCGCTCGTCGCCCTCGACGAGGAAGGTCGCATCGGCATGCTGCGCAGCAAAAAACGCAACATAATCGGCAAGGTTGGTCGGCGCGTTCGTAATAAAGGGAAGGTCCCGGCCAAAACGTTCGACCGTTCCGACCTGGATCGGGCCGGCGGGACCCGTGATCAGATTATAGGCGGCTTCCAGGCGCAAATCGAGCGCGGATGGCATCGGGCATCTCTCCTCTTGGTCTCGCTCGCCATACCCCTTATGGGGAGGCCTCTCCTGGGGAAGGACAGCGCGACTATATGTTTCTTTTTGCAACCTTAGCCGAAGCAACGCAATATGTGAACTTCCACGATCTCATGGGGGAAAACTCCGAGATCGCGTTCAGCGTCTTCGGCTGGCCGATCCGCTGGTATGCGCTCGCCTATCTCGCCGGCATCTTCCTCGGTTACTGGTATCTGCTCAAGCTGATCGACCAGCCCGGCGCCCCGATGGCGCGCCGCCACGCCGACGACATGATCTTCTATGCGATGCTCGGCATCATCCTCGGCGGCCGCCTCGGCTATGTGCTCTTCTACAATCTGGAAGCCTATATCCAAAAGCCCGCGACGATCTTCAAATTGTGGGACGGCGGCATGTCGCTGCACGGCGGCGTCATCGGCGTGCTGATCGCGATCTGGTATGTGACGCGCAAGGAAAAGCTCAGCTTCCTGCGCTTCTGCGACTATGTCGCGTGCGTCATCCCCTTCGGCCTGTTCCTCGGCCGCATCGCCAATTTCGTCAACGGCGAGCTGTGGGGGCGCATTTCCCATGTTCCCTGGGCGATCATCTTCCCCGGCGAGGCCGGCCCGCTGCCGCGCCATCCGAGCCAGCTCTACGAAGCCGGCCTCGAAGGGCTGCTGATGATGGCGGTCCTCACCTGGCTCTTCTGGCGTACCGATGCGCGCTACAAGCCGGGCCTGCTCGTCGGCATGGCGTCGATCATCTATGGCGTCAGCCGCTTCGCGGTCGAGTTCGTCCGCAACCCCGACAGCCAGCGGATGTGGGTCGTCGAAAGCACCGGGCTGTCGATGGGGCAATGGCTGACCGTGCCGATGATCGTCATCGGCCTGTGGCTGGTCCTCACCGCCAAGCGCCGCCGCCAGCGCGTCGAACCGATCGCCGGACCCGACAGCGTTGCCTGACGAGAGTCCGCTGGAAAGCCTCTGGACGGACGGCCCGGTCAGCCTCGCCGACTATATGGCGGCGGCGAACGGCCATTATTACGCGGCCCGCGACCCGCTCGGCGCCGCGGGCGATTTCACGACGGCGCCCGAGATCAGCCAGATGTTCGGCGAACTCGTCGGCATCTGGTGCGCCGACCTGTGGGATCGCGCCGGGCGTCCGGCCTTTCGCTATGTCGAACTCGGCCCCGGTCGGGGTACCCTCGCCGCCGATGCGCTGCGCGCGATGCGGCGTTTCGGCTGCGACCCCGTCGGCGTCGAACTGGTCGAAACCAGCCTGGCGCTGCGTGCGGCGCAATTGTCGCGCGTTCCCGATGCCCGGCACCATGACGCCGTCGAAAGCCTGCCCGGCGACGCGGCGCTGCTCATCGTCGCCAACGAGTTTTTCGACGCGCTGCCGATCCGCCAGTTCCTCGCGACCCCCGAGGGTTGGCGCGAGCGGCTGGTCGCACGCGACGGCGCGCGGCTCGTGACGCAGCATGGCGACACCCCGGTCGACGCCGACGTCGCGCCCCTGCTCCGCACCCAGCCCGTCGGGACGGTCGTCGAAACCAGCCCCGCCGCGTCCGCGGTCATGCACGGCTGCGCGCTGCGCATCGCGCACAGCGGCGGCGCGATGCTCGCGATCGATTACGGCTATCGCGGCCCCGCGGCGGGCGACACGCTGCAAGCGGTATCGAGCCACCGCTACGCCGACCCCTTCGAGCGCGCCGGCGAGGTCGACCTCACCGCGCATGTCGATTTCACCGCACTCACCGCGGCGGCGCGGCGCGGCGGGCTCACCGTCGCCGGTCCCGTCGGCCAGGGCCTATGGCTCCAGCGGCTCGGGATCGACGCGCGGCTCCAATCGCTGATTGCCGCCTCGCCCGCCCGCGCCGAAGAACTCGAGGGCCAGCGCCACCGCCTCGTCGAGGCGGGCGAGATGGGCGAATTGTTCCAGATCCTCACCGCCTTCGACCCCGCCTGGCCCCATCCCGCAGGATTTGCCGCATGATCGTCCTCACTCCCGCCACCATCGCCGACGCCGAGGCACTGTCGGCGTTCGCCAATACGGCCTTTACCGCCACCTTCGGGCATATCTACGACCCCGCCGACCTCGCGCTCTTCCTGTCGACATGGAACCCGCCCGACCGGTTCCGCGCCCAGATCGCCGATCCCGACTGGTCGATCGCGATGGTCCGCGACGATGCCGGCGCGATCCTCGGTTACGCCAAGATGGGCCCGCTCGACTTCGAGCTTCCCGCCGACCAGCCGACCGACGACGCGGTCGAACTCCACCAGATCTATCTCGCCGACGCCGCCAAGGGCACCGGCGTCGCCACCGCGCTGATGGACTGGGGCATCGGCTGGGCGCGCGCGCGCGCCTCGATCCTCTATCTCTCGGTCTTCACCGACAATCCGCGCGCACAGGCGGTGTACCGCCGCTATGGTTTCTACGACGTCGGCCGCAATGCGTTTCGTGTCGGCAACCATGTCGACGAAGACCGCTTCTTCCGGCTCGACCTGTGAGCGTCCCCTTCGTCCGGTCCGACGCGCTCGCCGACGTCCCCCATGGTTTCTTCGGCCGGCGCGGCGGCGTCTCGACCGGCGACCTCGCGTCGCTAAACTGCGGCCTCGGATCGGACGATGACCCGGCGCTGATCGCCGAGAACCGCCGCCGCGTTGCCGAAGCCGTGTTGCCCGGCGCGGCGCTGACCGGACTCTATCAGGTCCATGGCAATCGCTGCGTGGTCGTCGACGGCGAAACCGACCTCGCCGCCCGCCCCGAGGCCGACGCGCTCGCGACCCGGACGCCCGGCCTGTTGCTCGGCATCCTGACCGCCGATTGCGTCCCCGTCCTTTTCGCCGACCGCCAAGCCGGCGTCGTAGGTGCAGCGCATGCCGGCTGGAAGGGCGCGCTCGCCGGGGTCACCGACGCGACGCTGACCGCGATGGAAAGCCTGGGCGCCGCGCGCGCCAATATCGCGGTCGCGATCGGCCCGTGTATCGGGCGCGCCTCCTACGAGGTCGACGAGGGCTTCGTCGCCACCTTCCTGACCGACGATCCGGCCAACGAGCGCTTCTTCGCCGCCGGCAAGCCCGGTCATGCGATGTTCGACATCGCGGCCTATGTCGCCGCGCGCCTCGCCGCCGCCGGGGTGACGCGAATTGCCATCGGCGGGCACGACACCTATGCCGAAGCCGAGGATTATTTCAGCTATCGCCGCGCGTGTCATAAAGCCGAGAACAGCTATGGCCGCCAGCTATCGGTGATCGGAATCCGCTGATACATAATCATCCGTCATCCCGGCGAAGGCCGGGATCTCAGCCCCGCATCGTGACGCGCCGGCGAGAGCCCGGCCTTCGCCGGGATGATGGCAAAAAAGGGGGATGCGGATGAAGAGCCTGGCGATACCGCGCAAACGGCTGGTTTCGATCGTCGGCGGGTCGCTCGGCAATCTGGTCGAATGGTACGACTGGTTCGCCTACGCCTCTTTCGCGATCTATTTCGCGCCCGTCTTCTTCCCCAAGGCCGACCCCACCGCGCAGTTGCTGAGCACCGCCGCGATCTTTGCCGTCGGTTTCATCATGCGGCCGATCGGCGCCTGGGTGATGGGGCGGTTCGCCGACACGCGCGGACGCAAGGCGGGGCTGTCGCTGTCGGTCGCCTTGATGTTCAGCGGCTCCTTGCTGATCGCCGTCGCCCCCACCTATGCGGTCGCCGGGCTGCTCGGCCCCGCAACGCTGCTCGTCGCGCGCATGTTGCAGGGCCTGTCGCTCGGCGGCGAATATGGCGCCAGCGCCACCTACCTCTCCGAAATGGCGCCGCGCAAGAATCGCGGTTTCTGGGCCAGCTTCCAATATATGACGCTGATCGGCGGCCAGCTCTGCGCGATCTTCGTCGCGGTGGTGCTGCAGGGCTTTTTGACCGAGGAGCAACTCACCGCCTGGGGCTGGCGCATTCCCTTCGTCATCGGGGCGCTGCTTGCGCTCGGCGTCTATGTACTCCGCCGCAACCTCGCCGAAACGCCGTCGTTCCAGAATCAGGCGGTCGACCGCCCCGCCTCGACTGCGAAGCTGCTGTGGAAAGAGCATCGCCGCGAATCGATCCTCGTCGGCATCTTGTCGGCGGGCGGCGGGCTCGGCGCCTACACCTACACCAGCTATATGCAGAAATATCTGTTCAACACCGTGGGCTTCGACAAGGCGACCGCGACCTATATCATCGCCGCCGTCCTCCTCTGGTTTACCGCGATGCAGCCGGTGTTCGGGGCGCTCGCCGACAAATTCGGGCGCAAGCCGATGCTGCTGCTGTTCGGTATCGGCGGCGCGATTGCCGCGGTGCCGACCTTCCAGACCCTCGAGACGGTGACCTCACCGATCGTCGCGACCTTGCTGATCATGATCCCGATCACCCTGCAAAGCGGCTACAGCGCCAACAATGCGCTGGTGAAGGCCGAACTGTTCCCCGCGCATATCCGGGGTCTTGGCGTCGCCCTGCCCTATGCCATCGGCAATGCGCTGTTTGCGGGAACGCTCGAAATGGTCGCGCTCGGACTGAAGGGCGCGGGGGTCGAGTGGCTGTTTTATTTCTACGTGGCCTTCATCATCGCCGCCGCAGGCGTCGCAACGCTGATGCTCCCCGAAACGAAGGACCGCAGCCTGATCGTCGAGGATTGACCAATCGCCGGGTGACCGGCGGTCAAAAGCGCGTTAGTGGCATTTGAAACTATATTGCGCAGGAGTCTTTCTTATGCCCCCCATCGACAACGCCGACCTCACCGGCACCACCCCGCGCCGCGCCCCCAAGAAGGACGTCACCGAAATCGGCGGCCGCGCGCTGTCTCCGACGACGCTGATGATGGGCTATGGCTATGACCCGACGCTGTCCGAAGGCTCGCTGAAGCCGCCGATCTTCCTGACCTCGACCTTCGCCTTCGAAAGCGCTGCCGCGGGCAAGCGCCATTTCGAGGGGATCACCGGCAAGCGTCCCGGCGGCGCCGACGGCCTCGTCTATTCGCGCTTCAACGGCCCGAACCAGGAAATCCTCGAAGCGCGCCTCGGCATCTGGGAAAAGGCCGAGGATGCGCTCGTCTTTTCCAGCGGCATGTCGGCGATCGCGACCCTGCTGCTCGCGCATGTCAGCATGAACGACGTCATAGTCCATTCGGGCCCGCTTTATGCCGCGACCGAAACGCTGATCGGCCGCATCCTGTCGCGCTTCGGTGCGACGTACGTCGATTTCCCCGCCGAAGCTTCGCGCGCCGAGATGGACGCGATCCTGATCCGCGCCAAGGAGATGGCCGAGGCGCAGGGCGGCAAGGTCGCGATGGTCTATCTCGAAAGCCCGGCGAACCCGACCAATGCGCTCGTCGACGTCCAAGCGATGCGCGCCGCGACCGACGCCGCTTTCGCCGAAGGCGCCCGCCCGCCGATCGCGATCGACAATACGTTCCTCGGCCCGCTCTGGTCGAAACCCCTCGCGCATGGCGCCGACATCACGCTCTATAGCCTCACCAAATATGCCGGCGGCCATAGCGACCTCGTCGCGGGCGGGGTGGTCGGCTCGAAGCACTGGCTCGGCCCGATCCGCATGATGCGCAACACCATCGGCACGATCTGCGACCCCAACACCGCCTGGATGCTGCTGCGCAGCCTCGAAACGATCGAACTACGGATGAGCCGCGCCGGCGAAAATGCCGAAAAGGTCTGCGCGTTCCTGCGCGATCATCCCAAGGTCGACGGCCTCGGCTATCTCGGTTTCCTGCCCGAAGGGTCGCAGAAGGACATCTTCGACCGCCATTGCACCGGCGCCGGTTCGACCTTCTCGCTGTTCATCAAGGGCGGCGAGGAAGAGAGTTTCCGTTTCCTCGACGCGCTCAAGATCGCCAAGCTCGCGGTCAGCCTCGGCGGCACCGAGACACTCGCCAGCCACCCCGCCGCGATGACGCATTTGTCGGTCCCCGACGCGCGCAAGGCGTTGATGGGCATCACCGACAACCTGGTCCGCATCTCGATCGGCATCGAGGACGCCGACGACCTGATCGCCGATTTCGCGCAGGCGCTGGACGCGGTCTAAGAGTCCCCCTCCCGCTTGCGGGAGGGGCTAGGGGAGGGCCTGTCGGACGGGGCAGCTTTGATAGACACACCCTCCCCCGACCCCTCCCGTAAACGGGAGGGGAGAATTACCGCCGCTTCGCCGCCCGCCAATCGACGACCGACCACCCCATCGTCGGCGCCAGCTTCTTCAGGCCACGCGACGGCGTCGTCGCCACCGCTTCGTCGGCGAAACGCAGCATCGGATGGTCGGACACATGGTCCGAATAGGCGCGGATATGCGCGGCATCGCGCGTGATCGCGTTCGCCGCCATCCAGTCCGAAATGCGCGCGAACTTCGCCTCGCCATAACAATTATCACCCGCAAGCCGGGCGTGGACATGATCCGCCCCGTCGGGCTCGTCGAGGCGGGTCGCGAGGACGTCGGCGATCCCCAGCCGCTTCGCGATCGCATCGACATAAAGATGGAAGGACGCGGTCGCGAGCAACACGCGGTACCCCGCCGCACGATCGGCCTCCAACTGCGCGAGCGCCGCGCCGTGCAATCCGCGCGCGACCACCTTGTCGGCATAGCTTTCGGCGAGCGGCGCGATCTCGTCGCGGCGGAAACGCGGCCCCACCAGCAACCACAGATTGATCGCCTTCAGCCGCGACCGGTCGATCAGTCGCAGCGAATAGGCGAGGCCCGCCAGCCCGACGAGCGGGGTCAGCAACATCCGCCATTGCTGGCGGCGGCGCACCACATGCATCAGGAAACCGCTGTAGGTTCCCGCACGCGTGATCGTGCGGTCCATATCGTACATCGCGATACGGTGCGCGGGCGCTGGTTCGGACACGACGATATTATCATCCATGGGCAACGCCTTAGCGCGCGGCGGCGCGGCGGCCAAGGCCACCCGATCGCGACGAACCGACCCGTGGAATGGCTTGCCGTTATTCGCCAAATAATACAATGTCGTCGCACGATGGTGGCCAGGGCGGACTTCGAACAAAGCGACGGCGCCGACGGCGTCGCGGTCCGCTTCACCGGGCGGCTGACGCTCGCGCGGCTCGGCGACCTGCCCGCGCGGCTCGATGCGCTCGGCCCGATCGCCTCGCTCGACCTCTCCGCGATCGAACGCATCGACACGGTCGGCGCGTGGATCGTCACCCGCACCGTGCGCGACCATGGCGCGACAGTCACCGGCGCCAGCGAGGAAGCCCAGCGGCTGCTCGAAGCGCTGGCCAGCGACAAGAGCGAATATCGCGTTCATCGCGACCGCCGTCCGCCGTTGATACGCATGCTCGAACAGCTCGGCGTCGCCAGCAGCGCGATATGGCGCGAACTGCTCGGCATCATCGGCTTCTTCGGCGCGATGATCATGGCGCTCGGCACCCAGATCCGGGCGCGTCGTCGCCTGCGCTGGAACGCCATCGTCACGCGGTTCCAGACCGTCGGCGTCGACGCCCTCCCCATCATCGGGCTGATGACCTTTCTGATCGGCATCGTCATCGCGCAACAGGGCGCGGTGCAGCTGCGGCAATTCGGGCTGGAGGTGTTCACGATCAACCTCGTCGGCCGGGCCTCGATCCGCGAACTCGGCCTGTTGATGACCGCGATCATGGTCGCGGGCCGCTCGGGCAGCGCCTTCGCGGCGCAGATCGGTACGATGAAGCTGACCGAGGAAATCGACGCGATGCGCACGATCGGCGTCTCGCCGATGGAGGCGATCGTGCTGCCGCGCGTCGCCGCCGCGACGATATTGATGCCGCTGCTCGGCTTCTATGCCAGCATCTGCGCGATCATCGGCGGCGGCGTCTTTTGCTGGATCGGGCTGGAAATCCCGCCGCTCACCTACATCCAGCTGCTCCGCGACATCATCCCGATGACCGATTTCTGGGCGATGCTGATCAAGGCGCCGGTGTTCGGGGTGCTGATCGGCGTCACCGGCTGTTACGAGGGCATGCAGGTGCGCCAGAATGCCGAGGAGGTCGGCCAACGCACCACCTCCGCGGTCGTTGCCGCGATCTTCCTCGTCATCGTGCTCGACGCCTTTTTCGCGGTCTTCTTCTCATCGATCGGATGGAACTGATGGCCGACGAAGCCGAAGAACAGCAAGTCCGCGAGGAAATCGCCGCCGCCGACGCGGTGCGCCCCGAACAGTTCGACCGCGCGATCTGCGTGCGCGGGCTGGTCAACAAGTTCGGCGACGCGGTGATCCACGACCATCTCGACCTCGACGTCCGGTCGGGCGAGATCCTCGGCGTGGTCGGCGGTTCGGGCACCGGCAAGTCGGTGCTGATGCGCTCGATCATCGGGCTGCAGACCCCCGACGCGGGCGAGATCGAGGTCTATGGCAAGTCGCTCGACACGATCGCCGACGAAGAGGAATCGCGCGATCTCCGCCGCCGCTGGGGCGTGATGTTCCAGGGCGGGGCGCTGTTCTCGACGCTCAGCGTCGCCGAAAATATCCAGGTCCCCCTGCGCGAATATTATCCGCGCCTCGACCAGAAACTGCTCGACGAGATCGCCGCCTACAAGGTCGCGATGGTCGGCCTGCCCCCCGACGCGGGGCCCAAATATCCCGCCGAGCTTTCCGGCGGCATGGTCAAGCGCGCCGGCCTCGCCCGCGCGCTGGCGCTCGACCCTGCGCTGCTCTTCCTCGACGAGCCGACCGCCGGCCTCGACCCGATCGGCGCCGCCAAGTTCGACGAGCTGATCCGCGAGCTTGCCGACACGATGGGGCTCACCGTTTTCCTGATCACCCACGATCTCGACTCGCTCTATGCGACCTGCGACCGCGTCGCGGTGCTCGCCGAGAAGAAGGTGATCGCGATCGGGACCATCCCGGAACTGCTTGCCACCGAGCATCCATGGATACAGGATTATTTCAACGGACCGCGCGGCCGGGCTGCGGCAAGCGGGAACCAAACCGCGCAGCGGCGATAGGAACAGCTGATGGAAACTCGCTCGAACAACGTCCTCGTCGGCGCCTTCGTCCTTCTCTTTACCGCGGCGCTCGCCTTTTTCGTCGTCTGGCTCGCCAACGACAGCGGCGGCGACAAGCGCGAATATGACATTTATTTCAAACAGTCGGTCGATGGGCTGAACAAGGGCGCACAGGTGCAATATTCGGGCGTCCCGGTCGGCCAGGTCACCCGGATCGCGCTGCTTCCCGACGACCCGCAATTCGTCCGCGTCCGCATCGAAGTGAACGAGGGCGTCCCGATCGTACAGGGTACCACCGCGGCACTGGAAGGCGTCGGCTTCACCGGCGTATCGCAGATTTCGCTCGCCGGCGGGGTCAAGGGCGCGCCGCCGATCACCGACAAGGGGCCCGACGGCAAGCCCGTCATCCCCAACCGCGTCGGCGGCCTTGGCGAACTGCTCAATACCGCACCGCAATTGCTCCAGCGCCTGTCGACGCTCACCGAACGCCTCGCCGAGCTTGCCGACGACCGCAATCAGGAAAGCTTCGCCGGCATCCTCGCCAATGTCGAGCAATCGACCGCGATCCTCGCACGCAACGGTCCGGCGATCGAACGCGCGCTCGCCGACACGCGCATCGCGATCCAGCAGACCGGGGTCGCCGCCGAACAGATCGGCAATCTCGCCGCGTCGGCGCAGGGCACGATCGACCGCAATGTCGATCCTGCGATGAAGAATCTCGCCGACACGCTCCGGTCGGCGAATACGTCGATGCAGACACTCGAAGGCGCGATCGCCGATGCTCGACCGGGGCTCAAGACCTTCAGCGAGACGACGATCCCCGAGGCGAACGCGCTGATCCGCGACCTGCGCCGCACCTCGGCCTCGCTCTCCAGCCTCACCGACAAGCTCGACCAGCAGGGCGCGGGCGCCGTCATCAGCGGCAGCAAGCTGCCCGACTACAAGCAATGAGGATTTTCCGCATGACCCGCCGCCTCCGTACCCCATTGCTCCTGCTTCTCGGCGCCGCGACGCTGTCCGCCTGTGTCAGCTTCGGCGCCAAGCCGCCGCCCTTCCTGCTCACCCTCGACGCCGACGCCGCCCCGCCCGCGGGCGCCGCGCGCACGGCGGGCGAAGCCGCGACGCTGACGATCCTTATCCCCACCGCGCCGCAGAAACTGCGCACCCAGCGCATCCCGGTGCAGCAGGACGGCGCCAGCGTCGCCTATGTCAAGGATGCGCAATGGGTCGAGGCGCCGCAGCGCCTGTTCCAGCGCCTGATCAGCGAAACCGTCGCCGCCCGCTCGGGTCGCGTCGTGCTCGACGAAGGCCAATATCTGACGGCGCCGGGCGAACAACTCGCGGGCCAGTTGATGGAATTCGGCGTCGACGCCCGCACCGGCGAGGCGGTGGTGGTCTATCAGGCGATGCTCGTCGCCGCCGGCGGCAAGAGCGTGACCCAGCGCCGTTTCGAAGCGCGCGAAAACCTCGGCGGCGTGGTCGAAGCGAAGCCGGTGGGCGAAGCGCTGCAGAGGGCGGCGAACAAGGTCGCGGTCGATGTCGCGGGGTGGCTGGGGGCGTAAAAACGCGCGTCGGCAGCCTAGTTTGGCGGTGCCTCCTCGCCACTGGCAATGTCGATCACCCTCCCGCCATCATATCTCAGCACGCCCTCCACCGGCGCCAGCCTCGTAGCCAGCAGCGTATTGGTCTCGATAAATGGCCCGATAGCATGAAACCGTGCCGGCGCGATCTTCGCCGCATCGAGTCCCGGCACGGCGATGTCGCCGGGTCGGACCGGGCGCAGGCCTACCGCGAACAGGCCATAGTCCATTCGCCCTATTCGACCGAGACCGGACACCTCGGTCAGTTCGGGAACCGCGGATTGCTCCCACGCCTTGTCGACCAGGAAGGTTCCGAGGTCGGTCGCCTGTCCCGCGCGCAAGGAGAAGCCCACCGTGCCGAAACACATACACTCGTATAGAAAGCCGGAGTAACCCTCACCGTAGAGGATGTAATCGCCCGGCGGCAACTCCGCGACCACCAGCGCCACGGCGCCGCGCATCATCGCCTTCTTGACCGGAAACTCGTAGAAGTTGGCCACACCTTGATAATCGAAGACGAAGCTCTCGTAGGCACCGGCCTTTTTGCCCGCTTTGTCATAGGCTCCGCGCTTTGCCGTCTCATACGCGCTCAGTTCCTCGGCCGAAGGGATGCGCATCAGAAAAGCGGACATCATCGACCATGGCGACTGGATCCTAAGCACCGCCAGCGCTTTGTCCTGCGCTATGACCACGGGCTCGTCAGCATTGATAAAGCGGACGCCCGGATCGACCTTCGCTTGCGCAACGCCCGACGCCAGCGACAGCCACGCCGCGATGGCGACATATCGCTTGAGCCTCTTCATCAAGGTTCCATCCTGGCGGTTGGCGGCACCGGTCCGGCGGCGATCCGCGCCTGCAACCGGATCGATTTCTGCGGGTCCGCATCATCGTTCAGGTAGCCCCAGACCTCTTCAGAGGTCCGATAGCGCACATAGCCGCGCGGCAGCATACAGGCGTAGAGGCGCGATTGGCGGATGCTGCGCTCCAGAGGCCCTTGAATGATCGCGCCAATCGCCGCGCCCACCAACCCATAGGTGCCGACGTCGTAGGAAACCGGACGCGTGACCACCCCCTGTCGCCAAGGAACGAAGCTCGGCGCGCGCCGCTGCACCCCATGCGGCAGGAAACGCCAGCAAAACCCGAAATCTGTCTCAGCCTCTGCTACGTTGACCCCGGCCTTGTGAAGGATGACATACTTGCGATCATCCCCCCACTGCTTCTCGGGCACATTGAGGTCGGGCAGGCGCTCCGAAGCCGTCGACGCTTCCTGTGCGCCCGCGTCACAGGTAAAGATCAACGCGGTTGCGCTCATCACGAGCGTCCCAAAAAGTTTGATCACAAACAGCCCTCAACTCCCCGGTTGCGGATGTCTGCAGCGACGTCGGACAGCGGTCAAGCGTAAAGCCGGTAAATGGACCAGGGTTGAATATCGATTGCCCCTCATGCTTGGTCAGGAGCCAGTCTCGTCTTTGAGAGGACGACGGCTATATGAGCGACATCGCGCGGCGAGCCCAATGGCTGCGAACCTCATATGCGCCCCGGTTGCCTTTCACTCTAACCGTCCTATAGCACCCGCACAATACACCCAACGATACGCGCAGCCTCTTCCGGGTTTCCGGCTGCGCCCTTTCCTTTCGAGCCCGCTGACTCGAAAGGACCATATATGGCGTGGATCATCCTGATGATCGCCGTTTTTACAGAAATCTGCTGGGCGCTCAGCCTCAAATGGGCTGCGACGATCGGATCGTGGCAAGCCTCCATCGTCCCCATCTCGCTCAGCTTTTTGAACATGGCGCTGCTGGCGTTTGCGATGCGCGGCATTTCGGCCGGGACCGCTTATGCCATCTGGACCGGCCTCGGCGCGGTCGGGGTGATCATCGGCGGCATCATATTGTTCGACGAACGCATCAGCGCGGTACAGATCGGCTTCATGGCGCTGATCGTGATCGGCGTCGCCGGAACGAAGCTTTTTGCGGCGAACTGACGCAGGTCCATTTTCTGGCGGGAGCGGACGTAAATATCCTCCCTGTGGCGGAGCCATGGGGAGGGGGACCGCACCCGAAGGGCGTGGTGGAGGGGCCGAAAGGTAGCGCGACGCCTGACGGCGTCGGCCCCTCCGTCAGCGGCTTTGCCGCTGCCACCTCCCCATCGCTGCGCGACAGGGAGGATTTAAAGAACGCCCGCTCCCCGCCCCAAAACAGCCGTCACCCCATCAAACTCTTGCTCGCCTGCTCGGTGGTATCGCGCGACAGCCCCGGCTGCGCCAATATCCGCTCCAACTCCGCCTTCATCATCGCCGCGCGCTGATCGTCGAAGCGCTTCCAGCGCCCCAGCGGCGGGATCATGCGGGCCGCGGTTTGCGGGTTCTTCGGATCGAGCGCGATCACCAGATCGGCGATCAGTTTATAGCCCGCACCGTCGGCCTGGTGGAACGCCGTCTGGTTTCCGGTCAGCGCGCCATAGAGCGAGCGCACGCGATTGGGGTTCGCCAGCGTGAAATCGGGGTGCCCCGCGAGGTCCTTCACCGCCGCGACCGTGTCGGAGCGCATCGACCAGGCCTGCACCTGAAACCATTTGTCGAGCACCAGCGGATTGTCGCGATAGCGCTGGTAGAAGATGTCGAGCGCGTGCGTCCGCTCGTCGCTGTCGCCATGCGCCAGCGTCGCGAGCGCCGCCTGCCGCTCGGTCATGCCGTCAGCGTTCGAGAAGATGCCGAACACCAGCGCCGGCACATCGGCGATGCCGGTCGCGGCAAGATAGGCGATCGCGACGCCGCGCAGGCGGCGGCCGCCCTTCGCCTTGGGCGACAGGTCGGTCGCGGGCGGCGCGGCGCCCGCGAGGATCGCGCGCCATTCGCCCTCGAGCGCGCGGCCGATCGCGGCCTGCAGCGCCAGGCGCTCGCGGCGGATCGCGTCGGGATCGACCGTCACCATCTGGTCGCCGACGAAGGCTTCGCTGGGCAGCAGCACTGCCTCGGCGACAAAGGCCGGATCGTCCGCCCGGCCCGCGAGCGTGCCCGCGACCGCGTCGATCACCGCCTGATGGTCGGCCGTTTCGCCCGACACCGCCGCCACCAGCGTGTCGAGCATCAACTGCTGCAACGCCTCATAGCGTGCAAAGGGATCGTCATCATGCGCCGCGAGCCAGGCCAGTTCGCCCGGCGCGCGGACATAATCGACGATCACCGGCGCAGAAAAACCGCGGTTGACCGACAAGGCCGGCCTCGCCGCGAAGGCGCCGAGCGGCACGCGCTGGCTCGCCCCGGTCAGCGTCACCAAAGTACCGGGCATCGCCGCCCCGCTGCCGTCCATCGCGAAGGCCGCCAGGCGCAGCGGCATCATCATCGGCTGCTTGTCGGGCTGGCCGGGCGTCGGCGGCACCGTCTGCGCGACGTCGAGGAACCAGTCGCCGCCAGCCTCGGCCAGCGCAAGCGTCAGCCGCGGCGTTCCCGCCTGTTCGTACCAGCGGCGGAACAGCGACAGGTCGATATCGCCGCCCTCCTCCATCGCGCGCACAAAATCCTCGCAGGTCGCGGCCTCGCCGTCGTGGCGCTCGAAATAAAGGTCGGTGCCGGCGCGGAACCGCTCGGGGCCGAGCAAAGTCGCCATCATCCGGATGATCTCGGCGCCCTTGTTATAGATGGTCGCGGTGTAGAAATTCGAGATTTCCTGAAAGCTGTCCGGACGGATCGGGTGCGCGAGCGGTCCGGCATCCTCGGGGAATTGCGCGGCGCGGAGCAGGCGGACATCCTCGATGCGCTTGACCGGCGGCGATCCCATGTCGGCCGAGAAGCTCTGGTCGCGAAAGACGGTGAAGCCTTCCTTCAGGCTGAGCTGGAACCAGTCGCGGCAGGTGACGCGATTGCCCGACCAGTTGTGGAAATATTCATGCGCGACGACCCCCTGCACCCCGTCATAGTCGAGGTCGGTCGCGGTATCGGCGTCGGCGAGGATGTAACGGGTGTTAAAGACGTTGAGCCCCTTATTCTCCATCGCCCCCATGTTGAAATCGCTGACCGCGACGATGTTGAACAGGTCGAGGTCATATTCGCGGCCATAGACGCGCTCGTCCCACGCCATGCTGTCCTTGAGCGCCTGCATCGCATGACCGGTGCGGCCCTCATCGCCCGCGCGCACCCAGATGCCGAGTTCGACCTCGCGCCCCGAAACGGTGGTGAAACTGTCGCGGTTGACCACCAGGTCGCCCGCGACGAGCGCGAAGAGATAGCTGGGTTTCGGCCAGGGGTCTTCCCACAACACCCAATGCGTGCCCTCCGGACCATCGCCCTGCTCGACGCAATTGCCGTTCGACAGCAGGATCGGAAAGGCGGTCTTGTCGCCCGCCATGCGCACGCGATAGCGGCTCATCACGTCGGGACGGTCGGGATGGAAGGTAATGCGACGAAAGCCCTCGGCCTCGCATTGCGTGCACAGCATGCCGTTCGATGCGAACAGGCCCATCAGATTGGTGTTGGCGCTCGGGTCGATCACCGTGTCGACCTCGACCGTCGCCGCCATGCGGTCGCCGAGATCGACGATCAGGTCGCGGCCCTGCATGCGCCAGTCGTTCCACACCGCGCCGTCGACGCGCACCTCGACCGGCGTGATCGCGTCGCCGCGCAGCGTCAGCGGCACCGGCGTATCGGCACGGCGCTCGATCGACAGGCTGGCCGACACCTTGGTCTCGTCGATGCCCAATGCGAAATCGAGCGCGACGTCGGGGACCTGCCATTCCGGCGGTCGGTAATCGCCGCGGTGGATGGTGACGGGAAGGACGGGCGTCGAGGAGGCATCGGTCATGCCGGCAGGTCTAGGCGCGGGCCGCAGCCTGCGCAATAAGGCGCGGCGATGGGACAGATGCTGATCTTTGGAATGGGCTATGCCGCAAGCCACCTCGCGCGGCGGCTGGAGGCGCGCGGCTGGGACGTGAGCGGGACGACGCGCGATGGTCGCGGCGGGACGCTCGCGTTCGGCGACCGCGATGCGGTGCTCGCCGCGCTGCGCCCGGCAACGCACATCCTGTCGTCGGTTCCGCCCTCGGACGGGCGCGACCCGGTGCTCGACCATTATGGCGATGCGATCGCGCTCGCCGGCGCCACATGGACGGGCTATCTCTCATCGACCGGCGTCTATGGCGACACCGGCGGGGCGTGGGTCGATGAGACCGCCCCGATCAAGGGCCGCCGCGCCGACCGCAACGCCGCAGACGCGGCCTGGCAGGCGTTGCGCGCCGACATGTGCGTGTTTCGCCTCCCCGGCATCTATGGCCCCGGGCGCAGCATCCTCGACCGCATCGGCGAAGGCCGCGCGCACCGCATCGCCCTGCCCGATCAGGTCTTCAGCCGTATCCATATCGACGACATCGCGAGCGGCGTAATCGCGTCGTTCGGCGGCCCCCCGGGCGTGTACAACCTCGCCGATGACGAACCTTGTCCCCAGAACCGCCTCGTCGAGTGGGGCTGCGCGATGCTCGGCGCGCCGGTGCCGCCTTTGCAGGCCCTCGACGAAGCCGGCCTGTCGCCCGCAGCGCGCGCCTTCTATGCTGAGAACCGCCGCGTCGCGAACGGCAAGGCGAAACGCCTGCTCGGCTGGACTCCACGCTATCCGAGCTTTCGAGAGGGGTTGGCAGCCTGTCTGTAACCGTCGCCCCCGCGAAGGCGGGGCGACGAGTCAGATCAACACATCCACCGTGTGGATCAGCACCCCAACCAGCCCGCCGACCAGCGTGCCGTTGATGCGGATATATTGCAGGTCGTCGCCGACCGCATTTTCCAGCCGGTCGGTGATCGTCTTGGCATCCCAGCCGCGGATCGTGTCCGACACAAGTTTCAGCGCGGTCTCGCCATAGCTGTCGACCGCGCCGACGACCGCGCGCCGCGCATAGCGGTTGAGCGTACGCTTGATATGGGCATCCTCGCCCAGCATCGCGCCGAACTGGGTGACGAGTTCGCCCAGCCTGCCGGCAAGCATGGTGTCGGGATCGCGCGCGGCTTTCAGCAGCGCGCCGCGGCCCTGTTCCCACAAACCATCGAGCCAGCGCTTGACCGCCTTGTTCTCGAGCAGTTCGTCGCGGACCCGCGCGACCTTCGCCTGCACTTCGGGATCGTGCTGCAGGTCGAGCGCCATCTTGGCGAGCCCTTCCTCGACACGGATGCGCAGCGGATGATCGGGTTCGACCGCCATTTCACTGAGCAGCTTGCCCAGCCCCGCGACGATGCGGTTCGAAATGCTTTCGTCGAGCCCGGTGAAGCGCACGATCGCATTCGAATTGTCGTGCACCATCTGGTGAATCAGATGGTCGTTGAGTTCGAGCGTCTTCGACCCCCATTTGACCATCGCGTCGAGCAACGGCTGATGCCGCCCCTCGGCCAGCGCCGCCTGCAGCGCCTGCCCCAGCAGCGGCGCGACGTCGAGTTCGCGTAAGCGGTCGGCGATCGCCGATTTGACCATGCCGCCCAGCCGCTGCTGGTCGAGCGCGCCGAGGCCGTCGGCGATGATCCGCGACGCGCCGCGTTTCAGCCGCCCGCCGCCTTCGCCCGGTTGCGACAGGAATTTGCCCACCGCGCCCGCGATGTCGACCGTCTGCATCTTGCGCGCGATCAGCCGCGGCAGCAGGAAATTGGTGAGCAGGAAGCGCGCGAGCGTGTCGCCGATGCGGTTCTTGTTGCGCGGCACGATCGCGGTGTGCGGGATCGGGATGCCCATCGGATGGCGGAACAGCGCGGTGACCGCAAACCAGTCGGCCAGCCCGCCGACCATCGCCGCCTCGGCAAAGGCGCGCACGAAACCCACCGCAGGGTGAACGTCCTGGAAATATTTGGCGCTGACGAAAACGATCGCCATCACGACGAGCATGCCGGTCGCGACGACGCGGATGTTGAGCCCGCCCGTCGGAACGGCAACGCCCACCCCCCGGTTGATATGGGGGGGGTGGGCGCGATCGGTATCGATTTGCGGCGAAACGCTGTCCGTCATGGCCATCCAATGGCGAAGCGCGGCAAAGGTTGCAACCGATGCCGCGCCGCGCGCTTTCGCGTCACTCCGCCGGGTGCGGTTCCGAAGGAATGCTGTGCGGCTTGGTGTCGTCGCCCGGCTTATAGGTCAACAGGTTGCGCGAGAAGAATCGGCCCAGGCGCTTTTCGATGCTGTCAGCGAGGCTGAAGCCCGCCGGCACGATCAGCAACGTCAGCATCGTCGACAGGATCAGGCCGCCGATCACCACCACGCCCATCGGCGCGCGCCAAGCGCCATCGCCCGACAGCGACAGCGCCGTCGGCACCATGCCCGCGACCATCGCGACCGTGGTCATCACGATCGGCTGCGCACGTTTGTGCCCAGCTTCGATCAGCGCCGCATGCTTGGGCATGCCCTTGTCCATCTCTTCGAGCGCGAAATCGACCAGTAGGATCGAGTTTTTGGCGACAATCCCGAACAGCATCAGCAGCCCGATGAACACCGGCATCGAGATTTCCATGCCGGTGACCAGCAGACCGATCAGCCCGCCGAGCGGCGCCAGCAACAGCGACGACATGTTCACGAGCGGCGACACGAAGCGGCGATAGAGCAGCACGAGCGTCGCAAAGACGAGGAGCAGGCCCGACACCACCGCGATCACGAAGTTGGTGAGCAATTCAGCCTGCCATTTCGCATCGCCCTGCACGACCTTGCGAATGCCCTGCGGCATCGTCTTGACGCCCGGCAGCGCGTCGATCTTCTTCTGCGCTTCGCCGGTCACCAGACCCGGCGCCAAGTCGGCACCGATGACAACGCGACGCGTCTGGTTATAGCGGCGGAGTTCGGTCGGACCGGCGCCGAAGCTCAGTTCGGCGACCGATTTCAGCGGAACCGTGGTCCCGCGCGTCGTCGGAACGGGCAGGTTTTCGAGCGTCGCGAGGCTGCGCCGCGATTCCTCCGACAGCAGCACCCGGATCGGGATCTGGCGGTCGGAAAGCGAGAATTTCGCCGCATTCTGGTCGATATCGCCCAGCGTCGCGATACGGATCGTCTGGCTCAGCGCGGCGGTCGTCACGCCGAGATCGGCGGCAAGGTCCATGCGCGGATTGACGATGATCTCGGGGCGCGGAATGTCGCCCTCGATCCGAGGCGCACGCAGTTCCTTAAGCTTGCCCATCTCGTTCACGATCTGGCGTGCATGTTTTTCGAGCGCGACCGGATCGTCGCCGCCGATGACCATCGTGATGTCACGGCCCGAAAAGCCGCCCGACTGGCTCTGGAAACGCACGCGAGCATCGGGGATCGCCGACAATTTGGGTTGTAGCGCGCGTTCCCATTCGACGCTCTTTTGCGGACGCTCCTTCTTCAGCGTGATGTACACGCCGCCACTGCCGACACCCACGTCATAGAAGGCATTCTCGACCGTCTTGTCCTTCGACAGGATCGCGTTGATCTGGTTCGAGATCGTCTCGCTCTGCGCCAGCGTCGAGCCCGGCGGCAATTCATAGCTGATCTGGCTGTAATCGCTGTTGATCGTCGGCTGGAACTGCATCGGGATCATGCGGCCGATAACGATGCTCAGCAGGAAGGCACCAACGCCGATCCCGACGATCCACACGCGATGGTCGAGAAAGATACGCCGGCCGATGCCGCGTCCGCCGCGTGCCCGCACCCGGTCGCGCGAGGCCTTTGCCTTGCTCTCGTCGAGCGTCCAGCGAAGGATTTTTTCATAGCGGTCGAGCATCGGCCCTTCGGCGTGCGACTGCTCGCCCTGCGCCGACAGAAAATAGGCTGCGATCATCGGCGTGATCATGCGCGCGACCGCGAGGCTCATCAGCACGGCAAAGACGACAGTCATGCCGAACTGGATGAAGAACTGTCCCGAAATGCCCGGCATCAGTGCAACCGGCAGGAACACCGCCACGATCGACATCGTCGTCGCGACCACCGCGAGACCGATTTCGTCGGCGGCGTCGATCGACGCCTGATAGGCGGTCTTGCCCATTCGCATATGCCGGACGATATTCTCGATCTCGACGATCGCGTCGTCGACGAGCACCCCGGCGACGAGGCTGAGCGCGAGCAGCGACAGGCTGTTCAGCGAAAAGCCCATCATGTCCATGAACCAGAAGGTCGGGATCGCCGACAGCGGGATCGCGAGCGCCGAAATCAGCGTCGCGCGCCAGTCGCGCAGGAACAGGAACACCACGACGACGGCGAGCACCGCGCCCTCGATCATCGCGAGCATCGAGCTGCGATACTGCTCCTTGGTATATTCGGTGCGCGTGAAGAGAATCTTGAAATTGACCTTGGGGTTGTTCTTCTTGATCTCGTCGAGCTTCTTCATCGTCTCGTCATGGACGGTGACGTCCGACGCGCCCTTGGCCTTTTCGATCGCGAAGGACAGCACCTGCCGTCCCTCGATCTTCGCCAGATTGCGCTGTTCGGCATAGCCGTCGCTGACGGTCGCAACGTCGCTGAGCCGGATCGTCCGACCGTTGCCGAGCGACAGCTGATAGTCGCCGAGTTGGTTCGCCGACCCGGCGTTGCCGAGCACGCGTACCGCCTGTTCGGATCCCGCGATCTCGGTACGGCCGCCCGCGGCATTGACGTTGACCTGGCGCAACTGCTGGTTGATCTGGCTCGCCGTCACGCCATAGCTCTGCATCCGCGCGGGATCGAGGATGACACGGATTTCGCGATCGACGCCGCCCGAGCGGCGCACCTGGCTCATCCCCGGGATCGACAGCAAGTCCTTGGCCACGGTGTTGTCGACGAACCACGACAGCTGTTCGAGCGTCATGTCGGTCGCCTCGACCGCGAAATAGGTGATCGGGCCGCCGGCGATGTCGACACGCACGACCTGCGGTTCGAGAATGCCGTCGGGCAGGTCGCTCCGGATCTGCGAGATCGCCTGGTTGACGTCGTTATAGGCGCGATCGATCGGCGTCCCGATCGCGAACTGGACCATCGTCCGGCTGTTGCCCTCGGAGACATAGGACGACATTTCGTCGACCCCGCTAACCCCGCGCACCGCCGCTTCGACCCGCTGCGTGACCTGCGTCTCGAGTTCGGTCGGTGCTGCGCCCGGCTGCACGACGATGACTTGGACGGCCGGGAATTCGATGTCCGGATTGTCGTTGACGTCCATCCGGTTGAAGCTGACCAGACCCGCGAGCAGCAACAGCACGAACAGCACGATCGGGGGGACCGGGTTGCGAATGCTCCAGGCCGAGATATTGCGGAAATTCATGCTCTTATCAGCCTCTCTGGCAACCGGTGCCCAGGATTAACGCGCCGTCTTCTGTAGGACGGGCTTGATGGTGTCGCCGACGTTGAGGAACGATCCGGCGAGCATGACGACGCGCTCGTTGCCGGTCAGGCCCGAGGCGATCGCGACGCCGGCATCGGAGACCGAGCCGACCTTGACCACGCGGCGCTCGACCTTGTTGTCGTTGCCGACGATCAGGACGAAGCTGCCCTCGGGGCCGCTCTGGACCGCACTTTCGGGCAGCAACGGCGCCTCGGCCGAACCGGCGACCAGCTTGGCATCGGCAAAGCCGCCGGGGCGCAGTTCGGCGCTGTACGGGATCGCGATCCGCACCATGCCCTGACGGGTCTGCGGATCGATGACCGGCGACTTCTGCCAGACCTGGCCGGCAATGCCTTGCGCGGCACCCACCGGTGTTACCGTCGCGCGGGTCCCGACCGGAATGCGCGCCAGATCGGCTTCGGCCAGCTGCGCCATCATTTCCATCTCGCCGCCCTTCGCCATCCGGAACAGCACGCCACTGCCCGAACTGACGATCTGCCCGGGTTCGACCTGACGCGTCAGCACCAGGCCCGCCGCCGGCGCGACGATGTTAAGGCGTCCGTTGCGCGCCTGCGCTTCGGCATATTGCGCCTGCGCGACGCGGACGCGCGCATTGGCGGCATCGCGGGTCGCGCGCTTGCGATCCATGTCGGCCTTGGAGATGAAGCCGCGCGATACCAGCGCCTCGGCACGGGTGAGTTCGGCCTGCGCCAGATCGGCGTCGGCCTGCGCCACGCGGATCGAGGCGGACAGCGCCGCGGCCTGCTGCGATTGGACCGAGCGGTCGATCACCGCCAGCGTCTGCCCCGCACCGACCCACTGGCCCGGCTCGACCAGCACGCGGACGACCTGACCACCCTCGCCGGCAACGCCGACGGGCATTTCGCGGCGCGCCGCGATGGTGCCGTTGGCCGAGATCTGCGCCTGAACCGATTGCTTGCCCGGGATCACGACGGTGATGTTCGGAATGCTTTCGCTCGATGGTCCGCCGGCGGACCCGCCGGCGGCGGCGGCGCCATCGCCCTTGCCCGCCGAAAAGGCGAAATAGGCCGCGGCGAGTGCCGCGAGGATCAGCGCGATCGCGACGATCAGCAGCATCCGGCGCCGACGATTGCCGGCCTCGTCATCATAGCCCGCGAGGCTGTCCATCACATCCACTTTCCGCTCGTAGTTCACGCCAAATTCCTCTGTCCCGCCCCAACCATGGCATGCGAGGGCCACGTCGTCCGTGCCCGCGAAGGGGCGCCGGAACCTCGGCCATTCTTCGCGGTGTATTATCCAATTAAATCACCCCTGACAAGGGGGAAACGCGACCGCACCGCTGCCCACGGCGCAGCGCTTCATAATCGGCCCGGCGGCCGAACTCCAGTGGCCTGGCGCCAAAAAAGGCGGCCGACTCGCGCCGACCGCCTTTTGGAAATCGATCCGGAAAGGACCGTCTATGTCAGCGGGATCAGCGGACCTTGCCGCGCCGCACGAGATTGACGATCCCGAGCAAGACCACCGCGCCGATGAAAGCGGTGAGCAAGGTCATCGGATCGAAGGCGTCGCCGCGCAAATGCCCGCCGCCGAGGAAGCGGCCGAACAGGAAACGGCCGAGGATCGAACCGAGACAGCCGACGATGATATTGAGGAAAATGCCCTGTTGCGCGTCGGTGCGCATCACGATGCTCGCGAGCCAGCCGATGACGCCGCCCATGACAATTGCGATAATCCAAGTCATATATGACCCCCTACGATCGTTTTGGATGCCCGAATATTACCGGGCAGACGCGATGGTAAACCAAATCGCGTCAACCGCCTAGCGATATGGCGGCGACGCCGAACGCCGCCGCCACGGGTGTCAGCGGACGCTGCCGCGACGCACCAGGTTGATCAGGCCGAGCAGCACGACCGCGCCGATAAAGGCCCACAGCAGACCGATCGGGCTGAAGGTACTGAGGCTGGCGCCCATGCCGAACATGCCGCCCAATATATTGCCGAGAAAAGCGCCGACGATACCGACGACGACATTCAGGATGATGCCCTGCTGTGCGTCGGTGCGCATGACGATGCTGGCTAGCCAGCCGATGATTCCGCCGACGATCAGCGTGATGATGATACCCATAGACACACTCCCTTATTGCCGGACCTGCGGAGCACGCAGACCGGGTGACTTCCGGCAACGCCTGATGGCGTCCGAACCTCGTTTTGCCGATGTCAGCACAATGCGATGGGAGCGCAAAAGGTTCCCGGCCGGTCCGCAAGGACGCGGCCGGGAAAGTGGGATCCGTTCCGATCTGGGAACTTCTCCGGGTCGCAAGCGGAGGGATAAGCAGGCGGGGGCGACGGCGGTGTGACAGAAGTCACAGGGCGCACGAAATATTTGGCGGCGGTTGCGGACAGGTCGGTTTCGGGGTGGGGCGCGGATGGTCCTTAAATCCTCCCTGTCGCGCAGCGATGGGGAGGTGGCAGCGGCAAAGCCGCTGACGGAGGGGCCGACGCCGTCAGGCGTCGCGAAACCTTTCGGCCCCTTCACCATTCGCTTAGCGAACGGTCCCCCTCCCCATGGCTTCGCCACAGGGAGGATATTTACGTCCGCTTGCGCCCGAAAGCCGACGTTCCAACGACTGCCTGCCCTGCATCAGTCGAGGCCACTGCCCCACCCGCATCGCGCGCACGCGAAATGGGGGCCGGCATCGCTGCCAACCCCCACTATCCGGTATCCTTCCGGTCGCTGCCCGCTTGCCTTCATCCCGGTCCGCTTCTCTTGCGATCGGCGGCCCGCAAAACGACGCTTGCGGCGCGTTCCGGAGCTATCCGGCGATGGTTTGGTCGGCCCCCTTTCGGGGGCCGGCCGCACCTGGAAAGCCCTTCATCATCTCTTCTATGCGTCTGCCGAAGCAATCGCTGCCCAAGCGATGGACTGCATTTCCTGTCCCGATCGGGTCCGCCTCAACTCGTGGGAATCGCGGCGTTCCGTGACCAGGGTATCGGTCCACTTCCTCGTCGTTCCGGTCCGTTTCCTTCCGGTCGGTCTTGCAACCTTCCTTCGTGTCCCGGCGGTCCGTCGTCTCCGTCGTCCGATGGTTGGAAGCTGACATGAGTCGGCGGGGTCGCCAACAAAAATTGCAGCGAAACGCCCCCGATTGCGCCGGCGACTGTGGATAAGTCCGGCATTAGCAACTAGCGGATTCGCCGCAGCATTTTTGTAACAAGAGTGCAGCATTTTCGGATTCGGTTTTCGAAAAGCCGGCCGCGACTCATCGCCGCGACTCGGTTTTTCAGACGCGACTCAGGCGCGTCCCAAATCGCCCTTGCCCACCGTCCCCGACGCCATCTCCAGCATCCGGTCGAGGCTCTTGCGCGCGGCGAGGCGAAGTTCCTCGTCCATCTCGATCCGCGGCTGCAGGTCGCGGAGCGCGATGTAGAGCTTCTCCATCGTGTTGAGCGCCATGTACGGGCAGATGTTGCAGTTGCAGTTGCCGTCGGCCCCCGGCGCCCCGATGAAGGTCTTTTCGGGGATCGCCAGTTCCATCTGGTGGATGATGTGCGGTTCGGTCGCGACGATGAGCGTATCCGACGGGAAGGTCTTGGCGAATTGCAGGATGCCGCTGGTCGACCCGACATAATCGGCATGGTCGACGATATGCGGCGGGCATTCGGGGTGGGCGGCGACCGGCGCGCCGGGGTGCTGTGCCTTGAGCTTGAGCAGCTCGGTTTCGCTGAACGCCTCATGGACAATGCACACGCCCGGCCACAGCAGCATGTCGCGTCCGAACTTGCGGTTGAGATAACCACCCAGATGCCGGTCGGGACCAAAGATGATCTTTTGGTCCTCGGGGATCTGGCTGATGATCATCTCGGCGCTCGACGAAGTGACGATGATGTCGCTGAGCGCCTTCACCGCCGCCGAGCAGTTGATGTAGGTCAGCGCGATATGGTCAGGATGCTTCTCGCGGAAGCGCTTGAACTGTTCGGGCGGGCAACTGTCCTCGAGGCTGCACCCGGCATCCATGTCGGGCAGGATGACGATCTTTTCGGGGCTGAGGATCTTCGCGGTCTCGGCCATGAACTTGACGCCGCAAAAGGCGATGACGTCGGCGTCGGTGTCCGCGGCCTTGCGCGACAGTTCGAGGCTGTCGCCGACAAAATCGGCGAGATCCTGAATCTCGGGCTTCTGGTAATAATGCGCAAGGATAACGGCGTTGCGTTCCTTGCGGAGCCGGTCGATTTCGGCCCGCAGGTCGAGGCCGGAGAGGTTTTCACGGATCGGAGCAGTCATCTTACTTCCTTGTCAGAGCAGGAATTTCCCGCCCCTCTACACGTCCCCCGCCAGCGGGGCAATTCGCCGCGTCAGCCGCCGGTCAGCCGCGCCGCCAGCGCGATCACCGGCGGCGCCAGCGACAGGAGATAGATGGTGGCGCGCACCGCGATGACAATGAGGAAGATGGCCTTGGTCGCCGGATGAACCCGCCCGAAGGTGCGGCGGTCGTGCAGCGCGATGATGCCGACGACGGCGAGCTGGATCAGGCCGATCGGGATATCGGACCAGCCGATCATCAACGGCATCGGCAGGATGCGCCCGAGCGCGGGTTCGAGTATGACGATCGTCGCGCCGATCATCAGCCGTCGGTGCCATTGCGTCGCGTGCCGCCGGCGCACCGCCCACCAGACCATCGCGCCAAAGACCAGCGCCTCGACCGTCGTCAACGCGAGGAAATAGGGCGGCGAGAAAAAGGGCGGAAAGCGGTTCAGCACAAGCGACGCCAGACCGGTGAAAATCCCCAGCCCGGTGATGACGAGCGCAAGCCCGCCGCCGATACAACCGAGCCGCCGGTGCAATGGCAGCTCGGCCCGCGACACCAGCGTCGGCTGGACGATCAGCAGGCCGAGCCAGGCGAGCATCGCGATCCCGTGGAGATGCACCCAGAAGGGCGCGGCCACGGGGTCGACGAACCCGCGCAAGGCGAATTGCGCAAAGCCGAAGATAATGAAGACCGCGAGGCCGATCGCCATCCGCTGCCAGAAACGCTCCGCGGGAATCACCCCCGCCGCCGCCGTCGCCATGCCATACCCCCCCAGGTTGGTTGCACGGCAGGACTAGCGCAGCGAAGGCCGCGCGCAAAGGCCGATTCAGTCGGCCGTGTCCCCGGCGAAGCGCGCGGTCACCTTGGCGTCGATACCCGCCGCCTTCAGCGGCATGGCAAAGCTCTGCTCGATGGCGGTGCGCGCCGCACCCTGCGCCAGGCGCATGGGGGTCGTGGCCCTGGCCTGCTTGATCAGTTCGTCCTGCGCCGCCTTGCGGTTCGCGTCGTCGAGCGTCTTTTCGGCATCGGTCAGCGTCAGCAGGATCGCGCCGTCGCGAAACTCACTGATCGCGTCGATGTCGATCTCGGGTCCGGCGAGCCGCAACGGCGGCAGCGTCACGGTCAGCGTGCCCGCCTCGGCATTCCAGTCGAGGTCGGATTGCTTGAGCTTCGCGAGGTCGAGTTCGTACCGCACCGTGCCCGGCATGATCAGCGTCTTCTTGGCGCTCAGCCCGAGCCGGCTCTGCGTCGAGGTCACCACCGCGACATAACGCGCGGTGAAGGGTACGAGGATATTCTGTTCCTGCAGGCCCTGCAGACTCGCGGCCACCACGGTCTCGGGCTCATAACCGCGCTGCCAGTCCTGCCAGGCGCGCCAGCCGAGGAAAACCCCAACAGCGAGCACGACAAGGATCAGGATGCGGAAGAGCGAGCGGCTCATGCGACCAGCCGCCATGCGTCGGCTTCGCGCGCTACGCGGCCGCGCTGCTCGAGATCGAGCAGGTGCGCGAGCACCGACCGCCCGGCAGCACCGGTCAGGCGCGGGTCGAGACCCTTGTACATATGCGACACCATCTCGGGGATAATGGTCGTGCCGCGTTCGAGTTCCTTCAAAATCTGGCGCTCGCGCTGTTTACGGTGGCCCAGCATGCCGCGCACCAACTGCCGGGGCTTGGTCACTGCGGGGCCGTGCGCGGGATAATAGACGCGGTCTTCGCGCTCATAGAGTTTCGACAGGCTGGCCATATAGGCGGCCATATCGCCGTCGGGCGGGCTGACAACGCTGGTCGACCAGGCCATCACATGATCGCCGGTGAACAAGGCACCGCTTTCGAGCAGCGCGAAGCAGAGATGGTTCGAGGTATGACCGGGGGTCGCCACCGCCTCGATCGTCCAGCCGTTGCCCGAAATCCGCTCGCCGTCGAGGAGGACGCGATCAGGGGCATAATCGGGATCGAAGGCCGAATCGGCGCGCGGGCCGCTGTCGCTGATCACCAGCGGAGCGCAGCCGATGATTGGCGCGCCGGTCGCCTCGCGGAGCGGAGCGGCGGCGGGGCTGTGGTCGCGGTGGGTGTGGGTACAGAGGATCGCCGCGACGCGCGCATCGCCAACCGCGCGCAGGATCGCGTCGACATGGCCAACCCCATTGGCATCGGCAGGGTCGCCGACGCTGAAACCGCTGCCCGTCGGGCCTGGGTCGATCACCGCAACGTCGCTGCTCGCCCCGACGATCCACGTCTGGGTGCCGGTGAAGGTATAGGGCGAAGGGTTCGGCGCGAGAACGCGGCGCACGAGCGGCTCATGCTGCTCGCAATCGCCGGCGTGGATAGAGTCGGGCCAAGGCTTTTCGTCGCTCATGGGGTGCATGTGGCATTGCGGGCGGCGGAGCAAAAGGGGATCGGCGAAGAAATTCGGACGAGCGAGCGCCTTAAGGGCACAAAAGCCCCGCATGACGCGCCAACAAATGAGTCCTTTGTGGCTTTAAGCGATGCGACGGGCGAGGCGGCGAGCTTGTTTTTCCGAGAAGGCACCGGAGCGGTCGGCTGGCTCATCCGCAAGGGTAGATCATGGCGGGGCAAATTAGGAAAGCCCGATTTTGGGGATCGCGGTTTTCGAGCGATTGCGGCCCTAAATCCTCCCTGCGGCGCAGCCGTGGGGAGGGGGACCGCCGCGCAGCGGTGGTGGAGGGGCTGCGGCCTTGCGCCAGCCTTTGACGGCGTCGGCCCCTCCGTCAGCGCTTCGCGCTGCCACCTCCCCATCGCTGCGCGACAGGGAGGAGCGGCAACGTCCACTTCCCGCCCCAAAGCGGAAATCGCACCCCTGCAAAGAAAAAGGGAGCGGTCGCCCGCTCCCTTTCCCCGCCCCTGCCGCAGATGCCCACCGGGGAGAAGGCACCCGCGTCAAAGCTGAAACTGTCAGTCGACCGGTTTTTCGAGGTCGGCGATCGCGCGGTCGAGGTCGGCGGCGACCTTGGCGCGAATCTCGTCGGACATGCGCCGGCCCGCTTCGCCCTCGGCGAACTGGTCGCGCGCCTTTTTGAGCGCCGACAATTGGGCCGTCCTGTCCATGCCGCCGCCACAGCGGACCATCACGACGCGGCTGTGCTTCCTGCCGTCCTTGTCGTCGCGGCTCACCAGCGGCGTCGACTTCTGGCCCTCGCCGCAGTTGATCGCCGAGAAACTCTTGCCGTCGAACGACTGCCAGGCACCGGGAGCCATCGGCGGCATCGGGGGCATGGGCGGCATCGGCGGGATGGGGGCAAGCGCGAACTGATGCTTGCGCTTCGCCTCCAGCTTGTCGGCGATCGCCTCGGCCTGCGCGCCGGTGACGCCCTGTTCCTTCAGCGTCGCGAGGATGTCGTCGCGCGACAGCGCGCCGGGCATGCGCAGTTCGAACCGCTTCGCCCTGGCGTCGCCGGGCGCGAAGACCATGGCTTTGCCCTCGCCGTCCTTGACCTCGCCGTTGCGGATCACGATGCGATGCACCTCGCGCTTCGTGCCGTCCCTGGCGGTCGCATCGCCCTCACCATGCTCTTCGCTGGTGAAGATCATCACGCGCGGGGTGCCGGCGATGGCCTCGGGGGCCTCGGGCGCTTCGGGCGGCAGCGGCGCGCCGGGAGCCCCGGGCGGCGGCGGGGGTGCGGGCGGCGCGGCGAGGTCGCTTTGCGCACTCGCGATCCCGGCCGGGACCAGCGTCGCGGTCGTCGCGAGCACCGCGAGCGTCGCGCCGCCGACGAGCAGCCGTCCGACGAGGCCGCGCTTCTTCGAAATATCCTGCTGCATCAGCATCGTCAGTCTCTCCTGCAAATTGTCATGCACCGCCATCGGCGCTGCGAGCGACAGCCGCGAGCCGACAGCCGCCTTGGCAATGGCCGTCGCATAGCGCGCGGTGCGAACATTGCGCGGCGCGCTGTCGGTCAGCGCGAGGACCCGCGCGTCGCACGCCGCCTCCTGGTCGAAACGAAAGGCGCGGAGCGCGCGCCAGGCGAAGGGGTTGAACCATTGCACCGACAGCAGCAGCAGCGCGGCGGCATTCGCCCACAGATCGCCGTGCCGGTGATGCGCCAGTTCATGGTCGATCGCGAGCGCGCGTTCCTCGATCACATAGCGCGCGAAGAAGTCCTGCGGCACCGCGACATAGCGGCGCCACAGGCCGAAGGCGACGGGCCCGTCGACCGCGTCGGTCATCACCAGCCGGATCGTCCCGATCGGTTCGAGCACCACCGCGCCGGTCAGCACCTGACGGCGGAAGCGACGGTGCGACACCATGGCCGCGATCAGCACCGCAACCATGCCCGCCGCCCAGGCGGTGAAAAGAACCGGCAGCACGTCGGCCATGGTCAGCAGCGGAGCCGCCTGCACCGTCGGCGCCGCCGCGACCGTATCGGTCGGGGCGAGCATGATCAGTTCGGTAACGGGTTCGGCCGCCGAAGGGATCGCCGCCGCGATGGCGGGGACGACCTCGGGCTGCGCGAAGGGCAGCGGCGGCAGCAACAGGCGCAGCGCGGGCACCGCCCACAGCGCATAGGTGAGCCCCGGGCCGAAATGGCGCGCGAAGGGCTTACGGATCAGCAGGATCATCAGGACGAGCACGGCGGTCGTGACCAGCGTGTCGCCCCAGGCCTGGAAGACCATATCGGCGCTCATGACTTGAGCCTCCTGAGCAGCGCCTCGATCTCGGCGATGTCGGTATCCGACAGCGCTTCGCGCTCGGCGAGATGGGCGATCAGCGGGCTGACCCGGCCGCCGAACAGGCGATCGACGAAGCGCTGCGATTCATCGCCCACCGCATCGGCGCGCTCGACCGCGGGGCTGTAGAGAAAGCGGCGACCCTCGGCCTCGGCGGTCACCGCGCCCTTCTGGACGAGGCGTGCGACGAGCGTCTTGACCGTCGCGAGCGTCCAACCGTTGGCGGCCCCGACATTCTCGGCAAGATCGGTCGCGCTCTGCGGGGATTCGTCCCACAGCGCCGACAAGATCTGCATTTCGGATTCGCTGGCGCGTTCTGCCATCGTGGAACCCCTCCCTTCGGCCTCATCTGCGATACGACTACAGATGTAGTCAATAGGCTGAACCGATGATGAATGAAGCTGAACGGCGCTGAGGGCACGATCGTCGCTGGGCTGAAGGCATGGCGAAGTGGCAGCGCGCAGCGCTGACGGAGGGGCCGACGCCGTCGAGCGGCAGCACAAGGCCGCGGCCCCTCCACCACTCGCTTCGCGAGCGGTCCCCCTCCCCATGGCTTCGCCACAGGGAGGACCGACCTGTCGGGATTTTTGACACCCCCGATGCCCGGTAAGGAATTGCTAACCAGCATCTCCCCCGAAAACCGCGATGTCGCCAAACTGGCACGCGCCTTGTATGGTATCGGATGTTCCCGAGTGTTCCGCTCAAAGGAGCGGTGGGGGACATCAGTCTGGTCCCTGATGTCCCCTGCCCCCACTCAGGACATCCCCACTTACCCCCGACGCGACGGGGGGCGGAGCGGCCGAAAGCCCCGCCCCCCGGACGCACTTTCAGCCCCTTGACGCTGCGGCACGCCAAACAGCGCCGCGAAATGCGCGCGATCAAGCCGCTGCCGCAAATCCTCCGAAAACCCGGCCTTCGTCATAATATGTATTTTTGTTGCATGTTTTAAGTTCCGCGAATAGATGCGCGTCATATGCATGTTCGGAGCGAGTCGTGGAACAGGACGAGCAGATCGACGAAACCGCGCTCGAGCGCCTGATCCCCGCCTTCTACGACCGCGTGCGCGCCGATACGAAGATCGGCCCGCTGTTCAACGACGCGGTGCACGACTGGCCCGGCCATCTGGAAAGGCTGGTCGCCTTCTGGTCGTCGGTGATGCTGACCAGCGGCCGCTACAAGGGCAGCCCGATGGCCGCGCACCTGAAGCACAAGGCGCACATCACCCCCGCGATGTTCGACCGCTGGCTCGCGATCTGGACCGCGACCACCGACGAACTGCTCGCGCCCGCGGCGGCTGCCGCACTGCAGGCGAAGGCCGCCCGCATCGCCGAAAGCCTGCAACTCGCGCTTTTCTTTCGCCTCGAAGATCCTGGCATCCGGGCCAGCTGACCTTCATCTGGTTCAGGACAAAACCCCTATGCGCACCGCCTCCGCCGAGACGCGGGCCTGTGAGACCCCCGACGCGTCCCGAAGCCGCGTACCGGCACAAAAAGGCCCGCCGACGCACTCCAGCGTCGGCGGGCCCTTTTGTTCGGAAAGGCGATGTTCCCTTATTCGGCGCGCGCCGGGACGTCGGCGACCAGCGTGTGCAGTTCGCCCGCCTCCCACATTTCCATCATGATGTCGCTGCCGCCGACGAATTCGCCCTTCACATAGAGCTGGGGGATCGTCGGCCAGTCGGAAAACTCCTTGATGCCCTGACGGATCTCCATGTCCTGCAGCACATCGACGGTGTCATATTCGACCCCGAGCCGGTCGAGCATCGCGATCGCGCGCGACGAAAAGCCGCATTGCGGGAACAAGGGCGTGCCCTTCATAAAGAGCAGGACGGCATGGTCGCCAACCAGCTTGGCGATACGATCATGGGTGGCTTCGGTCATGGTGCAGTCTCCGGTTGGACGCGATGTCGCGCCCGAAAATCATCTGGTTCCTATGAAGGAACGCCGGTGGTCAATTGCAAGGCATGAAGTTCACCGCCCATGCGTCCGCCGAGTGCGGCGTACACCGCCTTATGCTGCGCGACGCGGGTCAGCCCTCGAAAACTCTCGCTGACGACATGCGCGGCATAATGGTCGCCGTCGCCGGCGAGGTCGGTGATCGTCACCTCCGCACCGGGGAAAGCGGCGGCAATCATCGCCTGCAGATCGGATTCGCGCATCGCCATCGCGCGGCGCCTACTGCTTGTCCATGAATTGGCGGCGCGCTTCGACCGCCTTGTCGTTCAGCGCTGCGCGGATTTCGGCGTCGCTGATCTCGACCTGCGCTGCGGTCAGGTCGCCCGCGAGCTTGCGGATCACGTCCTCGTCGCCGGCTTCCTCGAAATCGGCCTGGACCACCGCCTTGGCATAGGCGTCGGTTTCCTCGGGGGTCAGCCCCATACGCTCGGCGGCCCATTCGCCGACCAGCCGGTTGCGGCGTGCGGTGATGCGGAACTGCACCTCCTGGTCGCGGGCGAACTGCGCCTCAAATGCTTTTTCGCGATCGTCGAATGCGCTCATCATATCCTCTTGGTTTGAAACCTGTCGGCTTGCAGATAGGTCGGGCGGCCAAGGCACGCAAGGCGCCTGTGCGCCAGATCACTTCCCTTTTGAATGCGAAGGGGTTAGGGTTCGCGCCAACGGTTATGGGTCGTACCGCAGCAACAAAGACTGCGCCTTGCCGCCATCGGGCTGGCACGGCGCCCTTGCGTTTGTGTTTGGGGGATTACGTTCATGGCCGCTCGACGTCCGTTTTTCGTCTCGTTTCTGGGAATGCTGGCGCTTGCCGCACCCGGGACGGCGTCGGCGCAGGCGTCCGATCCGACGCTGCGCGACAGCTTCGCGATCGGCGACAAGGGCGGGTCGCTGTGCGAGGTCCAGTCGACGGTACGCGACTCGGTGATCACCGGCATGTTCGACCGCGCGTGGATGATCGTCTGCCGCGATGCCGGCCAGCCCGTCGGCTATGTCCGGATGCTGCGCGCGACCCCGGCCGAAACCCAGGCCCGCGTCGATCGCGCGCGCGCCGGCACGATCGCCTGTACAGCGACGGACAACTGCATGGTCAAGGACAGCGACGTCCAATGGACCACGCGCATCGAGGGCGAGGGCAACACCAGCTACGCAGTCGAGGGCTTTACCGCCTATAAGGACGCGCTGAACCTCGCGCTCGAATCGATCCGCCAGCGCAAGGTCGCCTCCGGCACGATCAATGTCGCGACCACCTCGATCGGCGGCAACGACGGCTTTGCCCGCACGCTCGCAGGGACGATCGACGTCGATCGCGCGCTCGCCGAGGGTTATCGCCGCAACCACAGCGGCGATTATGCCGAGGCCGCCGAATTTTTCGAAGCGCTGTCGCGTCGCGCGCTCGAGGAACAGGCCGCCGCCGACATCGACCCGACCGAATTCACCCTCAACCGCGCGCTGCAGAAATCGAACCTCGGCGAATTCGCCGAGGCCGAGCGGCTGTTCGGCGAGGTCGAGGCGATCCCGACCACCGATGCGGTGCAATTGCGCCTCCGCCGCAATTTCCGCGCGATCCACGCGCTCAACCAGCGCGATTATGCCGGCGCCGCCGACCTGCTCAACACGCCGATCCCGCCGCTGGCCAGCGCGGTCACCGTGGCGGGCGACGCCGTGACGCTGACCCCCGAGATCGTCGCCGGGGTCAACAGCGGCAGCAATTCGCGCGCGATCCGCCAAAGTTCGGACAATGAGCGGCTGACCCCGCTCGAACGCGCGCAGATCATCGACGCGCAGGCGGTCCACCTGCTCGGCACCGTCGAGCGGCTGCGCGGCAATCCGGCGGCGGCGAAAGCGGCGCAGCTCAAGGGGCTGGCCGACGCGATGGCGGTCCGCGAAGGCCGCGTGACCTCGATCGTGCGGCTGCGCTCGCAAATGCTCGGCGAACTCGCGCTCGCCGAAGAGGCCGCGGGCGACAAGGACGCCGCCGATGCGCGCTTCCTGGAATCGATCAACGCGCTCGCGGTCGAATATCCCGAAACCAACGCGCTCGCCTCGGCTCGCGCGCGCTATGCGGCCTTCCTGACCCGCCAGGGCCGCGATGGTGAGGCGATGACGATCTATCACGACGTCGTCGGCGCGCTCGCGAGTTCGCAGCGCTCGACCTCGGGCATGGCGAACATGATGGCGCCCTACTACCGGCTGCTCGCTGCCAAGGCCGCGAGCGACCCCGCCGCGGTCGGCGACTTCTTCGTCGCCAGCCAGTTGCAGGTCCGCCCCGGCGTCGCCGATACCCAGGCAGTGCTGGCGCGCGAATTGTCGAGCGGCAGCGCCGAAGGATCGCGGCTGTTCCGTCAGGCGACGACGCTGAACCGCGACATCGAACGCGCCCGGATCGAGGATGCGCGGCTCGCGCAAATGGTGGAAACGCCCGAAATCAACGCGCTGCGTGCCGATCTCAAGACGCGGCTCGACAATCTTGGCTTCCAGCAGGCCGAAACCGTCGCCGCGCTGTCGGCCTATCCGCAATATCGCGTCGTCGCGCCGGGCAAGCTCGACCTTGCCGAACTGCAAGCGGTGCTGCGTCCCGACGAGGGCTATCTCAAGATGCTCGTCGTCGGCGATGCCGTTTATGCGATGCTGATCGACACCAAGGGCGCGCAGCTGTGGCGCTCGGACATCAGCACGACGCAGCTCGAGAATGCGGTCGACAGCGTCCGCTCGACGATCTCGATCGTCGAAAATGGCCGCCGCGTCACCTATCCCTTCGACGCCGCGACCGCGCGCAGCCTTTACACCCAGTTGTTCGGCCCGGTCGCCGACCGGCTGCCGACGATCGCCAACCTGATCTTCGAACCCGATGGCGCGATGCTGCGGCTGCCGATCAACCTGCTGATCACCGCCGATACCGGGCTCGCCGATTATGAGCAGCGCCTGCTCGATCCGGGGGCCGACGCGTTCGACATGCGCCGGATTGCCTGGCTCGGGCGGACGACGCGGCCGAGCACCGCGGTGTCGGCGCTCGCGTTCCGCAACGCGCGCCAGGCGGCACCGTCGAATGCGACGCACCAATATTTCGGGCTCGGGCAGAATCTGCCGGTGGGGCCCGCCCTGCCCTCGCTCGGGTCGCGCGGCGCCGCCGGCGGGGTCGACGACAATTGCCAATGGGCGCCCTCGCAGTGGAACCGCCCGATCTCGGCCGACGAACTGAACACGGCGCGCGTCGCGATGGGCGACCGGGCGGCGGCGCTGCTGACCGGCGGCGCCTTCACCGATACGGCGGTCAAGGCGCGGGCGGACCTCAACGACTATCGCATCATCCATTTCGCGACCCACGGCCTCGTCACCGCGCCGCGGCCATCGTGCCCGGCGCGGCCGGCGCTCGTCACCTCGTTCGGCGACAGCGATTCGGACGGCCTGCTGACCTTCCAGGAAATTTACGACCTCAAGATCAACGCCGACCTGGTGATCCTGTCCGCCTGCGACACCGCGGGCGCCGCCTCGGTCAGCGCGACGCGCGAGGCCGGCGTCGCGAGCGGCGGCGGCAATGCGCTCGACGGGCTGGTCCGCGCCTTCATCGGCGCTGGCGGCCGATCGGTGATCGCGAGCCACTGGCCCGCCCCCGACGATTTCGACGCGACCAAGCGGTTGATCGGCGGATTGTTCGCGGCACGGCAGGGTGAGAGCGTCGGCGACGCCCTGTGGGCAACGCAGACGCTGCTGATGGACGAAAAACAGACCTCGCATCCTTATTATTGGGCGGGCTTCGCGATCATCGGCGACGGCGGCCAGGCGCTCCTCCACGGCGGCACCGCGACCGCAGCGGCACCGCAGACCGGAGAGGCCGCCGGCCGCGCCGCCCGCTGATCCGATGACCGAAACCCCGACGACCGAACCAGAGGCGGCGCCCGAAGCCGCGGCCGAAAAGCGCGCAGCCATCCCGCTGCGCAAACAGGTGCGGCGGCTGTTCACCCAGCTTGGACCGGCGCGACTGGCGACGACGCTGATCTTCCTGGTCGTCGCGATATTCGTCGCGCGGATGAGCTGGCAATTGCCGCTCGCCGGCGACGCCGAACGCGCGCTCTACGACAGCCGCGCCTCGCTGACGGCGCAGCATGTGGGGCAAGACCCGCGCATCGTCATGATCACCTATAATGACGAGACGCTGTTCAACACCGGGATCCGCTCGCCGCTCGACCGCACCCTGCTGACGACGGCGCTCGCCAACATCGACGCGATGGGCGCTAAGGCTATCGGCATCGATATCCTGTACGACTCACCGCGCCCCGACGACGACGCGCTGAAAGCGCAATTGCGCGCGATGAAGACGCCCACCTGGCTCGCCTATCTCTCGCAATCGGACAACCCGACCACCATCCAATATCAGCAACAGCAATTCCTCGACGCGTTTCTGGCCGATGTGACCACCGCCAGGACCCACCCGACCAGCGTGCGCTTCCGCACCGACGAGGACGGGGTGATGCGCAACTGGCCCGACCGGCCCAAGGGGTTGCCGCCGCTGATGGCCAATGCGCTGGCGCCGGTCGACAAGGCGCATGCCGACTATCAGGGCAATATCCGCTTCCGCTTGCCCGCCCGCGCCGATGCGGAGCAGGAAGAGCCGGTCTTCGCCAATATCCCGATCGACAGCTTCGCCATCCCGATGGACGACGAGACGCGCGCCGGTTTCGCCGAACTGGTGCGCGGCCGTTATGTGCTGATCGGCGGCGACATCGTCGACAACGACCTGTTCACCACCCCGCTGTCGCGCCTGCCCGACCTGCAAACGGGCGAACGCGAGCAGATGATCGGGCTGGAGGTGCACGCGCATATGCTGGCGCAGCAACTCGACGGCGCATGGTCGAACCCGGTTCCGGGCTGGGGCCTGTGGGCGCTCGCGCTGCTCGTCGTGATCGCGGGCGGGCTCACCAGCCTGATCGACCTCAAGGCGCGCTGGGTGGTGCTGATCTTCATCGCCCAGATGCTGTTTTTCCTCGCCTATCCCTTCTGGCTGCAAAAAATCGGGGTCGACACCACCGGCCTGCCCGCCTTCGGGCAGGCGCTCGGCTGGCTGTTCGGCTTCGTCGCGGTCGGCTCGGCGGCGCGCGCCGTCGGCTCGCGCCAGCGCGCCTTCGCGCAATCGGCGCTCGGCAAATATCTGCCCGCCGACGTCGCCGAACAGATCATGCGCGACCCCGAACAGCTGTCGCTGCACGGTGAGCGGCGCAACATCTTCTGCGTCTTCACCGACCTCGAGGGCTTTACCAAGCTCAGCCACGCGACGACGCCGGAAACCGTCGCGCGCCTGCTCAACGCCTATCTCGACCGCCTGTCCGACGTCGTGCTGAGCCACGGCGGCACGATCGACAAATTCGTCGGCGACGCGGTCGTCGCCTTCTGGGGCGCGCCATTGAGCCGCCCCGACGACGGACCGCAAGCCGCCGCCGCGGCGATCGCGATGTACGAGGCGGGCGAGAAATTCCGCGTCGACCTCGCCGCCGAGGATGTGCCGCCGCTCGGCATGACGCGCGTCGGGCTGCATGTCGGCGACGCGATCGTCGGCAATTTCGGCGGCGAGGGCCGCATCCAGTACACCGCGCTCGGCGACAGCATGAACACCGCGTCGCGGCTCGAAGCCGCGAACAAGAGCCTGAAGACCGGCGTCCTGATCTCGGCCGAAGCCGAGGCGCGCGCGAAGCGCGACGATCTGGTGCCGATGGGCCGGGTGACGCTGCGCGGCCGCGCGCAACCGGTCGACACCTTCACCCCGCGTCCCGACCTCAGCGCCGACCAGCGCGCGCGCATCGCCGAAATGGTTGCGGCGCACGCGGCGGGCGATAAAAATCTTTATGTGACCTGCGCCACAGCGGTGGGCGCCGAATTCAGTCACGATACATCCATCCTGTTCTTGATAGAACGACTGAACGAGACCGAAAGTGGAGAAAGCTATGTCCTGTCCTGAGATCCGCACGCGCCGGCTGGGATTGACCGCCGCCGCCGCGCTCGTCGCGATCGCCGTCACCGGCACCGCCGCGGCGCAATCGATGGTCGTCCGCTCGACCGGGCCGTCGGCCTCCAAATATCCGGCGGGCACCAAGCTCAAGAACAGCGACCGCGTGACGCTCGTCGCGGGCGACAAGGTCGTGCTGATCCAGGGCGGCAAGACCAAGACGCTGACCGGCGCGGGCACCTTCACCGCCGGCGCCACCGTCGTCGCCAGCCAGTCGATGGGCACCACCGTCACCCGCATGATGGCCAAGCGGCCGATGGCGACGCGCGGCGGGGCGTCGCGCGGGCCGGAGGAAATGAGCGCCGAGAACCGCGCGCCCAATTTGTGGCTGCTCGATTATCGCGCCGGCGGCACCTTCTGCGTCGCCGATCCGGCGACGCTGATGCTGTGGCGCCCCGACATGACGAGCGACACTGCGCTGACCATCGCCAGCGGCGACAAGAGCGAGACGGTGGCGATCGTCAGCGGCGCGCAATTCCGCAAATGGCCGACCGACAGCCTGCCCGTGCAATATGACGTCGACTATCGCCTCTCGGGCGGCGGGCTCGCCGCGCCGGTGACGGTCCGCTTCGCCGCGCTCGCGGCGATGCCCGAAACCCCCGACGCCGCCGGCGAAATGCTGCTCGGCAAGGGCTGCACGCCGCAGCTCGACAGGCTGGTCGACGCGATGGCCGAATCGGAAGCGACGGGCGGTTGACGGAAACGGGCGGGAATGATTGAACCCGCCCGATCCATCTGATAACAATGGGATGAAAAGCTGCCGTACGAGCGGCAAGTCCTTTCCTTGGGTCGAAAATTCGCGCAGCCCGTCACCGGGCTGGGCATGATGAATTGGACGTGCGGCGGCGACGCCGCGCGCCGTCGAACGCAAGGGGTGGAGATGATCGGCAGCGGCTATCAGGGGCAATCGCGCGAAGCCGAAACGCGGCGACGGGCCTTCCGGCGCTTCGTCGCCGGATCGGGCCTGATCGTCGCGGCCTTGCCCGTCGTCGGGCACGCGCAGGTCGCGACCCCGCAAATCCCGACCCGCGAGGAAATCCAGCGCCCGGCGCCGCCGCCGGTTCCGCAGGCGAACGAACAGGTCGTCACCGCCGACGATGCCATCGAACGCGCACCCTGCCCGCTCGCCAACCCCGAATTCGCCAATATCCGCGTCACGCTGCGCGACGTCCAATTCTCCAGCGTCGAGGGCATCGACCCGGCGACGCTCGCGTCGACCTGGTCCGACCGCGTCGGTCAGGACCTGCCGATCTCGGTGGTCTGCGACATTCGCGACCGCGCCGCGACGATGCTGCGCGCGAAAGGCTATCTGGCGGCCGTCCGCGTCCCGCCCCAGACGATCGACGACGGCATCGTCAAGCTCGACATTCTCGCCGCGCGGATGAGCCGGATCGAGGTGCGCGGCGACGCCGGCGCCAATGAAGGACTGCTCCAGCGCTATCTGTCGCATCTTCAGGATCAGCCTGTCTTCAACATCGCCGATGCCGAGCGCTATCTGCTGCTCGCGCGCGACATTCCGGGCCTGTCGGCGCGGCTGACCCTGCGCCCCGGCGCCGCGCCGGGCGAAGTGGTCGGCGAGGTGACGGTCGACCGCACCGCCGCGATCCTCGACTTCAATGTCCAGAATTTCGGGTCGAAGGACGTCGGTCGCTGGGGCGGCATCGCCCGCGCGCGCGTCTTTGGCCTGACCGGCATGGGCGACATGACCACGGTCAGCTTCTATACGACTCCCGATCTCGACGAGCAGAATGTCGCACAGGTCGCGCATGAATTCCGCGTCGGCGACGAGGGGCTGAAATTCGGCGCCAGCTACACCTATGCCTGGACGCGGCCGAGCGTCGCGACGCTGCCGATCAAGTCCGAAACCCAGATCATCAGCCTGTTCGCATCCTATCCGCTGGTGCTGACGCAGGCGAACCGGCTGACCGTCGGCGGCGGGTTCGACCTGATCGAGCAGGACATCGGGCTGGGCGGCGTGCCGCTCAACCGCGACCGGCTGCGCGTCTTCAACCTGCGCGCCGATGGCAGCTGGACCGACCCGGCATCGATCGGCGGGCGCAGCGGGTTCAGCCCCGCCGAACCGCGCTGGTATCTCGGCGCCTCGCTCGAGGCGCGGCAGGGCGTCAATTTCCTCGGCGCGAGCGACGATTGCGGCCCCACCGGCGCCGCCTGTTTTGTCCCCGGCGCGATCCCGCTGACCCGCATCGAGGGCAAGCCCGACGCCTTCCTTGTCCGCGCCAACGCGCTCGCCGAATGGCGGCCAGTCAAGAATTTCACCCTGTCGGCGGCGCCCCGCGCGCAATGGGCGAGCGACCCGCTGCTCGCCTATGAGGAGTTTTCGGGCGGCAACTTCACCGTCGGACGCGGCTTCGACCCCGGCACGGTGATCGGCGACAGCGGCGTCGCGGTGTCGGTGGAGGCGCGCTACGGCAGCCTCGTCCCTGCGAACACCGAAAGCGGCGCGCTCCAGCCCTTCGTCTTTTTCGACGCCGCCTGGGTCTGGAACAAGGACCTCGCCTTTGCCGGACTCAATCCGCAGAAACTCTATTCGGCCGGCGGCGGCATCCGCCTTGCCTATGGCGATGTCGGACGGCTCGACCTGACCGTCGCGGTGCCGCTCAACCGCGCGGGCTTCCTGGCCCAAAAACCCGAACCCCGCTTCCTGCTCAATTTCACCACCCAGTTCGGCGTGAAGGCGCGCTGACATGAGTTTTTCATCGAGGACATCCGCCATGCGTGCCACCGCTTCGATCCCGACCGTCCGCACGGGCAAGCCGCACCTGCTGGCGAGCTGCGCGATCGCGGCGGGGCTGGCCGCGCTCGCCTTCGGCGGCCCGGCGCGCGCGCAGGGTGTCCAGGGAACGGGGCAGGTCGTCACGGGCACTGCGACTATTTCCCCGCCGGCGCCCGGCATCGCGCCGCCGAACACCACCCAAGTCGTGACCACCAGCGCGCAGACGATCATCAACTGGACCCCGACCGACAGCGCAGCGACCGGCGCGCCGATCGATTTCCTGCCGACGGGCAACACCCTCGAATTCTATGGCACCGGCCAATACACCGTCCTCAACCGCTTCATCGCGGTCAACCCGATCACCGGCGCGCCGATCCCGATCAGCCGCCAGATCGCGCTCAACGGCACCGTCAACAGCTATGACGGATCGCCGTTCTCGAGCGCCGGGAACCCGCAGGGCGGCAATATCTGGTTCTACAACGCCGGCGGCATCCTGATCGGCGCGCGCGCGGCGATCAACGTCGGCAGCCTGGTGCTGACCGCGAACGATATCGACACCACCGGCGGCCTGTTCGGCCCCGGCGGCGAAATCCGGTTTCGCGGCGCATCGGGCAGCACGGCGTCGATCGACATCAGCCCGCAAAGCTTCATCAGCGCTTCGTACCCCGGCAATCCGGGCAGCAGCTATGTCGCGCTCGTGGCCCCGCGCATCAACCAGGGCGGGATCATCGACGTCGATGGTTCGGCCGCGCTCGTCGCCGCCGAACAGGCCGACATTACGATCAACAACGGCCTGTTCGACATCAATGTCACGGTCGGGGCAGAGGGTGGCAACGCCATCACCCACACCGGCATCACCGGCGGCCCGGCCCACCAGCAGGGCGATACCGACCAGAGCCGCGTCTATATGGTCGCGATCCCGAAGAACGACGCCGTCACGATGCTGATTTCGGGTCAGGTCGGCTATCGGGACGCGGTTACCGCGCAAACCGACCCCGACGGCGCGGTGGTGCTGTCGGCGGGTTACAATGTCGCCAATGGTGTGATCGTCGGCGCGCCGGTGGGCACCGCCGCCGCGAACATCACCGTCAACGACACGATATTCCAGAGCAGCGTCACGGCGCACGCCAGTGGCGCTTTCGTCGGCCAGCCGATCGCGTCGATCCCCGCTGGCGGCCCTGTCGTCGCCGTGCCGCCGCCGCATCTCGGCCGCCTGATCGTCCAGGGCAACGCCACCTTCATCGGCGACGCCAGCGCGACGGTCTCGGTCGGCAACAACCAGATCGTCGGTGCCACCGGCAATTTTGTCGTCGCATCGAACGGCAGCGGCGGCCAGGCCGGCAATGCGGCGATCAACGTCAATCCGGGCGGCGGGCTGGCGGTTCTCGGCAATCTGTCGCTGCTCGGCGCCGGGCGGCCCGATGCCGTCACCGGTAACAGCACCGGCGGCAGCGCCCAGTTCACGGTCGACGGCGGCACCGTCGTCGTAGGCAACGGCATTGCGATTTCGGCGGCCGGGACGGGCGACCTCAGCGCCACTGGCATCGGCGGCACGGGCACCGGCGGCACCGCCGGCCTTACCGTCCAAAATGGCGGCTCGCTCACCGCCGACACGATCAATGTCTCGGCCAGCGGGCGTGGCGGCGGCGTCACCAGTTCGCCGTCAGGCGCCCCGGTCATCGCCGACCAGGGCGGCAACGGCCAGGGCGGCACCGCCGAAGTCACCGTCGACAGCGGCGGCACGCTCACCGCGAACACCAGCCTCAGCGTCAGCGCGAACGGCGCCGGCCAGATCGGCAACGTCCAGTCGGGCAATGGCACCGGCGGCACCGCGCGCATCCAGGTGCTTGGCGCGCTCAGTTCGCTGACCTCGCCCACGACGACGCTCGCGGCGGGCGGTACCGGCGGCGGCTCCGTATCCAGCCCCAATATCGGCACCTTCCCCTCGCTGAACGGCGGCGACGGACAGGGCGGCACGATCGAACTGACCTTCACCGCCGACAATTCCTCGACCGCGGCGCTCGGCGACCTGACGGCCAATGCGTCGGGGACCGGCGGCAACGCCACCGGCGACGGCGCGACCGGCGGCAATGCGACGGGCGGCACGGTGACGATCACCGCCGACAATGGCATCAACGCCGAACAAAACTCCCTGTCCGTCGACGCGAGTGCGCTCAGCGGCGGCGCATCGAGCGTCAACGGCACCAGTTCGACCACCGGCGACGCCGTCGGCGGCACCATCAATGTGACGATCAACGGCGGCGCGACCCTCGCGTCGGACAGCTCGATCGGTTTCGACGCCAGCGCGCAGGCCGCGTCGGGCGAAAACCGCGGCAATGCGCGGGGCGGCACCATCGCCGTGACCGCGATCGGCAGTGGCGGCAACAGCAGCCTGACGGCTTTGACCACGATCACCGCCAATGCGAGCGTCGGCGGGGCCAATGGCACCCTGCCCAACAGCACCGGCACGGCAACCGGCGGCGACATCGATTTCACCGCCGATGGCGGTACGATCACCGCCGGATCCTTCGATATCGCTGCCACCGCGGCCTCCGGCAACAGCGCGGGTGCCGGCGGCGCCGCGCAGGGCGGCACGATTGACATTCGCGCCGCGAACACCGGCGTATTCTCGGCAACCGACAGCGCCGGAACCAGCTCCTTCGCGACCGATGCGGCAACGGGCTTTTCGCAGGGCGGCGCCTCGGCCACCGGTGGCCGGATCGGGGTCGTCGTCGATGGCGGGACCGTCAGCTTCGGCGCCCCCGCCTTTTTCAGCTCGACCGGCATCGCCGGGGGCGACGCGAGCAGCGCGGGCAACATCGTTGTCGGCCGCGGCGGCTCGATCCTGCTTCAGGTGCTCGACAATAATCTCAACACCAGCACCCTCAATTTCCAGAGCCTTTCCGTCAGCGCCGACGGACGCGCGGCCCAGATATTCGAGGGGCCGGCACAAATGCCCGGCACCGCCGCGGGCAATGGCGGAGACATCACGGTAGACGTCCAGGGCGGCCAGGTGACCGGCGGACAGCTTCAGCTTTCGGCCAGCGGCTTCAGCGGCTCCGTCGCCGGGGACAACGGCGTCGGCAGTGGCGGCATCGCGGCCTATAGGCAGACCGGCGGCGCCGCGAACGTCGGCGACCTCGTTGTATCGGCGAACGGTGTCGGCGGCGGCAACCTGCGCGCGTCGGCCGGCGGGTCGGGCTTTGGCGGCACGGCAACGATCGACCTTCTCGGCGGCACGCTCGACGCCACGACCATCAGCGCCGAAGCGGTCGGCGCCGGCGGCGTCGGGCAGATCGGCAGCGACAGCGACCCCGCGAACCCGGTCGACGGCCAGAATGGCGGCTTTGGCCAGGGCGGCACCGCGACGATCAACCTCAACGGCAACGCGGTCGTCACCACCACCACGCTCAGCGCCCTTGCGTCGGGCATCGGCGGCGACGGCGGCGATTTCATCAGCGCCGCGGGCGTCGTCGGCAACGCCGGCAACGGTGGCAACGGCCAGGGCGGCACCGCCGCGATCAACCTGACCGCGGGAACGCTGACCTCGGGGGACATCACCGCCGACGCCGGCGGTTTCGGCGGCAACGGCGGCGGGCTGCTCAACCTCAATTCGGGTCCGGTGTCGGGCGTCGCACGCGGCGGCAACGGCGGCAACGGCCAGGGCGGCACCGCGACGATCGACCTCGCGACTTTGGTCACCGCAACGGGCACCATGGGCGGCTATGCGCTGGGGGTCGGCGGCATCGGCGGCACCAATAATATCGGCGGCGACGGCGGTTTCGGGCAAGGCGGAACCGCAGAGCTGATCGTCGACAATATCGCTGCCGGCAGGGTCGACGTGATCCTCGATTCCAGCGCCGAGGGCGGCGACGGCGGCGACGGGATCGACGGCGCGGGCGGTTTCGGCGGCTCGGCCTTTGGCGGCATATCGCGCGTCCGGGTGACCGGCGCGAATGGCAGCGCTACCATCTCGCAGGACAATTTCACGGCCGGCGCACTGGGCGGCCAGGGCGGCAATGCGGCACTCGCAGCGGGCAACAATCCCCGCGTCGGCCCGGCCGGCGGCGGCGGCGGCAACGGCACCGGCGGCACGGTCGAAGTCATCGCCGACGACGGCGCGGTGACGCTGACCTTCGGGCGGCTCAGCGCCGTCGCGCTCGGCAGCTTCGGGACCGGCGGCGACGGCGGGACCGGCGCCGACAATCCCGGCACCATCACCCTGCCCGGCCCCGACGGCATCCCCGGCACGCCCGACGATGTGGTCATGGGGCTGAGCGGCGGCGACGGCGGCCTTGGCGGCGCCGGGTCCGGCGGACTCGTTCACCTGGTCGCCAATGGCAGCGGAAGCATTTCGTCGAGCGGGGCGCCGGTCTCCATAGCGGTCGGCGGCACCTCTGGCGCGGGCGGCGCGGGCGGCGTCGGCTCGGGGGGCGGCGGCGCCGGAAATGCCTTTACCGGCACGATCGGCGGCCGGGTCCAGATCGAAACCTTCGGCAACGGAACCGCTGCCGGCACGATCACCCTCGGCGACACGACGATCGACGCCAATGGCGATGTCGCGGGACGGATCGAACTGCGGAGCGCGGGCACGATCCAGATGGCCAGCCTGACTGCCAATGCGTTCGGCGGCACCTCATTGACGAACAACGACACCGACGTCGCGCCGCACGGCATCTTCCTCGGCGTCACCAACGGGCTGATCCAGACCGACGGCGCCGTGTCGCTGAACACCGACGGTTCGGTCGGCGTCTATGCCCAGGGCACCGGCCAGCTCAACGCCGGCGGCGCGCTCACCGTCAATGCGGGCGATCAGGTCGATATCCGCCACGATTTCCGCACCGGCACCGCGCCGACGATCCAGTCGGGCACCAGCGCCTCCTTCACCGCGGTGAACTCGATCCGCAGCGCGCCGGGCAGCCTGGTCAGCGGCGGCACCAGCCTGTCGATGATCGCGACCGGCACCAACAGTGCGATCGACGTCGATTCGCTCGATGCGCAGACGCTGACCCTGCTGCTCGCGACCGAAGGCCGCATCAACGTCTATGGCACCACGACCAGCGGCGACGACCTGACCGCCAATGCGCGCGACGAGGTGGCGATCAACGCCGCGACGGCGGGCGACGACATCAGCCTGACCGGCAACACGATCGTCGCCGGGCGGCTGGTCACCACCGGCACCGGGCTCGATTCCGAAGTCGACGGCAGCAACATCTTCTTCAGCACGGTGAGCGCGGCAAGCGTCGACCATGCCGAGGCCGACAATGATTTCACCGCCGACGTCGGCAGCTTCGCCACCGGCCCCAATTCGATCATCACCGGCGGCGACATCGACATCAACGCGCTGGGCGCGGTCGACCTAGGCAATTCGACGGCGGGCGGGTTCGTCGCAGTCGATGGCCAGTCGATCGTCTTCGATACGATCGGCGCCGGGACCACGGTCACCCTCAACGCGACCGGCACCGCGCCGGGGGCCGAGGGCATCCTCGGCAACGGCATCACCGCAGGCGGCAATGTCGCGCTGTTCGGCAACACGATCCGGATCAACGACAGCGTCGTCACCTCGGCCTCGCTGTTCGCCCTTTCGACCGGCGGCAACGCGCGCCTGTCGGCGACCACCGACGGCGACATCATCATCAACAGCGCCGGCGACATCGGCGGCAATTTCGCGGCGGGCGGCAATGTCGGCCTGACCGCGGCCACCAACATCACCGCACAGGCGACCGCCGCCGGCACCTACGTGGGCCCCAACGGCCCGTCCGAAGGCTATGTCTTCATCAACGCTGCGGGCGATGCGAACCTGCTCGCGGGCAGCAGCGCTGCGACGATGATCGGCGTCGCGGCGGGCACCAACGCCAATGTCGACGGCGCGACCGCGGGCGAGGATCTTTATGTCGTCGCGGGCAATACCGCGACCGTGACCAATTCGCTCGCGGGCGACGACCTGATCGTCACCGGCACCTGCTGCGTCATCGTCGACAATGTCTCGACCACCGGCGCCGGACCCGACGGGCGCAGCCTGATCCTCGCGCCGTCGAGCGCGGGCGGACCCGACATGTGGCAGATCCAGACCGGCCCCACCGACCTGTCGAACATCGTGCTCACCGCCTCGGCGGGGACGATCGACGCGTCGAACGCGGTCGCCTTCGACAATCTGACCGCGACCGCCAGCAATGTCGTACGCACGACGAACACCATTCGCTCGGGCCTCGTCACCACGATCACTGGCAGCGCGCTCGATCTCGAATCGGTCACCGCGGGCACCGACATCATCCTGACCTCGACCAGCGGCGGCATCGGCGCGATCGGTGCGCTGTCGGCCGGGCACGACCTGACGATCACCTCGGCGGCCGGCGGCAGCTTCGCCGACCTGTCGGCGGGCGACGATATCCGCATCACCGCCAACGGCAATGTCTCGGCGGCAACCCTGCTGACGACGGCGGGCGGTGCCGACAATGAGGCCGACAACTCCGGCGCCTATATCACCACCCCGGGCAGCATCGCGATCACCGGGGCGACGAACACCGTCGGCCAGACCCGGCTGACCGCCGGCGGCACCGTCGACACGGGTGCGATCAACGCCGACTATACGTTCATCGACGCGGTCGGCGCGGTCAACATCACCGGCGATGTCACCAGCGGCGGCATGTTCATCGAGGGCAGCAGCGTCGCGCTGCGCAACGCCAACGGCCTCGCCAACCAGATCCTGTTGCGCGCGACCGCCGGCGACGTGACCGCCAACGGCAATGTCACGACGCTCGCCGACCTGCAGGTGCAGGCGACCGGCGCGATCACCATCACCGGTGCGGCCAACGGCGGCAATTTCGTCGAGATGACCGGCGGCTCGATCGACGTCGCCGACGTCAGCTCGAACAGCTTCGTCACGCTGCGCTCGAACAGCGGCGCGATCAATTCGACCGGGACGATCTCGGCGGGCAGCGATGTCTTCATCAACGCCGCGACGGGCGGCACCTTCAACGCGATCACCGCGGGCGACGATGTGTCGATCGGCGCGGGCGGCGACGTCACCATCGCCTCGATCACCGCCGAGGGCAGCAACCCGCAAGGCGAGGAAATCGGCAGCAACGTTTCGGGCACCATCGCGGGCGTGCTGACCGTGACCGGCAGCACCTTCGCCAACGACGACGTCAATTTCAGCGCGACCAGCATGTCGCTCCAGGACGTGACCGCGGGCGGTTCGTTCACCGCAGGCGCGAGTGGCGGGCCGATCACGCTGACCAGCGCCGACGTCGGCGCCAATATCGGCCTGACCGCGACCGGTGCAGTAACCGCGACCGGGCTGCTCCAGTCGGGCGGCGACACCACCGCCAGCGGCGCCAGCCTCGGCCTGCGCAGCATCACCGCGGGGGGCAATGTCGCGCTGACCTCGACGACGGGCGACATCCGCACCGACGGCGACGTCTTCGGCTTCAACATCAGCTATACCTCGGCGCGCGACATCGTCCTCGACGCGAACGACCGCGCCTTTGCGAACGGCACGCTCGCACTCGACGCGAACCGCGACGTCCTCGTCGCCGGGCAACTCGGCGCCGACCGCGACCTGACGGTGCGCGCATCGCGCGACGCCAATGTCCGCATCGCCGGCGCGGGCGACGACATCCGCATCACCGGCGGTCGCAGCGTGACGGTCGGCAGCGTCGACGCGACCGGCGGCGGCATCGACGACGAGAATAACGGCAGCAACATCGTCCTGCTTTCGTCGGGCGCGCTGGTCGCCAGCGGCCCCGTTTCGGCGGCGAACAACGTTACCCTGCGCGGCACCAGCGTCGGAACGCAGGGGGTCGACGGCAATATCGTCTCGATCACCTCGACGGTCGGCGATGTCGACCTCGGCGGCAGCGTCAACGGCTTCAACGGCATCACCATCGCTTCGGCCGGCGACATCACCCAAACCAGCGCCAGCCGCATCGCGACGAGCGGCAATCTGACCGCGACCGCCGGCGGCGACATCGCGGTCGGCAACATCATCTCGGGCGGCGCACAGATTTCGGCGCCCGGGTTCATCAGCACCGGATCGATCACCGGCTCGGCCCGCGTCGAAGCGGGCGGCGCGGTAACCGTCGGCGGCAATGTGCGCGGCGGCGTCTTCTCGGCAGAGGGCAGTTCGATCGACCTCGGCGCCAACGAGGTGCGCGTCGTATCGACCGACCTGACCGCGACGAACGGCGGCATCACCGCGACCGGAGCGGTGATCGCAACCAGCGGCAATGTCGCCGCCAACGCCACCGGCGCCGTCAGCCTGACCGGCGGCGTCACCGCGTTCCAGAACGCCAGCCTCTCCGGCGCCAGCATCGCCGTCGGCGATGTGACCGGCACGAACGGCAACGTCAGCCTGACCGCGACCAGCGGCGCGGTCACGGCCACCGGAACGATCGACGCCCGCCGCGACATCGTCATCGCGACGACGCAAGGCGGCAGCTTCGGCTCGCTGATCGCGGGCGACGACATCGGCATCAGCGGCAGCGGCGACGTCACCGTCGCGCTGATGGACGCAACCGGCGACAACCCCGACAGCGGCGAGAGCGGCAGCAACATCAACATCGCGCTCGCCGGGGCCTTCGACGTCGACCATGCCGAGGCGGCGGGCGATTTCACCGCCGACGTCGCGCGCATCCGCACCGGACTCAACTCGATCATTACCGACGGAAATATCGACATCACCGCCAGCGGCGCGGCCGACCTCGGCAATTCGACCGCCGGCGGCCATATCGACGTCGATGCCCAATCGATCGCCTTCGCCGCGCTCGACGCGGGCGACTATGTCGACCTCAACGCCACCGGGACCGCGCCGGGCGCCCAAGGAATCGCCGGGTCGACGATCCTCGCCGGAAGCGATGTCTTCCTGACCGGCAACAGCATCACGGTCGGCAACATCGACTCCGGCGGCCTGTTGTCGGCGTTCGGCAGCGGCGGCGACGTCGCGATCGCCAACGGCACGGCCGCGGGCAACATCGGCGTGCTGGCCGGCGGCAATATCAGCGGCGCTTATGCGGCCGGCGGCGACATCGAACTGAGCGCGGGCGGCAACATCAATGTGACCGCCAATGCCGCGGGCGGCGCCCCCGACCCGAGCAACGGTGACGTCGACACGGCGGGCAATGTCTTCGTCGACGCCGGCGGCAATGTAACGCTGGTCGACAGCAGCGGGGCCGGCATGGTCGGCGTCAACGCCCGCGGGTCGGCGACGCTGACCAATGTCACGGCGGGCGAAGACATGCTCGTGCTCGCCGGCACGACCGCCAACCTCTCGGGCATCACCGTCGGCGACGATCTCGACGTCCTGGCCGGCGGCGCGGTCACCGCGACCGGCGTTCGCGCGACCGCCGAAGGTCCCGACGGCTTCGTCCTCGACTATACGGCGAACGGCTTCACCATCGGCCAGGGCGAAGGGGTCTCGTCGCTCGACGGCGCCGACATCGACCTGCGTTCGACCGGCGGGTCGGTCACCGCCGCCGGACTGTCGGCGGGCGACGACATCATCCTCGGTGCCGCCACGTCCTTGTCGGTCAGCGGCGCGACGACGCTCGGCCTCGGCCAGACCGGAGGCGACAGCAGCATCCGGACGCAAAGCGGCAGCGGCACCTTTGCCGGCCTCGCCGCTTTCGACGATGTCCGCATCAATTCGTCGGGCAATGTCGCGGTGACCGCGCCGGCAACCGCGGGCCGCGACATCACCATCGCCGCGGCGTCGGTCGATATCGCCAGCCTGACGACCCCGGTCGGCGACGGGATCGACAGCCTGAGCGCCGGTCGCAACCTGCAGGTCACGACAAGCGGCGCGATCAGCGGCGGCGCGGTGCGCGCCGGCGGCAATCTGGAACTCGCCGCCGGGACGACGATCGCAATCACCCGCGCCGTCACCGGCGCCGGGGGCTCGCTGGCGCTCAGCGGAGGCGAAGGCGTGGCTGCGGGCACCGTGGCCAGCGGCGGCACCACCTTGCTCGACAGCGCCGACGGCGCGATCGAGATCGCCAGCCTGAGTTCGGCCGGACCGGTCGATGCAAGCGGCAACAGCATCGCGATCGGCAGCGGCAGCGGCAATCTGGTCTTCAGCACGCTGACCACGGATGTCGGCGACGCGTCGATCACCAACAGCGGCAATCTGTCGGTCACCGCCGGTACCGTGGCGGGCCGCGCATCGCTGCGTTCGACCAATGGCGACCTCAGCGTGACGCAGCTCGGCGCCGCCGACGTGCAGCTCGAATCCGACGATGACATGACGCTCGGCGCGGTGACCGCGACCAACAGCCTGCTCGGCGAAGCGGGCGGGGTGCTGACGGTCAATGGCGCGGTCACCGGGCGCGAAATGTCGCTTGGATCGGCGGACATCGTCATCGGCTCCGGCGGGCGCCTCGGCACCGCCGGCACCACCGCCGTGCTCGACGTGCGCAATACCGACGGCAACAGCCAGACCTTCATCGGCGGCACCGGCACGCGCGACGGCTATCATATCGACGCGGCCGAAATGGCGCGCCTCTATGGTACCGACATCCGCATCTTCGCCCCGCAGGTCGACGACAACAATGGCGGCTTCGTCGCCGCGGCGCCCGGCGGCCTGCCGATCGGTTCTGTCGGCAGCAGCGCGCAGCCCGACGTGATCATCGACGATTTCACGATGACCGCGGGATCGCCGACCTCGAACCTGGGCACCAACGGCACGCTGACGATCGAGACCCCGGGCAAGGCCCGCGTGCTCGGCGACGTGCTGCTCACCGGCATGGGCGACAACAACGGCCTCGCGATCCGCGCCAGCGACGCGCTCGAAGTCATCCTCGGCGAGGGCACCATCCGGCTCACCGGCGGCAGCAGCACCAGCGGCGCCTCGACCCCCGGCGGTCTCCTGACGCTCGAATCGGACGACGTCATCGTCGCGACCGCCAGCGCGATCGCCGACGTCGCGGCGGCGGCCGACATCGACGCGATCGATGACCGGCTGGCACAGAATGACGGCGTAACCAGCGACGAAGGCGCGCTGGTCGCGGGCGGCATCGACGTCAGCGTCGTCGGCGGCTTCTATGTCCAGAATACCGGCCTCGGCACGCGCTTCGCGCAGCGCCGCGGGCTGACCTTCGGCACGCTCGGGCTCAATGTGAACGTCGAGGGGGCCGATTCGCGGATCGTCATCAACGGCGTCCACCTCGGTCCGTCGGGCCAGGTCACCGGACTCGACGCCATCCCGCTGCTGTCGATCGACGGCTTCGTGATCGGCAGCGGTCCCTTGAGCGGTAGCGGCCTCGCCTTCGACTCGGGATCGACGATGAACGGGTGCCTGATCGTCAGTTCGACGACCTGCGCCTTCCTCGAATTCGAATCCTCCTTCCCGGTGCAGGACGTCATCAACAAGGAGGACGATGACGAAGGTGATAGCGACGACGCCGAGGGCATGAGCCTGCCGGTGCCACTGATCACGATGCGCAGCCTCGACCCGCTGACCGGCGAGCCGCTGCTCGACGATCCGGTGACCGGCGCGGGCAACGACGACCTGTGGACGCCGCCGAGCGAATAAGCGTTTCGGTTGACGTTGGGCGTCGCGGCGGGGCATGGGCGCGGACATGACCGACGCCCCTGCCCTGCCGCTGAAGCTGTTCAACAGCCTGACGCGCTCCCTCGAGGAGTTCGTCCCCGTCCATCCGGGCGAGGCGCGCGTCTACAGCTGCGGGCCGACGGTCTATAACTATCCGCATATCGGCAATATGCGCGCCTATGTCTTCGCCGACACCCTTGGGCGGACACTGTCGTTCAAAGGGTACAAGCTCACCCACGTCATCAACATCACCGACGTCGGCCATCTGACCGACGACGCCGACGCAGGCGAGGACAAGCTCGAAAAAGCGGCGGCCGAGCGCGCGCAGTCGATCTGGGACATCGCGCGCCATTATACCGAGGCCTATTGGGCCGACATCAAGGCGCTCAATATCCGCCAGCCCGCGCACTGGTCGATCGCCACCGACTATGTCCCGCAGATGATCGACTTCGCCAAGGCGATCGCCGACAAACATTGCTACGAACTGGACAGCGGCCTCTATTTCGACACCGCGAGTGTCAATAATTACGGGCGCCTCGCGCGCCACGGCACCGATGAGGGCGAGAGCCGCATCGACCCCGTCGATGGCAAGCGCCTGCCTGCCGATTTCGCGATCTGGCGCAAGACCCCCGCGGGCGAGACGCGCCAGATGGAATGGGATTCACCCTGGGGCCGCGGCGCGCCGGGCTGGCATCTCGAATGCTCGGTGATGTCGGAGGCGCTGCTTGGTTTCCCGTTCGACATCCACACCGGCGGCATCGACCACCGCGAGATCCACCATCCGAACGAGATCGCGCAGAACCAGGCGCACAGCTGCAGCGACGCCAGCGGCGCGCGTTTCTGGATGCACAATAATTTCCTCGTCGAACGCAGCGGCAAGATGTCGAAATCCAGCGGCGAGTTTTTGCGCGTTCAGCTGCTGACCGACAAGGGCTACCACCCGCTCGCCTATCGCCTGCTGTGCCTGCAGGCGCATTATCGCAGCGAGCTGGAGTTCTCGTGGGACGGCCTCGGCGCGGCGCTGACGCGGTTGAAGCGACTGGTGATGGCAGTCGCCGCCCTTCGCGACGCCGACGACGCGCCGGTCGCCGATCGCCGGCTGACCGACCTCTTGGCCAAATTCGACGCGGCGATGTCCGACGACCTCAACACCGCTGTCGCATTGACCCTGCTCGAAGAAGCAGCGGCGATGAAAAAGATCGACGCCGGGCAGAAGCGCACGGCGCTTGTCGCGATGGACGCCGTTCTCGGCCTCGACCTGCTGGCGATCAGCCGCGCCGACCTGCGCGTCCGCCCGAAATCCGCAACTATCACCGAAGCAGAAATCGAAGCCACCCTCATCCGCCGCAAGGAAGCGCGCGCGGCCAAGGAATTCGCGGCCTCCGACGCGCTGCGCGACGAGCTCATCGCCGCCGGGGTCGAGGTGATGGACGGCGACCCGCTCGGCTGGGATTGGCGGTTGGAGGCATAGCTGCCGCAGTCATGGGCGAGGTCGGATTTCGACCGAAGTCGGCTATAAATCCTCCCTGTGGCGAAGCGATGGGGAGGACGCGACAGGGAGGATCGGCAACGTCTGTTCCCTACCCAATATTGATCATCAGCGCTTCGGAGGCGGGGCGGCAACAAGCGACCGATTGCGGACATTGGAAACGCGAGTAAGGTTCCGGCCATGAGCAGAGCAATGAACCGTCGGCCTTTTCTAATTGGAATGTTGGCTGGCGCTGCATCGGCACTAGCAAGCGTCGCTGCGGTCGCGTCGTTGTCGGAAGACGGCACCGTTCAATACCTCCGTGTCGCCGACGATAATTACGAGCACATTCTAGGGCTGAATTACAAACCTGAGGACGGCCCGACGAGCGCAAAGATCATCAGGGATTGCAAGATCGAGCAGTTCGTGACGGACGTATCCCAGCCAGATTATGCCGGGTCATCGTTCGTCAAAATCGACGGAATGCCGAAAGCCAATCTGAATTGCGTAATTGGGGAGGCCCGGATCAATTCGATGTCGATCGCAATTGTCGACGGTATTGATGCGATACCAATCGATTGCATCGGCGGATGGCCTACGCGTTTCCAAAAGGAAGAGGCGGGTGGGTTTGAACTATGTCGCGGACACAAGAATCCCTACCCGATTTTCGTGTCCACACCACCACCCAAGCGCTAGTCGGCTTCCCACCCCAAATCTGGCGCCACGCCCCTTGCTTACACTCCTGTAAGCGCTACACTCCCGCCATGCTCGACCGCATCGCCTGGCTCCTCCTCGCGCTCATCCACCTCGCCCCGGCGCTCGCCTTCTTCCGCCCGGCGATGCTGACGCGCCTCTACGCCGTCGACGCCCAAAGCCCGACCTTCCTGCTGCTCCACCACCGCGCGGCGCTGTTCGTCGTCGTCTGCACCCTCTGCGTCTGGGCGGCGTTCGACCCCGGCACGCGCCGTGCCGCCAGCGTCGCCGCCGCGATCAGCATGCTCTCCTTCCTGTGGCTCTATTGGCAGGCCGGATCGCCCCCGTCGCTCCGCACCATTGCGTTCGCCGACCTTGCCGGACTGCCCTTTTTGGCCATAGTGGTCTGGCGGGCCTTCTCCCCCGCCTGAAACACGGGATCGCCAACCAATGACCAAGACCGTCACCGTCCTCTCGGGCCTCGTCCGTCCGCTCATCGAAAGCCGCCTGCCCGACTGGGTCGAGCCGCGCTTTTTCCAGTCGAAGGAGGAGGCGATGGCGCTCGCGCCCGAGGCCGACATCGGCTGGTTCGACATGTACGACAAGCGCGACATGGCCGCCGCGATCACCGCCGCGACGAAAATGCGCTGGCTGAACTCGATCTATGCCGGGGTCGACGGCATCCCGCTGGGCCTGCTCGCCGAGCGCGGCACGGTGCTCACCAATGGCGTCGGCATCAACGCGATCACCATCGCCGAATATGTCGTGATGGGCATGCTCACCGTCGCCAAGGGGTACCGCGAAGTCGTGCGCGCGCAGGAGCGGCATGAATGGCTCCAGGATTCGCCCGGCAAGGTCGAACTCTACGGGTCGAAGGCGCTGCTGCTCGGCTATGGCGCGATCGGCAAGCTGGTCGAGGAGCGGCTGAAGGCCTTCGCCGTCGACGTCACCGTCGTGCGCCGGACCCCCGGCCCCAACACGCTGACCCCCGACCAGTGGCGCGACCGCCTCGGCGATTATGACTGGGTGATCCTCGCCGTCCCCGCGACGCCAGAGACCGACGGCATGATCGGCGCCGCCGAACTCGCCGCGATGAAACCGACCGCGACTTTGATCAACATCGCACGCGGCAGCGTCGTCGACCAGGCGGCGCTGGTCACCGCGCTCGACGCCAAGCAAATCGCCGCGGCCTTCCTCGACGTCACCAGCCCCGAACCGCTGCCCGCCGACGATGTGCTGTGGAGCCTCGACAATGCGCATATCACCATGCACCTGTCGGGCCGTGCGCAGGACAAAATGTTCGTGCGCGCCGCCGAGCGCTTCCTCGAAAATCTCGGCCGCTGGCACAAGGGCGAAGCGGTCGAGCCGCGCGTCAACCTGACGCTGGGCTATTAGCCCGGCCGCTCGGCCTTCAACTCGCGCACCAGCGGTTGCAGTCGCTCGTCATATTTGGCCAGCATCGTGTGCGATCCGGCATGGTCATAGAAACTCACCAGCTCGCGCCCGTTCCAGCGGTGCAGCGCATAGGCGGGGTCCTCGGCGACGATCATCGGGCGGTCGTCGGGCTTGTTCTCGTCGATGGGCCTGAGATCGAGCGACACCTGCGGCGCGGTCGACGAACAGATGGCGATGGTCCGCCCCTCCCACGACACGGTGACGCTGCGGTGAAGATGCCCGCAGATCAGCCCGCGTACCTGCGGGTGGCGGCGGATCACGTCGGTGAAGGTCGCGACCCAGGGTTCGTCGGGATGGGTGTTCATCCACTCGATCCCGCTTTCGACCGGCGGATGGTGCATCACGACATAGGTCGGCTTGGCCGGGTCCTTCGCCAGTTCGGCGTCGAGCCACGCCGCGCGCGCCTCGCAAAAGGCGCCCCCATGGCGCCCCTCCTCGAGCGTATCGACGGTGACCAGCCGCAGTTCGGGCAGGTCGATGCTGTACTGGATAAAGCCGTTGCCGTCGTCGAAGCCCGGAAACTGCGCATGAAAATTGTCGCGCAGGTCGTGGTTGCCGACGCTCGGCCACACCGGAAAGGGGCAGCGCGAAAAGGCCGTCGCCAGACGGCGATAGCTGTCCGGATCGCCGCGATCGGTGATGTCGCCGGTGGCGAGCAACAGGTCGGGCCGGTTCGGCCCCTCGATCAGCAGGTCGAGCACCTCGTCCAGCCGCTTGCGATTATATTCGGCCGGATTGTCCGGATCGAACCCGATATGGATATCGGTGATCTGGGCGATCAGCATATCCGTCCCCTGTCTCAGGGCCTAAACCCAAGAACTGCGCGTTCGAGGCGTCGAAATGGCGAAGATATCGCCTTCGCGTGGCCGCCGCGGATGGTGGTTCCATCTGCAAGGCCGCGCGCAGGCGAGATCGAAGCCATTTCGGCGTCCCTTCGGGATTTGATCGATTTTGTCCATGGCTGCGTCAGCGAGTGTTGAAATATCGACATATTCCTGCCCCTCGCTTTCTGGCCCTGAACAAAATCGCTTCAAACCTCGAGCGCGCAGTTCTTGGGTTTAGGCCCTTTTGGTCGGCTGGTCCGACCGCCCTGTTGTCATCCGCCCTGTTCAGTGGCTTGTAGCGCTGGAGTGCGCCAAGTCACATTATAAAGATTCCGGCCCACACGCCCTGTGATTTGGCTCACAGCATAAGTATCGTGCGACGGTTGTTTTGTCATGAACGCCGTCTTTTTCTTGCGCTGGGTCGGCGGCATCCAGGGTTTGCCGCCGTCGCTGTGATATTCGTGGCACATCGCGCAGGGCGATTCGGTCGCGGTCTCGACCTTGACCAGCCGCGCGCCGCCCTCGCCGACATGGCAGTCGCGGCACTGGCGCAGCCCCGGGACGAGCAGGTTGGTCGATTGTTTCGACGCGCTCGCCGCAGTGTGGCAGTCGGCGCATTCGGTTTCCTTGTGCGCGTCATGGTCGAACCAGCCCTTTTGCAGGAAGCGCGGCGTCTGGTTGACCGCCATCACCCGCCAGTCGTTGCCCGACGTCGGCGCAAAGATCGTGTGGCAGTCGTAACAGGCGCCGCCCTTCGAAAAGACCGCGCGCACCGCGTCCTGGGCGCGGCTGGGGCGTACCGCGACCTCGCGGAAATAGATGTTGTAGACCTGCCCCTCGGCATATTGGCCCGGCCGCCGCCGCTCCATGCCGCCGAGCTGCAGCGGCCGCGCGGGCGGAGTCGAACGATAATAAGCGGTGAGGTCGGCGACGACCTGCCCGGGTTCGCCATGCCGCAGCGTGCGCGTCACGCCGCCAACGGTTTCGAAGGCAAGGCTGTGGCACATCGCGCAATCGCGCTCCATCTCGACCGGCTTGATCCGCACCCCGTCGGCGTCGGGCTTGTGACAGTTCGCGCATTCGAGCTTCTTGCCGAAGTCGTAGCGGCCCCGGAAGCTCGCCGCCATGCGCGCGACCCCGCCGGCCGCCTGCAGGTGCAGGTCGTGCGGGAATTTCAGGCCGTTATAGTCGAGCGGCGGTTTGCCGAGCGCGGCGCGCACCGGCTTGGCGCCCGGCGCCGCGTGGACGAGCGGACGGAAATCGGGATGGCTGGTGCCGAAATCGCCGGCATCGGCAAGCTCGGTCGGATGCCCCGCGGCCTTCAGCCGGCCGTTCATGCCCTCATGGCAATCGGCGCAGAATTTCTGCGGCGTCGCCGCCATCGGCCCCGCGCCCTCATGCTCGGTATGACATTCGACGCAGCGACCCTGCGGCCGGTTGAACGCCTGCCCGACCCCCGCGAGGAATTTGTCGAACCCGCCCGGCGGCGCGCGCGCCGCGAGCAGCATCGCGGTCGGCGCATTGGCGTGCGCGGTGCTCATCGCCTTATGCTCGCCGGTGTGACAGCCGACGCACGCCTTGTCGGTCACCGCCACGAACGGCTCGACATGGCACGACTGGCAGTCGTTCTTCAGATTGGCGTGCGCGCTCGACAGCGGCCCCGACAGCCAGGCGGTGTCGGCATGATAACCCTTCGGCCGCTCGTCGACATTCTTGTAGCTCTGCCAGGCCCAGATCGGCCCGACGAGGAAGGCGAGCAGCATCAGGATCGCGAAGGTCCAGGCGCCGACACGCTTACCCGGCATCACCCCCTGCAGCGAGAAGGCCTTGGCTTCGTCGACGTCCTTCGACGATTGCGACAGCTCGTCGATGCGTTCGACGAGCAGGATGATCGCCTCGCCCTCGCGCGCGATCGTCAGGCGGTGGCCACCGAAGCGCAGCTCGGCACCGGCGGCGCTGTCGATGTCGGCGACCGTCTCGGGCCGGCCGTTGATGTCGAAGCCCAGCCCCTCCTGCGCCTGCACCCGGACATGACGCCCGTCGGTGCTGGTGATCGTCGCATGATGCGGGTTCACCGCCAGGTCGGCGATGTGAATGATGTTGCCGCCCTCGCGGCCCAATGTGATCGCGTCACCGGGCAGCGCCTGGTCGCGGATGATCTGTTTGCCGGTCTTCGTCGTCGAGATACGGCGCAGGATGAAGCTCATATTTCCCCCTCCCCTCGCCTTACCAGTAGAAGAAGACGCTGATGATGTGCGCCGACAGCGCCGCGATCAGCGCAAAGGTCAGCGGCACATGCACGTAAAGCCAGATTTCGAGCAGCGCGCGGATGCGCAGATGCTGGCGCAGCCGCCCGAGCGCCGCCTGTTTCTGCTTCAACAGCCCGACGACCTTCTCGCGCGCCTCGGCATCGCTGCTGCGCGATCCCGCGAGCGTGTGCAGCGCGGCGGCTGTCGCGCATTTGGGATAGCGCCCCGACAAGCGCGCGCCGATGCCGCCCGCGAAAGGGTCCTCGTCCAGCGCCGCGAGCACCGGCGCGGTGTCCTCGGGGGTCAGCGGCTGTGCGGCGCTGTGCAGCTGGCGGTCGAAGGCACGGATCGCCTCGAGCATCTGCATCTGCGTCATCTCGTCGCGATTGTTCGACAGCGCCGCGGGAAGCGTCGAATAGACGACGATGCCGTAAAGCCCCGACAGGATGACCAGCATCATCAGCGCCCAGGCGAGCGTATGGACGTTCCAGCCAAGCTGGAAGCCGGTGTGCCAGGTGCCGATCACCATCAGGCTGAGCCCGAGATAGACATGCGCCGACGTCCAGGCTTTCAGCGACCAATAATCGCTGGTCATCTTGCGCTTGCGATAGCCCAGGGCGGTGAGCCAGAGGATCAGCGCGGCGCCCAGCGTGCCGAGCGTATAGCCATACCAGCTGCCGCCATTGTGCCGCGGCGTAACGTCGACCAGCGCATAGCTGACGATGATGAGCAGACAGAGCCCGCCCGAAATCTTGGCCCAGCGAAAATTGGCGTAGCGCAGGAAGCCCTCGTGTCGCCTCTCGCGCACGCGCTCGGTCTGCGTCGCCTTGCTGCGGCGGCCGCCGCGGAACAGGTTCGAAAACAGGCTCGCCATCAGCCGGCGTCCTCTTCGAGCCGCGCGATCGACAGGAATTCCTCGGGCGACACGCGGATCGCCGCGCCGGTCGGGCACGCACGCACGCAGGCGGGACCGCCGGCGATGCCCTTGCACATGTCGCATTTGACCGCGATCTTCTTGGGCTTTTCCTCGCCCAGCTTCTTCTTGGTCCATTTGGGCGAGGGTTCGCCCGGGCCGGGACCGAAACCGGTAAGCAGCCAGCGCAGCAGGCTCGGCTTCTCGGGCGGCGCGGCTTCCATGCGGATCACGCCATAGGGGCAATTGCGCATGCAATTGCCGCAGCCGATGCACCCCGGCTCCATGAACACCTCGCCGTCGGGGCCGCGGTGGATGACGTTCGGCGGGCAGTCGGCCATGCAATGCGGATGCTCGCAGTGGCGGCAGCTCGTCGGCACGTGCAGATGCGCGAAGGTCTTGCCCGCCTCGCGGTCGAGCCGCGACAGCCCTTCATGGCTGTCGGCGCAGGCCTTTTCGCAATTGTCGCAGCCAACACAGAGATTCTCGTCGATCAGCAACGCGTCGGTCGCCTCGCCCAGCCCTTCCTTCATGATGAAGCCGGCGGTGTCCGAATACAGGTCGACCGCGCTCGAATAGCTCGCCTTGCGCGATTCGATGAAGGCATTCATCGCGGCGCGCTCGGCGACCGCGGCCTCGGTCGCCTCGCGGACCTTCGGCCGCTTGGCGAGCATTTCCTTGAACTGCTGCCCCTTCAGCCGGATCACTTCGCTCGCGACCGCGGCTTTGACCGTGGCGTTGCGCGGCGCGCCGCTGAGCACCGCCATTTCGCCGAAATAGCTGCCCGCCGGCAGGTAGCGCAGGAAGATCGCCTTGCCGCCGATATCCTTCTCGACCACCATCGAGCCCGAGCGCACGACATAGACATCGTCGCCCTCGTCGCCCTCGGCGAGCACGACCTTGCCCGCCGGAAAGCGTTCGATCGCCGGATCCTCGACGATCGGTTCGAGATCCTCGACCGTCAGCCCGCCCTTGAAGATCTGGAGCAGCTGGCGCTCCAGCGAGATGCGGTTGATCACGCGCTTGGCGCCCGGCACCGACGCCATCAGCTTGAGCGCGGCGGTACGCGACACCTCGACGAAGATGCTGTCCTCGCCGGCGCGGATCGTCGCGCCGCGCTTGCGGCCCGAAATCAGGCCGACCTCGCCAAAGATCGACCCCTGCTCGATCGGCACCGTCATGTCGGGCCCGATCTCGACCACGGCATGGCCGTCGGCGATCGCGAACAGCGACGATCCCGGCTCGTCGGCGTAGAAGACGACTTCCCCCTTGGGATAATAGCCGACCTTCGAATCGAGCATGAACTCGCGCATCTGCAGCGGCGAGACGTCGGCGAAGATGCGGACGCGGGTGCGGATATAGTCCAGCCACTCGCTGACCGATTTCTTCTGCGGCAGCTTTTCGAAGATCGCCGCCAGATCCTTTTCGTCGGCGGGGGTCAGGTCGGTGTTGCCGTTGATGAACTCGACGACGTCATAGCCCTGGTTCATGCAATGCTTGATCAGCGGATAGCCCGCGAGCGCGCCGATCACGAAGATGCCGGGGACGGTCGATTCAAAGGTCGGCGACAGCTTGGGAAAGGCTTCGCGGTCGGGGCCGGTGAATTCGATCCCCATCGACTCGACGAACGCGCGCGGCGCGACCGACCCCAGGCGCGCAACGATCACGTCGCACTCGATCTTCTCATCGCCGGTCGGGGTTTCCAGCGTCAGCCAGCCGGGTTCGACCAGCTTGGGCTGGGTCTCGGTGCGGATCGACATGAAACCATTTTCGCCCGCCTCCATCATGTCGGAGACATTTTTGGCCTTGGCGCGCGCGAAATCCTTCGAGCGGTTGAGGATGGTGACGGTGTTTTCCAGCGCCTCCTCGGCGACGCCGAGCGCATTCTCGATGCCCGCGTCGCCCGACCCGACGACGGTGATATGCTTATCCTTGAAATCCTCGGGGTCGTCGACGGTATAGATGATGTGCGGCAGGTCGTTGCCGGGGCAGCGCATCCGGTTCGGATTGCCCTGCGTGCCGATCGCGAGGATGATGTTTTCGGCGTGAAAGACGTCGCCCTTGGCGGTCTTGATCGCGAACGCGCCCTTTTGCCCGGTCACCTCGGCGACTTCGGCATGATAGGCGACCTGGACCTTGTTGTTCGCGGCATCCTCGTCCCAGTTGCCGAGGATATATTCGCGCGCGCCCTCGGCAAAGCGGCAGTCGGACCTGAGGTCGAGCCGCTCGGGCGTCGCCAGCACGCGCTTGCCCTTCTGATATTTATAGATGGTGTCCGAAAGGTGATCGGTCTTTTCGAGCAGGATGTGCGACAGGCCAAGCTGTCCGGCGCGCGACGCGGCACTCAGCCCCGCGGGACCCGACCCGATGATCGCGACCCTGACAACATTGGGGAGCGACTCGCTCATGCGCGCGTCCGCCGGCCGCGCGATACGCCGCCCGACCTTGTCGCCGTGATGCTCACAAACCTGCGCACGGGCATCCCTGTCCCCCTGTCGCCAGCCCCCCGGCGAGTACAATATGGATGCGACCCGGACTTATGTCCTGGGCGTCAAGCTATGCCCTTGAAAGCGGGGAAAGGTCAACCGGCGAACGTCCAGTTTCTGGCTGCTGCGAGCCGTTCGCAACAGCGCCGCGACAACGCCAAAAACGCCGCGTGTCAGGCGAGTTCGAATTGCGCCGCGATACGGTCCGACGCGACCGGCTCGAATCGCGACCAGCCCTCGGGGCCGAGCTTTTCGAGCGGCCGGAAGCGCGCCTTATACGCCATGCGCGCTGACCCCTCGATCCAATAGCCGAGATAGACATAGGCCAGCCCCGCCTGCGCGGCGCGCTGGACATGGTCGAGGATGATGTACGTGCCGAGTCCCTCGCGCAGCGGGTGCGACGCATCGAAGAAGCTGTAGATCATCGACAAGCCGTCGCTCTGCCGGTCGGTGAGGCAGCATCCGATCAGCCGCCCGCGCACGCCGTCGACCGTCGGTTCGCGATATTCGATCAGGTAGCTGTCGACCGGGGTCTGTTCGACCATGTCGGCGAAATCCTGTTCGTCCATGTCGGCCATGCCGCCATTGGGATGGCGTGAGGCGAGATAGGCGCGGAGCAGCGCATATTGTTCCTCGGTCGCCCAGGGCTTGCAGGCGGTCGCGACGATGTCGCCGTTGCGGCGCACATTGCGCTTATGCGACGTGTTCGGCGCGAATTCGCCGGCGCACACGCGCACCGACACGCACGCGGCGCAATCCGAACAGCTCGGGCGATAGGCGACCGACTGGCTGCGACGAAACCCGATGCGGCCGAGCGCGTCGTTGAGTTCGCCCGCGCTGTGGCCGCTGAGTTCGGTGAACACTTTGCGCTCGGTCTTGCCCGCCAGATACGGGCAGGGCGCCGGGCTGGTGACGAAAAAGCGCGGGAAACGGAACGGGGCGGACACGCGGGCTTCATCTCCGAAACTGGCGCAGCAGGCCCCGACGCAAGGCCCCCCGACGCGTTGATTGAGGGGGTTATGCCGCGCCGCGCCGATGGTGCAAAGAGGATTTACCAATTTCGACCGTCCGCACGCGGGTCCGACCGAAAAAAATTGTGCCTGTCCGGCACATCTGTGCCGGACTGAATCAACCCTCAGCTGTAACCGCGCAATTCATCGCCGGTCAGCGTCGCAACGTGCAGCACATTGGTCGACCCCGGGGTCCCGAACGGCACCCCCGCCATCATCACCAGCTTCGCACCGGGCCGGCCGATGCCGTGGCGCAGCGCCATGCGCTTGCCCTTGGCGATCATCTCCTCGAAACTGCCGATGTCCTTCGTCGGTACCGCATGCGCGCCCCACAGCAGCCCGAGCCGCCGCGCCGCCTCTTTCTTCGGGGTCAGCACGAGCAGCGGCGCATTCGGCCGCTCGCGCGCGACGCGGCGCGCGGTCGAACCCGACGCGGTGAAACAGATGATCGCATCGGCGGCGATCGTCGCGATGATGCTCCCCGCCGCTTCCGCCAGCGCATCGGCGGTCGTCGCGTCGGGCAGCGTCTCGGTGAAATGCAGGCGGCGGAAATAATCGGGATCGCTTTCGACCGAGCGCGCGATCGAATCCATCATCGTCACCGCCTCGACCGGCCAGGCGCCCGCCGCGGTCTCGGCCGACAGCATGATCGCGTCGGCGCCGTCATAGATCGCGGTCGCAACATCGGACACCTCGGCGCGCGTCGGCGAGGGCGAGGTGATCATCGATTCGAGCATCTGCGTCGCGACGACCACCGGCTTGCCCATCCGCCGCGCGGTCGCGACGATGCGCTTTTGCAGCGGCGGAACGGCTTCAGGTGGCAATTCGACCCCCAGGTCGCCGCGCGCGACCATCGCGGCGTCGGCAAGCTCGAGGATCTCCTCGATCCGCTGGACCCCCGACGGCTTTTCGAATTTCACCAGCAGCGCCGCCTTGCCGCCGATCAGGGTCCGCGCCTCGGCGACGTCCTCGGGCCGCTGGACGAACGACAAAGCGATCCAGTCGACATGCTGTTCGAGCGCGAATGTCAGGTCGCGGCGGTCCTTTTCGGTCAGCGCCGCGAGCGGCACGACGACGTCGGGGACATTGACACCCTTGCGATCCGAAATCTTCCCGCCGACCTCGACGACCGTGTCGATCCGTGTCGGTGACACCGCCTGCACGCGCAGCACCAGCTTGCCGTCGTCGATCAGCAGCCGGGTTCCGGCTTCGAGCGCCGCGAACAATTCGGGATGCGGCAAATGCACCCGCGTCGCGTCGCCTGGCGCCTTGTCGGTGTCGAGCGCGAAGGGTTTGCCCTTGACCAGTTCGACCGGGCCACCCGCAAAGCTCCCGACGCGCAGCTTCGGCCCCTGCAGATCGACGAGGATCGTCGTCGGGCGGCCGGTATCCTTCTCCAGCGCGCGGATCGCGGCGATCACCTTCGCATGGCCTTCATGATCGCCGTGGCTCATGTTGACGCGAAAGGCGTCGGCACCGGCGCGGTGCAGTTCGGCGATCATGTCGGGCGTCGCGCTGGCGGGGCCAAGCGTCGCGAGGATGCGCACCTTGCGCTGGCGGGGAGTGAAGCTCTGGACCACGGGGTGCTCCGGTCAAAAATCTGGGGGTGAATGTCGGCCGCTTGCCTAGGCGCGTTGCGGCGGCCAAGGCAAGCCGCGTATAGCTATTCATCGCCCCGAACCGGCCGAGTGGAGAAACGATCATGTCGTGCAGCGAAGACCAGAATGTTCCGAACGACGCGCTCGACACGCTCGACGATGCCGTCGCCGCCGCGGCCTTTCGCCGCCTTGTCCGTTTGCTCCAGCATCGCAGCGACGCCGCGAACATCGACCTGATGGGGCTCGCGGGCTTCTGCCGCAACTGCCTCGGCGACTGGATCGCCGAGGCCGGCGGCATCGACAAGGAGGATGGCCGCGCGATCGTTCACGGCATGCCGACCGCCGACTGGAAGGCGCTCCACCACACCGCCGCGACCCCCGAACAACTCCGGCGGATGGAAGAAAGCATGGCGAAGAATCCCTGACCTCGCTAGGGACGCGCCAAGCGCGATTCTCGCGTCCCACCATCCCCATTACCGGAGTCCAAAATGAGCGAAGCCACCGTGTCCGACCAGCAACTACGCCTGTTCATCGAGCGTATCGAGCGGCTGGAAGAAGAGAAAAAGGGCATCGCCGACGATATCCGCGACACCTATAATGAGTCGAAATCGCAAGGTTACGACCCGAAAATCATGCGCCAGATCGTCCGCCTGCGCAAATTGCCGGTCCACGACCGCAAGGAAATGGAAGCGATCCTCGACGTGTATAAATCGGCGCTCGGCATCGACTGACGCCCACCTTCAGATCAGGAGAGAGTGACGATGTTCAGCACCACCACCAACGCCGTCGAGGGCCGCCCGGTCCGCGAATATCTGGGCATCGTCACCGGCGAAGTGATCGTCGGCGCCAATCTGTTCCGCGACCTGTTCGCCAGCATCACCGACATCGTCGGCGGCCGCTCGGGCAAATATGAGGATGTCCTCGCCCGCGCCCGCAAGGAAGCGCTGGGCGAGATGGAGGCCGAGGCCGCCAAGCTCGGCGGCAATGCGGTGATCGGCGTCGACCTCGACTATGAAGTGCTCGGCCAGAATGGCTCGATGCTGATGGTCTCGGCGAGCGGGACGGCGGTCGTCCTCTGATGGGGACGCGGCAAAAGACGCGCCTGGCGGCGATGCTCGCCGGCGCGCTAATGACGACAACGACCGCCACCGCGCAGGACGCGCGGCCGGATCCGGCCGCCGTCGTGCTACCCGACGTCTCGGTCGACCAGAACCCCAAGGCGGTCGAAGACGGCTTCAAATTTTTCTACTTTCACAACCCGTCGGTCAGTTTCGACGAAGCCTATGCCGACATCGCGGAATGCCGGAGCTTTCTGGTCAGCGGCGCGCCCGCTGCCATTCCCGGTTTCCGCCCCTGGGTGGAGCCGGTAAGGCACGATGTGAAGCGGCAATATCCCGGCGTCGGCCTCCTCGATATGGCCATGCGGTCGGCCATCGCGTCGATCATCCTTCCGAAACTGGAACGGGGGATACGCAACAACAAGCTTCGCCGCTGCATGGAACCGCGCGGCTATGCCCGGTATCCGGCCCCCGAAGCAGCGTGGCAAACGCTGAACGAGGGCGATGAGGCGACACTGGTGGCGATGCAGGCGAAACTCGCGTCCGGCGGACGGCCGAATGCAGCACAGGTGACCGAATGATCCGTCCGCTTCTTCTCGCGCTTCTCCTGCTGTCCGCCGCGCACAGCGCTGCCGCGAAAGGCGGCGACGGGGTCGTGTCGCACAAATCTGCGCCGACGGCGCTCGACCCCGGCAAGGCGTATCTGCTGTTCCGGTCCAGCACGGCCAAATCGGGCATGATCAATATCGAGCATGTGTTCCTGCGGATCCCGACCGACGCCGAGATCGAGGCGTGGAAAGCGGCCCGGCAGGCTTCCTATGCGGCGGATCTGCCCAAGCTGCAAAAGAAGGCCAAAGGCGGGCCTGTACCGACGATCGGCGAATATTCCTTCGACTATGCCGGTCCCGGCAATGTGTTCGCCATCGACGCTGGCGATTTCATCGAAGATGGCGAGATGCGGCAGTTCCTGGTCGAGGTGCCGGCGGGCGACTATGTTTTATACGGTATCTCGGTCGGCGGTCGCGGCGTGTCGACGTGCAACTGCCTCGGCACGGTGCGGTTCGCCGCCAAGGCAGGCGAAATGACGCTCCTGGGATCGCTCTATGCGGACAAGGTGCACAAGGAGTCGCCGATTCCGAATCTCGAGGACAACGTCGGCCCGTCGATGTTCAATTATGGCTTCATTCTCGGGCAGGCGCTGGTCCCCGCCAACGACGCCACGCCCGTGCCGGCGGCGCTCGCCGCCTTGCCGCACGAGCGCGCCGAGTTTCGCGCCGTAGGCTTGTTCCATGAACCAGGCGCGCCCTCGATCAACCGCCTCGCCCCGATCCCCGGCATACTCGGTTATGATCGCGGCAAGGTCATCGACCTGCGCACGGGCCAGCCAGCGAACTAGGCGGACAATCGCCAAGGCCGTTGAAAATTCCGCCGCACTCGGCAATAGGCGCGGCAGTCATCTCATCGATCTCAGGAGCCCGCCGTGGCCGGCCATAGCAAATATAAGAACATCATGTACCGCAAGGGCGCGCAGGATAAGAAGCGCAGCTCGCTCTTTTCCAAGCTCTGCCGCGAAATCACCGTCGCGGCGAAAATGGGCCTGCCCGACCCCGACGCCAACGCCCGCCTGCGCGCCGCGATCAACGCCGCCAAGGCGCAGTCGGTGCCCAAGGACAATATCCAGCGCTCGATCGACAAGGCCGCGGGCAACGACGGCGATAATTACGAAGAAATGCGCTACGAAGGCTATGGCCCCGGCGGCGTGTCGCTGATCGTCGAGGCGCTGACCGACAACCGCAACCGCACCGCGACCAACGTCCGCACCGCCTTCTCCAAGAATGGCGGCAACCTCGGCACCTCGGGCAGCGTCAGCCACGGCTTCGACCGCCTCGGCCTGATCAGCTATCCCGCGAGCGCGGGCGACGCCGACACCGTCTTCGAAGCCGCGCTCGATGCCGGCGCCAACGACGTCGAATCGTCCGAGGACGGCCATGACATCTGGACCGACGTCGACGGCCTGCACGAAGTCGCGAAAGCGCTCGAAGCCAAGCTGGGCGAAGCCGAAGGCGTCAAGCTCGCCTGGCGTCCGACGCTGAAAAGCGACGTCAGCGACGAAAGCATCGCGCAGAGCCTGTTCAAGCTGATCGACACGCTCGACGACGACGACGACGTCCAGACCGTGTGGGGCAATTACGACATCGCCGACGAGGTGATGGAAAAGCTTGGCTAAACGCCAAAACCCGTTCGCATCGAGCGACGTCGAGATGCCCATCGGACGCCCACGCCGTCTGGGTGTCTCGACGTCGCTCGACACGAACGGGTCACCATGATCATCCTCGGCCTCGACCCCTCGCTCAGCTGCACCGGCTGGGGCGTGATCCGTGTCGAGGGCAGCCGGATCAGCCATATCGCGAACGGCCAGATCAAGACCGACGCCAAGGCTCCCCTGCCCGACCGCCTTGCCCATCTCGACACGGTGCTCGCGGCGGTGATCGCCGACCACGCCCCGACGCAGGCTGCGGTCGAAGAGGTGTTCGTCAACGACAACCCGCAATCGACGCTGAAGCTCGCCCACGCGCGCGGCGTCGCCCTCCTCGGCTGCGCGCGCGCTGGACTGCCCGTCGGCGAATATGCCCCGCGCCTCGTCAAGAAGGCGATCGTTGGCACCGGCGGCGCGGCGAAGGAACAGGTGCAGGCAATGCTGCGCGTGCTGCTGCCGGGCGCCAAGGTCGCGGGGGCCGATGCTGCAGACGCGCTCGCGGTGGCGATCTGCCACGCGAACCACCGACCGCGTTTTTGAAAGTTCACGCGGAGACGCGGAGGCGCGGAGAGGTTGGGGTAGGCCGACAGGCCCGATATTCGAACCCTCTCAATTTTCCGCGACGGTCGGACAAAACGCTATTTCTCGGTCGGCACGATCTCTCCGCGTCTCCGCGTCTCCGCGTGAACCAATCTGTTCCCTTTTCATTCCTACCGCGCTAGCACAGCGAAATGATCGCAAAACTCACCGGACGTCTCGACAGCAGCGGCGCAGGCCATGCGGTGATCGACGTCGGCGGCGTCGGCTATCTGGTCGAGGCGTCGGCGCGCACATTGGATGCGCTCGGCGCGGTGGGCGGCGACGTCACCATCCACACCGAAACGCTCGTCGGCGAGGATTTCCTCCGCCTCTTGGGTTTCGCCCGCGCGGAGGAACGCGACTGGTTCCGCCTGCTCACCAGCGTCCAGGGCGTCGGTGCCAAGGTCGCGCTCGCGATCCTCTCGGCGCTCGAAGTCGCCGACCTCCAGCGCGCGCTCGCCAGCGGCGACAGCGCGATGATCGCGCGCGCCAATGGCGTCGGCCCGAAGCTGGCGCAGCGCATCACGCATGAACTCAAGGACAAAGCGGGCGCGCTCGGCGGGATCGCTGGTTCGAGTCCGGCCAGGGGCACCACGTCCGGCCCCCTCGGCGACGCTGTCACAGCCCTCACCGGGCTCGGCTTCAAACCCGGCGAAGCAAGCGCCGCGGTCGCGGCGGCGAACGAGGAATTGGGCGCGGGTGCGAGCTTGGATGCACTAGTTCGCGTGGCTCTCCAGAAAGCAGCCAAATGATCATGAAGAGCTCGCGAACTTCGTTGGCTTTGAGCTGGCTGCTAACGATCCCCGCGGTCCCCACGACCGCGCATGCGCAAAGTTTTGACTTGGAGTGCGCGCCGATCGAAGAGAATGGCGAACCAAAATTCGGCGCTCAAACCATACACTATCAGATCGATCGAAGTTCGGGCCGATGGTGCGACCGGAAGTGCGAGAAAATCGAAACCGTCGCGCGCGATGCAGGCACCACGGTGACGCTAAAGGACTCCCTCTTCTACGGCGATCGAATGCTGATCGAATATCACGATGACACCGGCCTGCTGGTCGATAGCTTTGCCTTGGGCACCGAATTCGAACGCATTTTGAAACACACATGTACAAAGGATGCGTTCGGCGATTTGACGCCATATTTGGCCGAGCCGGTTCGACAGAAGGGAAGCTTCCCTATCAAGGAAGCGGACCTGTTCGACGACCCTAAAGCGAAGATTCCTTCGGGCGTGGTGGGTTTCGAAGTGACTGCAGATTCGGAGGGAGTGCTTCGGGACTGTACGATTACCCTGTCGAGCGGAGACGCATCGCTGGATACGCGCACCTGCGCCTTGGTCATGGAAAGGCTGAGGGTTCTGCCCGCCCGTGATCGGGCAGGCCTTCCCGTCGAAGGCAAATTTCGAAACAGGATTCGCTGGTTCGGCGACGATGACTGACCCCACCCGCCACGCCTCCTGCCGCTGCGGCCAAATCCGCATCGCCTGCACCGGCGAGCCGATCCGCGTGTCGGTGTGCCACTGCCGCGAGTGCAAGGCGCGCAGCGGCAGCGCCTTCGCCGCGCAGGTCCGTTTCCCAGAGGACCAGGTCCGTACCGAGGGCGAAGCGAAGATGTGGCAATATACCGGCGACAGTGGCAACACCGCCGACTTCTTCTTCTGCCCCACCTGCGGCTCGGGCGTCTGGTACCGCGCGCGGCCCTATCATGACGCCTATGCCATCCCGCTCGGCAATTTCGAGCCCGGCCACCGCTTCGTCCCCGACTATTCGATCTATGAGGAGCGCAAGGAGCCTTGGGTTTCGATCACCGGCGAGGCAATAGACCATTATGACTGAGCCGACCCTCACCGCCATCCCATGCACGAAGCGAAAACGCACGCTGTTCCTGTTGGCGACCGCGAGCGTGATGGCGCTTCCCCAGCAAGCCCAGGCCTGCCGCACCGGGCGCCTGTTGCTCGAAACAGAACGCCAACAGTCTGCAACCGGCACCCACAAACAAGCGCGGCTGCGCGTCGAGGAAGCGCTAATCCGAAAGGACGGCAACCCCGCCGACCAGATCGCCTACCGTATGCTGGTGATCGAGGGCGACGGCAAGTTGCGCACCGGCGATCATATCGTCGTGGCCGCTCCGGCGTGGGGCGATCACTGCCTTTTCTGGATGGGTGAACCCGACGCTAAAGGTGTCGTGGAGGGCTATGCCACGGTTCCGGCGAGGGCGGCCGGCGAAACCTATTACTGGCTCTCGCCCGAACTACCGCGATCTACCGCCACACTCGAAAGCTACAGGTCGCACCCCGACCGCTTCGTCTGGCGCCGCGTCCGCTTCACGGCTCCGTGGGAAAGCGCGCCGAGCCAATGACCGACCTCACCACCCCGCAGCGTACCCCCGAAGACGCCGACGCCGCGCTGCGCCCCAAGACGCTCGCCGAGTTCGTCGGCCAGGCGGCGGCGCGCGAGAATCTGCGCATCTTCGTCGAGGCCGCGAAATCGCGCGGCGATGCGCTCGACCATGTGCTGTTCTTCGGCCCGCCGGGACTCGGCAAGACGACGCTGGCGCAGATTGTCGCGCGCGAGCTCGGCGTCGGTTTCCGATCGACCAGCGGCCCGGTGATCGCCAAGGCCGGCGACCTTGCCGCGCTGCTCACCAATCTCGAGGACGGCGACGTGTTGTTCATCGACGAGATCCACCGCCTGTCGCCCGCGGTCGAGGAAATCCTCTATCCCGCGATGGAGGACCGCGCGCTCGACATCATGATCGGCGAAGGGCCGTCGGCGCGCAGCGTGCGCATCGACCTCCCGAAATTCACCCTCGTCGGCGCGACGACGCGGCAGGGCCTGCTGACGACGCCGCTGCGCGACCGTTTCGGCATCCCGGTGCGGCTCAATTTCTACACCCATGCCGAGCTCGAACAGGTGATCACCCGCGCCGCGCGCCTGCTCGGCCTGCCGATCGCCGCCGACGGCGCGCTTGAGATCGCGCGCCGCGCGCGGGGCACCCCGCGTATCGCGGGCCGCCTGCTCCGCCGCGTCCGCGACTTCGCGACCGTTGCCGGACACGCGATCGTCGATGCGAAAGCGGCCGACGCCGCGCTCAACCGGCTCGAAGTCGACGCGCTCGGGCTCGACGCGATGGATCGGCGCTATCTCCTTATGATCGCGGATATTTATCGCGGCGGGCCGGTCGGGGTGGAAACGCTCGCGGCGGGATTGTCGGAGCCGCGCGACACGATCGAGGATGTCATCGAACCCTATCTGCTCCAGATCGGCCTGATCGCGCGCACTGCCAGAGGCCGGATGATGAACGCAAGTGCATGGAAACATTTGGGATTAATGCCCCCAACTGGCTCTCAAGAAAGTCTGTTCGACCCCGAATCCTGATTCGCGCCGCGCCGCACCTTCGCCAACTTCCACGCTTTTCTGCCACCAATCGTCCCGCCCCTGCGACGAAGTGTTGATCAGGGGTTTGCGACGAGTCGAAGCATCGCTATCGGTTAACCAGATGAGCGACGCCCCGCCCCCCTTCGTCCCCGGCGCCTTTGTCGGGCCCGCGCATCATTACCGTGCGCGCGTCTATTTCGAGGACACCGACCTGTCGGGCATCGTCTATCACGCCAATTATCTGCGCTATATGGAGCGCGCGCGGTCGGACATGCTGCGCCTTGCCGGCATCGACCAGCGCGCGGCGATGGAGGGTGGCGAAGGCGCCTGGGCGCTCACCGACCTGACCATCAAATATCGTGCCCCCGCGAAACTCGACGACGATCTGCTGGTCATCAGCACCGTCGAGGCGGTGCGCGGGGCGAGCGTGGTCATCGCTCAGCGCATCCTTCGCGGTCAGGATGCGTTAAGCTCCGACACGCTTACCGAGGGGCGTGTCACTGCGGTCTTCCTGTCCCCAGCCGGCCGTCCCCGCCGCCAGCCCGGCGATTGGGTCCAGCGCTTCACCGCCATCATGAATGGAGAGAATTTCCCTTGCTGAACAATATTTCGCTGGCCGCCGACGCGGCGACGCTGTCCCCGATCGCGCTGTTCCTGCAGGCCGACTGGGTCGTCAAGGGCGTGATGATCGGCCTGCTTGCGGCGTCCATCTATGTCTGGACGGTGATCGCCACCCACGGCCGCGGCGTCAGCAAGATGATGAAGGCGTCCGAACGGTTCGAGCGCGATTTCTGGCGCGCGGGCAATATCGACAAATTCTATGACGAGAATGGCCGCGAGGAACTGCCCAGCGCGAAAGTTCTCGGCGCCGGGATTTCGGAATGGCGCCGTTCGACCGCGGGCAAGAGCGTCGACCGCGACGGCACCCGCGAGCGACTGGGCATTGCGATGAACGCGGCAGTGGCAGGCGAAGTCGACAAACTGGCGGACAAGATCGGCGTGCTCGCCACCATCGGCTCGGTCGCGCCTTTTGTGGGCCTGTTCGGTACCGTGTGGGGCATCATGCGCGCCTTCACCGAGATCGCGGCGCAGAACAAGAGCAGCCTTGATGTCGTGGCCCCGGGCATCGCCGAGGCGCTGTTCGCGACCGCGATCGGCCTGTTCGCGGCGATCCCGGCGGTCATCGCCTACAACAGCTTCTCGCAGCGTCTGAACCGGCTCGAATCGCGGCTCGGCCGTTTTGCCGACGGGCTGCACGCGACATTCAGCCGCGAGCTCGAGGTCGAAGCCTGATGGCGATGTCGGGTCCCTCGGGCGGCGCGGGCGGACGACGCAGTCGCGGCGGACGCCGCGCGCCGATGTCCGAAATCAACGTCACGCCGCTGGTCGACGTGATGCTGGTGCTGCTGATCATCTTCATGATCACCGCGCCGTTGCTCGCCTCCGCCGTCCCCGTCGATCTGCCCGAAAGCCGGGCCAAACCGGTCGAGACCGAGGAGCAGGAGCCGGTGCAGCTGTCGATCAACGGCGACGACACCATCTATATCGGCGAGGAAGTCGTGCCCGAGGCCGAGCTGCCCGCACGGCTCGACGCGATCGCGGCGGCGCAGAAAGAAGGCGAGCGGCCGCAGCAGATCATGCTGCGCGCCGACAAGGGGCTCGATTACGGCCGCGTCATGCGCGTGATGGGCGAACTCAACCGCGCCGGGCTGACCCGCATCGCGCTGGTGACCACGGGATCGGAGGGCGGGTCCGAAGGCGCAGCGCCTGCGGTCACCGACGGTTCAGGCACGGCTCGATAGGCTGACATCATGGCGGCGACACGGGCAATGAAGGGCAATGAGGCGCGCGGCATCGCCATCGCGGTGATCGCGCACGTCCTGATCATCGGCCTGCTTTCAGTGCAATGGACCGCGGGCGAGCGGCGCTTCGACAATCCGCCGATGGAGGTCGATCTGATCGCCGAGACCGCGACCGAATCGAGCGCGCCGGTGCTTAGTGACACGCCACCCGCCGCCCGATTGGGCGAGGAGGATGCCGTCGATATCGCCGCGCCCGAACCACTGCCTACACCTGCGCCGCCGCTGCCCGAACCGGTCGTGCGCCCGACCCCCGCACCAACCCCCAAACAGGTCGCGCGCCCAGTCCCAGCGCCGCCCAAAAAGACCCCGCCGGCGGTGGCCAAAGCACCGCCGAAGGCCGCACCCAAGGCGCCTGCCACAAAGTCCGGCGCCCGCCCGACCGGACGGCTCGATGGCATCACCGACGGGCTGGGCCGCGAACAGACCAAGGCACCCAGCAAAGGCGCCCCGGCCGCCAAAACTGCGGCAGAGGTCCGCCGGTCGATCGATGTCAGCATCAAGGCGGCAGTCGCGCCGCGCTGGAACGGTTGCCGCGTGTCGGGGGTCGATGTCGATCAACTCAAGACCGTGGTGAAGTTCCGATTGACCGCATCCGGGGCGCTCGCCGGGTTTACCAGTGTCACCACGACCGGCGAAAACGACAGCAACAAGTTTCAGGTCCAGCGTCATCAGGAATGCGCCAAGCGCGCGGTGGAATTGGCCGCTCCCTTCGACCTGCCCGAAGAAAATTACAGCTTCTGGCAAAATTACACGCTCGATTTCATCAAGAGGTAAGTGACATGATCCTCCGTTCCACCGCCTTCGCCCTCGTGCTGGCGCTCGCTGCTTCCCCCGCGATGGCGCAGGTCGCTCCGACACCGCCCGCCACGCCGGCACCGTCCGAACCGCGCGAAACGATCGAAGGCACGCTGTCGCAGGACCGCACGGTCATCGCGGTGCCCGCGCTCGCCACGCCCGCAGTGACCACCGTTGCGGGCCTGCGCACCGACAGCCTCGGCCGCCAGATCGCCGAAGTGATCGCCGCCGATCTTGAGCGCAGCGGCCTCTATGCGCCGCTCGGCCCGGGCAGCGTCCGCGCGATTACGATGGCCGAGGTTACCGCGCCGCGCTTTGCCGACTGGCAGGCCCGCAATGCAGAGAATGTCGTCCACGGCTTCGTGCGCACCAACAGCACCGGCGGGCTGATCGTCGGCTGCTATCTCTATGACACCCAGCTCGGCAGCGAGCTGGTGCGGCAGGGGTTCGAAATCCAGCCGGGCGACTGGCGCCGCGCCGCGCATAAATGCGCCGACGCCATCTATTCGCGGCTGTCGGGCGAGGCGCCCTTCTTCGACAGCCGCGTCGCCTATATTGCCGAGAGCGGCCCCAAGGGGAACCGCATCAAGCGCCTCGCGATCATGGATTCGGATGGCGGCAACCACCGCTTCATCACCAACGGGCAGGCGCTCGCGATCTCACCGCGCTTCTCGCCCGACTACCAAAAGATCGTCTATGTCAGCTATCTGAACGACCGCGTCCGGGTGTTCATCTATGACGTGGCGGCGGGCACGCAAAAGCTCGTCACCGAAAGCCGCAACGCGACCTTCGCGCCGCGTTGGTCGCCCGACGGCACGCAGATTCTCTTCTCGATGGCGACCGGTGGCAATACCGACATCTATCGCATCTCGGCGAACGGCGGCACGCCGGTGCGGCTGACCAACAACCCGGGCATCGACGTCGGCGGCAGCTTCTCGCCCGACGGCAAGAAGATCGTGTTCGAAAGCGACCGGTCGGGCGGCCAGCAGGTCTATACGATGAACATCGACGGGTCGAACCAACAGCGGATCAGTTTCGGCGGCGGGCGCTATGCCACCCCCGAATGGTCGCCGCGCGGCGATTTGATCGCCTTTACCAAGATGGGCGGCGGCGAATTCCGCATCGGCGTGATGACCCCGTCGGGCGGCGGCGAGCGCCTGCTGACCAACGACTGGCAGGACGAAGCGCCGACATGGTCGCCGAACGGCCGCGTGCTGCAATTCTTCCGCACCTCGCGCGGCGCCTCCGGCAAGTCGAGCCTGTGGCAGGTCGACCTGACCGGCGTGAACATGCGCAAGCTGCAGACTCCGCAGGACGGGTCGGACCCGAGTTGGGGACCCGTGCTGCCGTAATCGGCCAATCCGCACCAAATGTGCGGCGGAACCAATGTTGCAGCCTCGGGTTGAACCCACAGGTTCAACATGGGTTAATCTCAACATGAACAGGACCATCCGGATTAACACGAAAGGGACGACAACATGACGATACGGAAAACCACCGCCATGATCGCCGCGATCGCAATGCTCGCCGTGGGCGCTTGCTCGAAAAAGGCGCCCGAGGTTCTGCCCCCCAACCCCGACGGGATCGACGACGGCAGCGGCAATTCGGGCGGCGGCACCGGCGTGATCCCGGGTTCGCAGCAGGACTTCCTGAACAGCGTTTCGTCCGACCGCATCTTCTTTGGTTTCGACCAGTATAATGTCGATGCCGAGGATCAGGCGACGCTGAGCAACCAGGCCCAGTGGCTGCAGCGCAATTCGGCGGTTCGCGTTCTGCTCGAAGGCCATGCCGACGAACGCGGCACCCGCGATTATAATATCGCGCTTGGCGAACGCCGCGCCAATGCCGCGAAAAACTATCTCGCCTCGCTGGGCGTCGACCCGTCGCGGATCGAGGTGATCAGCTATGGCAAGGAACGCCCGGCCGACACCGCGTCGACCGAGGAAGCCTATGCGAAGAACCGCCGTGCGGTGACAGTGGTCATCCAGCGCTAAGCAACGGCCACAGCGCCACCGTCGCCCAGGCGGCGACGGTGGCAAAGAGACCGAAGGGGACCTGTCGCAACGCCAGCGGCCGGTCCCCTTTCTTTTGCGTGGTCAGCGCCCAGACCATGCCGCCGACGCTGGCGAGCAGCAGCATCAGCGGCAGCGCCTGCCAGCCGAGCCAGCAGCCGATCGCCGCGACCAGCTTGGGGTCGCCGCCGCCCATGCCGTCCTGCCCGCGCCCGCGCCGATAGGCGAGCGCGACGAGCGCGAGCAGCACCCCGCCCGCGACCGCACCGATCCAGCGGTCGAGCAGCACCGTGTCGAGCAACGGCCCGGCGAGCAGCAGCCCGGCGATGGCCAGCACCGCATTGAGCCGGTCGGGCAGCCACATATGCCGCGCGTCGAGCAAGGCGAGCGGCAGCAGCAGCCAGCCGAACAGCGCCCAGAGCCACCCCGCGATGCCGGGCATGATCGTCAGCGCCAGCGCGCCGATCAGGCCCGACGCCAGTTCGACCTGCATATGAAAGGGATCGATCCGCGCGCCGCATGCCCGGCAACGGCCGCGCTGAACGAGCGCCGAGACAAGCGGGACGAGATCGAGCGGACCGAGGGCGCGCTCGCAGCCGTCGCAGCGAGAACGCCCTAGCAGCGACCGCCCGTCGGGCCAGCGCAGCACCAGGGTCGCGATAAAGCTGCCGAGGACCAGCCCAAGCAACGCCGCGAGGCCGACGCCCGCACCAAAGGGCAAGGCGTCAAGCGCCGCCGTCATCGGTCAGAAACGGCCCGAACTGACCAGCACGAAGCCGTTGCTGCCGGCGCGAAAACCGATCGCCGACAGCGCCGACGCCATCACCGGGTCATCGGCGGTGATCGCGAACTCGGCACGCCAGGCGCCGCTACCGTCGAAGCCGAGCATCAGTCGCTCCATGCCGGACTGGCTGACGAGCGCCGCCTGTGCGCGGCCCTCGACGCAGCGCAGCGGCCCCGTAAGGCCACGCGTCAGGTCGAGCCCGGCGATCGAGGTGCCGACGCTGAGCTGGATGCGCCCGCTCGCCGAGACGCAGCGCCCGCGATCGTCGAACCGTACCGCGGCACCCTCGAAGCGCAGGCTGTCGACCGGAACGAGGCCGAGGCCACCCGAGAGCGAGGTCGTGCCGTTGAGATCCGAAAGGCCGCGCGGGTTGCTGCCATGGAGACGCCCCGCGAGTTCGCCGAGCCGCGTATCAGGCCGACTGAAAGCCAGCTCGACATCGCCGCCGAGCAGGGCCAGCGGCGACAGGCTGGCCTGCACATTGCCGAGCGGCAGGGCACCGAGCCGCGCTTCGATCAATTCACTCGCCCAGACCGAACCATTGACCTCGCGTGCGGTCAGCCCCGACTTTTCGGCGCCCGCCATCGCGAGCGCGAGGCGCATCGGGAAGGTCGCGACAATCAGGATCAGAATGATCAGGACGGCGGCAAGGATGACCCGGCGGCGCATCATTTGCCCCCGCGCCGCAGTTCGGCGGTCATACCGACGGTGCCGTCGGCGGCCGGGGTGATCGTCAGCTGGTCGACGACGAAGCCCTGCGTTTCCAAGGAGGCGAGCCAGTCGGCGAGCACCGGCGCGCGCGCGGTGGCGATCGCGATCGTCGCCTGCCCCTGCCCGCGTGCTTCATTGCGGTCGAGCGTCAGCCCGATCTCGCCCGCCGACTGGGTGAGAAACTGGTCGATCGCGACCGCGTCATTCGCCGCGGCCGCCGAGGATGCCGGACGCTGCGCCAGCAACTGGACCTTGGCGGCGACGCGGCCCTGCCGCTCGATCGCGGCACGATGATCGGCCTCGAGATTGGTGAAGGCGGCATAGGCCGGACGGCCGAGCAGCCAGATGAAGACCGCCAGCGCCAGCACCCCGGCAACCCCGACCATCCAGCGTTCGCGACGCGACATACCCTGCCACCAGTTGGAGATCCGATCGGTCATGGCACGGCCCTCACGGTGATGTTCGCCATCTGGTTGCCGTCGGTGCCGGCCATCGGCTGCGCGGTGATCTTGTAGCCGCGCGCCTGCAGCGCCAGCAGCACCGCGTTCAGGTCCTCGGTGCGCGGCGCCGCGATCGTCGTCGACAGCGTGCCGTCGGTGCGGTGCGACAAGCTCTTGAGCGCCACCCCCGGCGTGTCGCGCATCGCGTCGTAGAGCGCCGACGCGGGCACCGAGAAGGCGAGCGGCCCGCCGCCCGCAGCCGCGAGGCGGCGGTCGAGTTCGGCCTCGGCGCTCTCCGCGTCGGTGGCGGTGACGCCAGCCTTTTTGGCGGCGGCGACGCTCGCATCGTCAGCGCGGCCGATGTCGGCGTTGAGCCGGATCGCATGGATGATCGGGATCAGCAACGTCACGGCGAGCAGGACGACGGCAAGTCGCTTCATCCACCGGACCAGCGCCGGATCGATCGTCCAGCTGCGCCTCGGCTGCCACGCGCCGGTCAGCAGGTCGAGCGGCGGCGCGGCGAGCGAGAGCAGCAGCGCCTGACGCATCCGGTCGGCATCGAGCGGCGCGATCGGGCGTCCGGCGGCGATCAGCGGGTCGAGTTCGGGGTCGGAGACGAAACTGCGGTCGTCGCTGCGCAAAATCTGTTCGCGCCCGAGCTCGGCCGACCACAGCCTGTCGGGCTCGGGCGGCGGCACGGTCGCGGCGGCGGGGATGATCGCGGCGGGGGACAGCCCCTGTGCCTTCAGCCAGTCGGTCCATGCCGCCATCGCGGCGTGGGTGGTCACCGCGACGGGCACCGCCTGCCCCGCGTCGGCGGGCTGGCCGGCGACGACATGCAAGAGCGCCGCATCGCCCAGGCTGTCGCGCAGCGTATCAACGCGCGCGATCGCGGCGGCCTGTGCCGGGGCGGCGTCGGGATAGTGGCGCCAGCGCAGCGGCACGTCGGCGGCGGGTGCGAGCGCGATCAGGCGGTCGTCACCCTCGTCATCCTGCGGCTTTTCCCAAGCGTCGACCCAGCCGTCATCCTGTCCCGAATCGACGATGACACCGTCGTCGACACGCAGCCACGCCGCGTCGACCCGCTCGCCGAGCATCGCCGCCGGGGGCAGCCAGAGAACCAATGTGCGCGCCATGTCAGTCGGTTTCGCCCCAATCGCGCCGCACGATCACCGGCGGCATCTGGCCCGCCGATGGCGCACCGCCGTTCGCGTCGATCAGCGATACAGAAGTCAAGAAACCATCCCCCATCGTCACGTCGGTCTTCAATATCAGCCAGCGGCTCGTCACCCCCGCCTGCTCGGCGACATCGGTGGGCGGATCGAGCCGGGCGAGCGGTCCGGATTCCCAGAATCGCACGCTGCTGCCATAGCCGCCAGCGGGCCGCGCCGCCAGCGCCGCGCGTGCCTCGGCGACGGTCAATTGCCCCGGCAACAGCATCGCGACGAGCGGCGCCTGTTCGGGTGCCAGCGTGTTGATGTTGAGCTTGACCGGGTCGGTCGCGGGCAGCGCGCAGATCCAGGGTTTGAGCCGCGCATAAAGCTTGGGCGTCACCCCGCGTACCGCGCGCAATTCGCTGATATCGGCCATCTTGCGGTTGGCGGGAAGGTAGCTGCCGGGCAGCGAGCGATAGACGCCGTCCTCGGCGCCGAGCGGGCCATCAACGCTGTCGCTGTCGATCCAGTCGGCGGTCGCGCCGGCCACCATACGCGCCTCGTCGGTGTTGACCCCGAGCAGCGTCATCAGCTCGGCGAACTGGCCGGTGCCGCCGGGGCGCTGGGTGAAGCGGCCCGGGATCGTCTCGGCGACGAGGCTGTTCAGGTTGAAACAATTGCTCGCATCGGTCAGCCGCGCCGTCCCCTGCCCGTTCGGCAACGGCAGGGTGAAGTCGCGCCCGAGCCAATCGCCGGCGAGCGTGAGTTTTGCGGGATCGCGCCCGACGAGGTCGGCGACGCGGCGCAGCGCGATCTGTTCGGCGGCGAAGCTGTAGGCGCGGCCCTGATCGACCGTCGCGGCGCTGCCCGCGATCCGCGTCGCGAGCGTCAGCCGGTCGAGCGCGGTCGCGGCGATCACCGCCATCACCGCGACGAGCAGCAGCACGCTGAGCAGCGCGGCGCCGCGTTCATCGGATTGTCCGCGGTTCATGGCACGGGCGTCCCGAGCGGCAGCGGCGGCGGCGGTACGGGCGCGGTGAGGAACAGCATCACCAGCGGCGCGCGGCCCTGCCGGGTCAACCGCACCTCGACCGCGCGGGGCAGGCGATCGCCGGGATCGGATGTCCAGCTGCTGCCCCATTGCCCCTGCTCGTCGCGATAGCGAACGGCGACACCGGCCACCTCATCCACCAGACGGTCGCCATCGCTCAATGCCGTGCCGTCGAGCATCGGCTGCACCGCGCGGCGCCATTCGCCGCCTGTGAGCGCATACGCCACGCGCTCGATATTCGGATGCGCGCCGCCGTCGAGCGAGGCCGCACCGCCATGAACAAGCGCAAAGCCGGTTTCGGAGCCGGCAAAGGCGGGGACCGTTTCGCCCGAGGGGCCGCGCGTCGAACGCGGCAGCGCCTGCGCAAGGTCGTTGGCCATCAGCGCGCGCAACCGGTTGACCCCGCCCATCGCCTTCAGCCGGTCCTGCACCGCATCCTGCGTATCGATACTGCTGCGCAGCAGCCCCACGCCGATCGCGGCGATCGCGGCGAACAGCGACAAGGCGACGAGCATCTCGACGAGGGTGAAGCCCCGCTGGTCCTTCATCGCGACGGCCGGATGATCGTCAGCGCCGCCTGCCCGCGCCCGCTTTCGGGGCGGACGATCAGGTCGATGCGCAGCAGGCTGTCGTCGGCGGTCTTCGCGACACGCTGTTCGACGCGCCAGTTGCGCCCGGCATTGGAAACCCCGGTCGCGCTGTTGCCGATCGTCGGCGGCGCGGGGTCGGTCCACAATTCGACCGCGCGATTCTGCGCGACGATGCCCGCAATGGTGGTCTCGTCGAGGTCGCCGGCGGTGCGCACCGCAAAGGCGTCGAGGCGCACGAGGGTCAGCGCAGCGATGCTGATGATGCTGAGCGCGACCAGCATTTCGAGCAGGGTGAAACCGCTTTCGCGCTCATTCGCCACGGCTGACCTCCCCGGTCGCCGAGACGCGCACGACCTCGCGCGCGTCGCCGCCGCTCAGCACGATCGCCTGCGGCGTCGGGCTGGTGCCGACGCGGTCGAACAATATGCGCGCCGCGCCCTGCCCGTTGCCTGCGGCGAACCGGACGTCAGAGGGCCAGTTGCGCTGCTCGAAGGAACGCCCCGGAAGCGGCTGCCATTCGCCGCCGATCCGCCGCTCGAAGCCATAGCCCGAAGGCGCGAAATTGACCGAGACGCTGCGCCCCTCGATCACGGCGACGTCGCGCGCGGCGGCGAGCCGCGCGGCGAGCCGGTCGGCTTCGCTCCGAACGGTCCGTTCCTCGCCCGGGATGGTTAGCACGACCGCGGTCGCGGCAAGCGCCATGATCGCGAGCACGACCATCAGCTCGACGAGGGTGAAGCCGTTCGCCCGGGACGCGCGCGCCCTAGCCTTCTCCACCGTGGATATCCGCATTGTCGTCGGTGCCGCCGGGCGCCCCGTCGGCGCCAAGCGACCAGATGTCGAACGCCGCGCCATTGGGTCCGGGCGCCTGGTAATTATAGGGACGACCCCACGGGTCCTGGGGCAATTGCTTGATATAGCCGCCGCGACGATAGCGCTCGGGCTGCGCCAGCGCGGGCGGCGCGACCTTCAGCGCATTGAGCCCGTCGCCCGATGCGGGATAGCTGAGGTTATCGAGGCGATATTGTTCGAGCGCGGTTTCCAGCGTCGCGATATCGGCCTTGGCCTTGGTCACCATCGCTCGGTCCTGGCTGGGCAGCACGTTGATCATCACCACCGTGGCGAGCAGCCCGATGATGAAGATGACGACCATCAATTCGGTCAGGGTGAAGCCGCGCTCGTCCTTCTTGCGGCGCTGCTCAGGCAGCGGCCGGGCGGGATCGAGCATCAGGCGAATGAAAAGCTGCATGAGCGACATTATTATAATCCGGCAAGGTTCTGCAACTGGAGGATCGGCAGCAGGATGGCGAGGATGATGAGGGCGACGCACGACCCCATAACGACAATTATGACAGGTTCGAGAAGCGCCATCGAGGCGGCGGTAAAACGGTCGAATTCGCGTTCGAGATAGTCGGCGGCGCGCTCGAGCATCTGCTCGAGCCGCCCGGCGCTTTCGCCGCTGGCAGTCATATAGACGAGCAAGGGCGGGAACACCCCGGCGTCGCGCAGCGCGGCCGACAGACCGCCGCCGGCGCGCACCTGGTCGACGATCGTCGCGGTCGCGCCCGCCAGCGCGGCGTTGCGGATCGTCGGCACGGTCAGGCGTAGCCCCTCGACGAGCGGCAGGCGGCTCGACACCATCGTCGACAGGGTACGCGCGAAGCGCGCGGCATGGAGATCGCGGAGCAGGCGGCCGAGGAGCGGCAGACGCAGCAGCCGCGCATCGATCCGGGCCTTGAACGCCGGGCGGCGCATCGCGGTCACCCAGCCGAAGACCGCGGCGGCGAACAGCAGCGCGACCAGCCACCACCAGTTGGCGGCGAAGCTGGAAATGGCGATCACCGCGCGGGTGAGGAACGGCAGTTGCTGGCCGGAGTCGGTGAATTGTTCGACCACGCGCGGGACGACGAAGATCATCAGCGCCGCAACGACGCCGATCGCGACGAAGGCGAGCACGATCGGATAGGCAAGCGCGGCGATCAGCTTGCCGCGCACCTCAGCCTGGCGTTCGAGCAGGTCGGCAAGCCGCGCAAGGATCGTCGTCAGGCTGCCGGTGGTTTCGCCCGCGGCGACCATCGCGCGGTAAAGCGGCGGAAAACTGCCCGGCTGGCGCGCCATCGCATCGGCGAGGCGGCGGCCTTCGAGCAGGCCGGCGTGGACGTCGCCGACAACGACCCGTGCACTCTCGGCCTCGCTCTGGCGGGTCAGCGTGCGCAGCGCTTCCTCGAGCGGCGCGACCTCGGCGAGCGTCGCGAGCTGGCGGGTGAAAAGCGCGAGTTCCTTGGCTGACAATTTGGTGCGGCGAAACGCGAACAGCGACCGGCCCGCCGCGGGTTTCGATCCCGCCGCCTCGACCGCGACGATATGAAATTTCCGCCGGACGAGATCGGCGCGCGCGGCGTCGTCGTTGGCGGCCGTCAGCCGCCCCTTGCGCTCGCGGCCCTGCGGATCGATCGCCACATAGCGATAATCAGGCATCGATTTCCTCGCGCCGCGCGACGCGGATCGCTTCCTCGGCGGTGGTCAGTCCCTTGGCGACCATCACGCGCGCCGCCGAGGCGAGCGTCGGCGATTTGAGGAAGGCGTGCTTGACGATCATCGCCTCGTCGCCGCCGTTATAGATATAGCGGCGGACGGTCTCGTCGACCTTGATCGCCTCGAACACCCCGATCCGGCCCTTGTAGCCGGTGCCGCCGCAATGGTCGCAACCCTTGGGTCGCCAGATGACGGTGCCGATGTCGAGTCCGAGCATCGCGGCGATGCTGTTGTCGGCCTGCACCGGTTCGCGGCAATTTTCACAAAGTTTGCGCACAAGTCGCTGGGCGATGACCGCACGAAGCGTCGATGCCAGTAGAAAAGGCTCTACTTTCAAATCCTTGAGACGCGTTATGGCGCCGACAGCGTCGTTGGTGTGGACCGTCGAAAGGACGAGGTGACCGGTGAGCGAGGCCTGCACCGCGATATCGGCGGTCTCGCGATCGCGGATTTCGCCGACCATCACGACATCGGGATCCTGGCGCAGGATCGCGCGGAGGCCGGCCGCAAAATCGAGCCCGACCTTGGCGTTCACTTGCGTCTGGCCGACGCCGTCGACGGCATATTCGACCGGGTCCTCGACGGTCAGAATGTTACGCTGGCCATCGTTGAGCTGTTTCAGCGCGGCATAGAGCGTCGTTGTCTTGCCCGACCCCGTCGGGCCGGTGACGAGGATGATGCCATTGGGTTCGGCCAGCGCCTCGCGCAGGATCTGGTCGGCGGCACCCGACAGGCCGAGGACGTCGAAATCGATGCCCGCCGCGTCCTTGTCGAGGATACGCATTACGACACGTTCGCCGGCACGGCTGGGCAGCGTCGAGACGCGGACGTCGACCGCCTTGCCCGCCAGCGTCAGCCCGATGCGGCCGTCCTGCGGAATGCGGCGCTCGGCGATGTCCAGGCGCGCCATCACCTTGATGCGGCTGACGACGACGGGGGCGACATGCGGCGGCATGCGCAGATGCTCGCGCAGCACGCCGTCGGTGCGCATGCGCACGACGAGCCCGCTTTCATAGGGTTCGATATGGATGTCGCTGACACCCTGGCGTACCGCTTCGGCGATGATCGCGTTGATCAGGCGGATCGCGGGGGCGTCGTCGGCGCTGTCAAGGAGATCCTCGGCGCTCGGCAGGCTGAAATCCATGTCGCTGCCGTCGAGCGAACCCGCCATCGCCGCCGCCGAGGCATCGACGGCATAATGGTCCGACAGCAGCCGGTCGAAATCGGCGGCGTTGATGGTGGCGACGCGTAGCGGCTGCGCGAGGTGGCGTTTCACCTCGATCAACACCGCAGGGTCGGCGCCTTCGCGCAGGGTCGCAAGCCAGACGCCGCCCTCCCCCGGCGCAATGACGACACCGTGGGTGCGGGCAAAGGCATAGGGAATGTCAACCGGCGCCGGGGGCGCGGCGATCGGCGCGTCTTCGGTCACGGATAATCTCCCGGCGGCGGGGCGGGGGCGTTCGAGATCGAGGGCGGCACATCGGTCGTCGTGACGCTGCCGTCCGGGCCGCGCAGCGCCGGCAGGTCGACCGGGCCGACGGTGATGTCGGTCGCGGTCGGCGGCGACGGCGGCGTCGCCCCCATATAGTCACGGACCAGCGTGTCGAGCGCGGGTTCCTCGTCGGGATTGCGGCGCAGCTGGGTGTCGCGAATATAGCCATAGCGGCGCGCGGTGAGCGCGGCGTTGTCCTCGCGGTTGCGCAGGATCGTCGGGCGGATGAAGACCATCAGGTTCGTCTTCGAGCGCGAGCGACTGCGCGATTTGAACAATTCGCCGATCAGCGGAATGTCGCTGAGCAACGGAATCCGCTCGATCGTCTTGCGTTCGTCGTCGTTGAGCAGCCCGCCGATCGCGAGGATTTCGCCGTCGTCGACGGTCAGCACCGTTTCGAACGAGCGCTTGTTGATGATCAGGTCGCCGTTGCGCGACGAGACGGGTCCCGCGACGCTCGACACTTCCTGACGCAGGAAGAGTTTGACCTCTCCGGCGCCGTTTACCTGCGGCGTGACGTCGAGCTTGATGCCGACCTCCTCACGCTGGACGGTGCGAAAGGCGTTGTCGAAATTGTCGCTGAGCGCTTCGCCCGTCGTGATAGGGACTTCCTGGCCGACGAGGAATTTCGCCGCCTGATTGTCGAGCGTGACGATATGCGGGGTGGCGAGCAGGTTCGACGTCGTGTCGGACTTCACCGCGTTGATGATCGCCCCGAACACCGTATTCTTGCCGATGTCGCCGGCGAAGCCCGCGAACCCGCCCGTCGCGGTGAGCAGCGATGCCGCCGCCGCTTCCTGCAGGGTGTTTCCGAACGAGCTGCCGGTCGTGGTGACGGTGGTGGTGCCGTTCACCGTCGTCGTGTCCTGCGACAACTGGTTGGCGGCATAGGCGCCGCCGAGCGTCAGAATGTTGGGCGAAGCGTTGCCGTAGCTGGTCGCAACAAAGGGAATATTCTTGCCGCCGAGCAGGAACTGGACGCCGAGCTGTTTCGCCGCATCGTCGCCGATCTCGACCACGATCGCCTCGACCAGCACCTGCGGCCGGCGGCTGTCGAGCTGACGGATCAGTTCGCCGAGCATGCGCTGGACGTCGGGGTTAGCGGCGACGATGATCGCGTTGGCGCCTTCGTAGCGGGTGACGATCGCGGGGCCGCGCGTCGCGATGCTGCCGCTCCCGCCGCCGCCGGTCGAGACGGGCGCCGCTGCCGGGGCCGGGGCGGCCGTCGATGCGCCGTTGCCGCCAGAGGACGAGGACGAGGACGCCGCCGGCAGACCCGCCTTCTGCGCCGGATCGCTGCCGCCGCCGATGAGCTGCTGGATGGTCGGGAGCAAGGTTTCGGCGTTGGCATGGTCGAGCCAATAGACACGCAGCTCGGTACCGCCCGCCGCCTTTTGATCGAGGTCGTTCGCCATCTGGACAAAGCGCGCCACGAGCGCCTGGTCGCCGCGCAGCGCGATGGCGTTGCTGCTGTCGATCGGAACGATCGCGACCGGCGCCTGCGCGCCCTCCCCCGCCGCCGGCGCGAGCGCCTGAAGCGCGGCGGCGATTTCGCGCGCGCCGGCATTTTTCAGCGTCACGATCTGGCTGGTCGTGCTGTCGCGGTCGATGCTCGACGCGAGCGCGCGGATGCGGCGGATATTGTCGGCGAAGTCGGCGACAACCAGGCTGTTGGCGTTGCGGTTCGCGGTCAGCGAGCCCTGCGGGCTGACCAGCGGCCGCAGTGTTTCGACCGCCGCGACGGCGTCGATGTGGCGCAGGCGGATGATTTCGGTGACGAACTGGTTCTGCGCCGCGCGGTCGCTGCCGATGCGGCCGGGCTGCGACGCCGCGCCGTCGATCGGCTGGATGCGATAGCTGCCGTTCGGTCCCGATACCGCGACGAGACTGTTCGAACGCAGCGTGGCGAGGAAGATTTCGAAATATTCGCTGCGCGACAGCGGGCGGTCGGTCACCACCGACACCTTGCCGTTGACGCGCCCGTCGATGACAAAGGTGCGCCCGGTGATCCGCGCCGCATCCTGGATGAAGGCGCGGATATCCGCGTCGCGGACGTTGAGCGTATATTGCGCGAGCGCGGCGGTCGGCGTGGCCGAAACCAGTGCGGCGGCAAGCATCAGGGACAGTTTGAGGCGCATATACCCTACTTCGAAACAAAAATGGCGATCGGGACGACGTTGGCACCGCGCTCGACTTCAAGCGAGAGGCGTGCCCCCGGTGTGATTTGATTGGCGAGCGCGGCGGCATCGCCCGCCGAGCCGATCGGGCGGCCGTTGACGCCGCGAATGACGTCGCCCGGACGCAGGCCCGCGGCGCGGAAGGCGGCGCCGTCGCCCTGCGGCTGAACGACGACCCCGGTGACGCGGCCGTTTTCGCTGCGCGGTGCGAAGCCGATACCGCCTTTCAACGCGGCGGGCGAGAGTTCGCCGGCGACCGCATCATTGGCAGGCGCCGACCCGACCTCGGGGGTCGGCGCGGGCAGCGGAGTCGCGGGCGTCGCAACCGGCGCCGCGCCGCTCTGGTCGAGGAACAGGCTTTCGCGCGCACCGCCGCGGTCGAGCAGCACATGGTCGAAGGCGACCCCGACGAGCTTCACCCCCGGCGCGATCTCTTCGCCCACGGCATAGCTGTTCTGGATACCGTCCTCGGCGGCGATGATCGCCGATCCGCCGCCGGTCGCTTCGTTGATGTTGACGCCGAACAGCGTCAGGCCGAGAGCGGTGACCGTCGCCGAGGCGGGCCCCTGTCCGCCGGTCCGGAAAAAGGGATCGAAGCTGGTGAAGAGCGCGCGGCGCTCGGCAGGCGAGGCGATGACCGCGGTCTGCGGCTGCCAGGCGCCAAGCGGCGACAGGGGTGTCACGATCGTCCAGAGCAGGCGCACAACCTGCACCGCGAGCAGCAGCGCCAGCAGGCCGACGACCAGCATGGGCCAGACCGCGCGTGGCGAGCGCTTGCCGCTGCGCAGCCATGCGGGCAATCCGCGCGGCAACCGAACGGCCGATCCGGACATCAGCGTCGCCATGAAAACCTGTTTATCCCCCGCATCACCATGGTGCCTCGCGAATCGCCTAGGGGCGATTGGTGACAATCAGCTGACGGGAAGATTACAGTTTTTTGACAGTCGGGCGAGTCCGGCCTGTGGCGGCTCGCCGTATCTATCTTCCCGGTGCCGCAGGCATTGGGAGGTGGCAGCCCGAAGGGCTGACGGAGGGGCTTTGACGCAGCGTCGATGCCCCTCCACCACGCCCTTCGGGCGCGGCCCCCTCCCGACCGCTTCGCGGCAGGGAGGATGTTTCATCAGAATTTCAGCGACGCGCTCAGCGAGAAGCTGCGGCCGATTTTGTAGCGGTTGAAGAAGATCCGGTTGTCGCCGAACTCCTGTACCTCTTCATAATTGCGGCCCGTGAGATTGCGCGCCTCGAACTTCAGTTCGATTTCCTTGTTCAGCAGATTGATGCCCTGCCGCGCGACGAAATCGAGCGAAATCCCCGGCTTTTCGCGCAGGTCGGGCTGCCCCGAGGGACCGCGGCTGGTGACGCGCGGGCTGGCATAGGTCACGAGCAGGGTCTGCTGCGACAAATGGTCCTGATCCTCGAGCCCGATCTGGAAATTGACAAGATGGTCCGACTGACCGGTAAGCGGCGAGCCGTCGAAGAAGAAGTTGCTCGCATCCTGCACCACGCCGTTGATCGTCGTGGTATCGCCCGCCGCGACCGAGATGTCGGACTGGGTATAGGTATAGTTGCCGATCAATACGAAGCGGCGGCTCGACCAGAAAGGCGCATCCGACAGCGTGTCGAGCGGGAAATATTTCTGCAGTTCGAACTCGACGCCATAAAGCGTCGCCTTCGGCGCGTTGGCGTAGCTGGTGTTGACCGAGGAGTCGGAGATCGAGGTATAGGCCTCGATCGGATTGTCGATCGACTTGTAGAAGCCGGCGACCGTCAGGCGCTGATCCTTGGCGAAATACCATTCGTAGCGCGCTTCGGCGTTGGTCAGCCGGCTGTCGGTCAGCGACGGGTTGCCGCGGAACAGACGGTTCGATTCGGGATCCTGGTAAACCTGCGCCACCAACTCACGAAACTGCGGGCGGGCGATCGTCTTCGACCCGCTGACGCGCAGCTGCATGTCGGGTGCGACTTCCCAGGTCAGGGTGACCGCGGGCAGCCAATAGTCGTTGTTCAGGTTCGTATCGACGATCGACGACGCGCCCGAATTGAACAGGTCGATCGGCGACACCGTCTGCTTGGCATCCTCGTACCGGACGCCGGCGTTGATGTTGACGCCCGACAGCAGTTCGGCCTGCAGCTGCGCATAGCCGGCATGGGTGGTCAGCGCCGCGTCGAACGCCGCGGTGCCGTCCTGCGCCGAGGTCTCGAGCAGCGTGATGTCATAAAGCTGGATCGACGCGTCAGAGAGCAGATAGTCGGGGCGCAATTGCTGCACCGGGATCGGCAGGTTCGAGGCGCGATACTGGAAGGCGCGGCGCACCGAGGTACGGCTGGTATCGCTATAGGCATAACCGACAGTCCCGGTGATGCGCGGGGCGATTTCGTAGGACAGGTCGACGCCGCCCGACCACAGATCTTCGTTCAGGTCGGAAAAGGCGATCGTCGCGTCACCCTTGTTGCCGCCAAGGTCGTTGACGAACTTGTCGCCGACGGGGTCCTGCGCGGTCGGCAGGTTGGTGCGGACATAGGTGAAGCTGCGTTCATAGGGCGCTTCGCGCTGCGAATTGGCATAGGCGCCGCGCAGGTCGAGCTTGAGCCGGTCGAAATGGAATTCGCCGACAAACTGGGTGTTGATCAGCTGGCGTTCGTACCACGCCGTGTCCTGCTTCATGATGTCGCGGCCCGACTGGTTCTGGTCGGTGCCGAGCGCGAGACGCGCCTGCTTGAGGGTGTCGCGGATATAGAGGTTGGTCCAGCGCAGCTTGTGATCGCCGATCTCGAGCCCGAAGCCGAGCAGGCCGTTGACGACGACGCGATTGTCGGTGACGACACGGTTGTAGCTGGTCTGCGGATCACCCGACAGGTCGGCCTCGACCGAGGTCTGCTGCAGCGTGTCGCGGGTGCGCCACTTGTTGCTGATCCCCGCCGTCGCGATGATGCCGAGTTCGCCGTCAGCCATCGGGATGGTCAGGCCGCCGGTGACGCCCGCCGACCAGTTGACCGGGATATGGTTGTTTTGTTGCAGCAGCGTCGTCGGCGCATTGACGAGGTCCATGGCGATCGCTTCGAGATCGTCCTTGCTGAAATCGGCGCCCTCAATGATCGGCTTGCCTCTGGCAAAGGCCGCAGCGAGCGACTTCGGCACATCGCGGGTGCCATCGTCGAAACCCGTCCAGTCGGCGTCGCCGCCATAATAGGTGTAGCCGAGTTCGTTGGTCGTCTCGCTGTCCCAGCCGATGCCGCCCGAGAAGGTCAGGAAATTCTCGCGCGGGGTCGACTTGGTGGTGAGGTTGATCACGCCGCCGCCGAACTCACCGGGGAAGTTCACCGAATAGCTTTTCTGGACCAGCGTCGAATCGATGACGTTCGACGGGAAGATGTCGAGCGGGACGACGCGCTTCAGCGGTTCGGGGCTCGGCAGCGGCGAACCGTTGAGCAGCGCGAGCGAATAGCGATCGCCGAGGCCGCGGACATAGACGAAGCCGCCGCCGACGACCGACAGACCGGTGACGCGCTGGAGCGAGCCCGAGATATCGCCCTCACCGGTGCGCGCGATGTCGGCGGACGAAAGGACCGACACGACCTCGGGGGTCGCGCGGACGACATTGGGGGTATAGCGGCCGGTGACCACGATTTCCTGATCGGAACCGCCGGGGATCGACACATCGGGCTGATCGTCGTCGGCCGGCGCCGGATCGGCGGCATCGGCGGTCGGCGGCGTGGCTTCGGTGCTCGAACCCGCGGGTCCGGCGTCCTGTGCCAGTGCGGCCGGTGCGACCAACGCCGACGAGAGGAGCAGCATGCTGGCGAAAATCGACCGTTTGGTCATGGCCCTAAAAACCCCTATAATTCGGATGATAAGCGGGGCGGGGCGCGCCTCTGTGGTGCGCCCCGCCCCAATTCAGGTACGAAGGCGCGTCAGACCGGGATGAGCGTGCACGCGGCGCTCGACGAACCGAAGCTCGCGGTCGCGCTGTTGCAGGTCCAGCCGGTGAAGCGCGTGTCGCTGGCATCGCGCACCGCGCCGACATAGCCCGCGTTCACGAAGAAGGCGTTGATCGGGACCGGGTTGAAGGCCGGGCGGGCGGTTTCGGTGGCGCCGTTGATGAACACGTTCGACAGCGTCGGGACATAGGTCGCACTGTTGTTCGTGCCGCCGTTGAAGATCGTCGCGACCTGGTCGTTGGTGACGCCGCTGGTGCCGAGGAAGGCGCTGGCGCCGCCGCACTGCATGTTGACCGAGTCGAACTTCGGCGGCCCGGCTTCGTCGGCACCCGTGGTCTGGATCGTCGTTGCCGAGTTGATGCGGACGCACGAGATGCCGGGCGCCACGATCAGACCGTTCATCAGGCGATAGTCGGCGCCGCCGCGGATCAGCACCGACGCGGTGTTGCCCGCCGCATTGGCGCGGTGGATGAAGGTGAAGTTCGACAGCGCGACATTCTGGCGCGGGGTGGTGTCTTCGTTGCCGTTCGAGTCGATTTCGAGCATCGAGTCGCCGACCGTGCCGCCGGCGCGCTGTACCGCGAGCAGGAACTGGACATTGCCCTTGTATCCGACGTCGGTATCGAGACCGTCATCCTCGGCGCCGGTGATCGCCAGGTTGCGCATGTTGACGCGGCCGCCGAACACTTCGATGCCGTCGTCCGAGCTGTTGTGGACCTGGATATTTTCGATCGTGGTGCCCGAACCGACGCCCGACGGGGTCAGGCCCTGCAGCTCCTTGTCGGCGCTGAGGATGAAGCCCGAGTAGCGGATCTGGACATAGGACATGCGGCCCGAATTGTCGGCCGGCTGCGCGCCGCCATAAAGCGCGTTCGACGTGCCTTCGGTGTCGCGTTCGCACGCGGCGGTGCCCGGCGTGGCGCCCGGCGCGAGGCAGTCGGTGACCGGCGCACGGCCGAGCAGGACGACGCCGCCCCACAGCTGCGAGGTATTGTCGTCGGCCGAACCGACGACGTTGCCGCGACCCGTGAAGATGATCGGCTGCGACGGAGTGCCGACGGCGTCGATGCGGTTGCCGCGATTGACGACCAGATAGGAAACGCCGGTCGCGCCGAAGATGGTGACGCCCGGATCGATCGTCAGCGTGACGTCGGTGTTGGTGCTGGTCGCGCCCTGGTCGGTGCCGACATCGACGCGGCCGGGGAGCGAGTAAATGACGCCGGCGACCTTGGGGATCGCGGTCGAGGCGGTGAAGCGCGCGGGGAAGCCGCAGTTGCGCCAGGTACCCTGCGGACCGGTGATGGTGCCGAGATCCGACAGCGCGGGGCCGGCGATGCTCGGGCAGCCGGCGGCAGGGGTGACGCCGGTCGGGGTCGGCGTGGGGGTCGGGGTCGGCGTGGGGGTCGGGGTCGGCGCCGGGATCACGATGACGCCTTCACCGGGCGAAGCGACACCGTCGGCACCGCAGGCGGCCAGAATAGAACAGGCCACGCTGCTGAGCATGACCAAACGAACGCGCGCGAAAGCCGCCATGAAATTCTCCGTTATCCGCTGTGCGCCGCCGGATCGGTCGGCGCCCCTGCTGAAAAATCACCGGCCGGTTCGAGAGGAGTGCCCCGCCGCGCCCCCGGTGACGCCGCCACTAGGGTGATTCGGTGACGGTCTGACGCCAGAGCGATGACATTTGAGTGACTCTTTGGAGTCGGTTTCGTGACAAGCACCAAAGCGCGTCACGCGACTTGTTCGCAGCTGCGAAAATAAATGCGGCACAGCTTGCTTGCATCGTCCGAAAAGCTTTGCTAGGCGCCCGCTCCTACCCGGAGCCGGACCCATTCGGCCCCATCATGATGTGCGGTCGTGGCGGAACTGGTAGACGCGCAACGTTGAGGTCGTTGTGGCCGAAAGGCCGTGGAAGTTCGAGTCTTCTCGACCGCACCACTCAGTCCTGCGGGACCTGGGAAATCAGGCATCGGAGAGATTGCAGCCGCAACGCGGCGCAGCTCCGGGCGCTTTACCGATCGACGGCCGTTCGAACCGAACCCCTCCATGGGCCGGCGCGCGCCCTCGCCCATCTGATCAGCCAGACACGAACCTGCCCTCTCGGCCGTGCCAGCGATGAGGACGCTCGATCGTCCTCAAGCGCTGCGCGTCATGCTCTGCGATTGCCCGTGTCGACATGATCGACCATTGCCGACAGGCTAGGCGACAAAGCCCGGGGTTCAACGCGCGCCCTGCGTCCATCGCGGCCTTCGCTTTTCGATAAAGGCGACCGCCGCCTCGCGATGGTCGGGATGGGCGCGTGCCAGCAGAAAATTATCGCTTTCGATTTCGATCGCCTCGTCTCTCGAGACCGTGGCGGCCGCCCGAAAATTCATCTTCACCTGCGCAAGCGCCATAGGCGACATCGAGGCGATGTCTTGCGCGAGCGTCAGCCCGGCTTGCTGAAGACCATCATCGGCATGAACCTCGGCAATCAAACCGAGCGTCAGGGCCTCGCTTGCCGAAAGCCGCTTGGCCGACAGCGCGAAATAGAGCGCCCTCGAAGGTCCCAATATCCTGTTGAGGCTCCAGCAGGCCGCAAGGTCACCTGCCAGGGCGATCCGGGGATAAGCGAAGGCGAATTTGGCGGCGTGGCTCGCGAGCCGTATGTCGCAAGCGGCGGCCAGCGCCAGCCCGCCCCCTGCCGCGGCGCCATTCACGAGTGCGATCGTCGGCTTGGTGGCGTTCATGAGCGCGAGGCAGCCCGAAGCCGACCGCGCGAGAAGAGCGCTGGTTTCCGCGTCGGGCCGCGCCGCGTCGAGTCCGGCAATCAAACCGCCGATGTCGCCGCCAGCCGAAAATGTCTTACCACTGCCGGTCAACAGGATCGCGCCGACGGCGTCATCGCTTTCGGCGTCGGCGATGCTGCTGTGAATGGCCAGGCCGAGCTCGGGCGACACGGGATGCCGGCCGCAATCGCTTTCCAGCGTCAGTTTGAGAACGCGGCCGTGGCGCGATTTGGAAAGAGAGGTGGTACTGGTCATGGCCTTCCCCGCCTTTGGATGCGTATCAGATGGAGCCGATCGTCGATCCCGCCGTCCAGACGCACGCCAAAAAATTGCCGGCGAGCACCGCTCGCCGGCAAGGTTGGATGCTCGCTATATCCATCACCCCGCAAGACGCAGCATATGCTTCAGCACTTTGCCGGTCGCATTGCGGGGCAGCTCCGTCACGATCGTCAGGCGTTCGGGGGTCTTTTGCTTCGCGATGCCCGCCGCGGAGAAATGCGCGCGCAGCCCCTCGAAATCGAGCGTGGCGCCGGGCTTCAGCACGACGCAGGCGCGGACGATCTCACCCATCCGGTCGTCGGGCGCCGCGACCGCCGCAGCGTCGGCAATCGCCGGATGCGTCAGCAGCACCGCTTCGACTTCCTTCGACGAGATATTCTCGCCGCCGCGGATGATGATGTCCTTCTTGCGGTCGGTGATGTGAAGATAGCCCTCGGCATCGAGGCGGCCGATATCGCCGGTCCGGAACCAGCCCCCCGGCAGGAAAGCCGCGTCGTTCAATACCGGGTCGAGGTAGCCGAGAAACAGGTCCGGGCCGCGGGTGCAGATTTCGCCCTCTTCGCCGGATGCGACGTCGACGCCTGCGTCGTCGACGAAGCGGAGCGTCGTACCGGGCGTCGGCCGCCCCTCGGTATGAAGCTGCTTTTCGACCGGATCGTCGACCACGCCCGAGGTGACCGTCGGATGTTCGCTCGACCCGTAACAATGATAGACCGCCAGGCCCTGTGCCCGACACCGTTCGACCAGCGACGCCGGAACCGGCGCCGCGCCGACCAGATATTGTTCGAGCGACGACAGGTCACGGCCCTCGGTCCCCGCCGCGGCGATGGTGCCCGACAGGTGAAAGGGCGTTCCCGACGATGTCGTCACCCGGTGGGTCTCGATGAGGCCGGCCGCAACCGCGGCGTCCCAATGATCCATCAGGACGAGCGGCACCGCGTCGCACAGGAAGCGGTACATCGCCAGCGCGCCCGCGACATGACCCGGCGGCCAGGGCGAGAGCACGACCTCCTGCTTCCCCCGCGCCCGCAGCGCCCGCATCGAAGCGAGTTCGGCCAGCAAGCCAGTGGCCGAGTGCATGACCCCTTTCGGCGCCGCGGTCGTTCCCGAGGTATAGACGAGGAGCGCCATGTCCTGGGGATCGCACGGCACCGTGTCGGCAATCATGCCCTCGGTTTCGAGCCGGTCGAACTCCGGCCCGACCGTCACATGATGCCGCAGCGCCGGAAGATCACCACAGGTGCCGATCAGCGCGGCGAAATCGACGCCGCGAAAGCGTTCGGGGGTGAACAGCCATTTCGCACCCGACTGGCGCAGGATGAAACCCAGCTCGGTCGCGCCATAGATGGTCACGATCGGAAGCAGTACCGCGCCCGACTGCGCGGCGGCGACGGCTACGACCAGCCATTCGCGCCAGTTGGGCAGCATCGCGGCGACGACGTCGCCCTTCGCGACCCCCGCATCGGACAGCCGCGTCCCCATCCGTCGCCCTGCCGCCACGACCTCGGCCAGCGTGGTATGACTCGGCTGCCCGTCAGACGCGACAACGAGCGGGGTGCCCGGCGCGCGGGCCTCGGCTTCCAGGATCGCCCCGATCAGGCTGCCAGGCACCGCCGCCATCTCAGGCGACCCGCCGTGCGAAACCCGCCCAATAGCGTTCGCGAATCTCGCGCTTGTAGAGCTTGCCGGTTTCGTGGCGCGGCAGCTCGGCCTCGAAATCGATGCTGCGCGGGCATTTGACCGCGCTCAACCGTTCGCGGCAATAAGCGATCAGCTCGGCCTCGAGCTCGGGTCCGGCATCGGCCGGGTCGCGCGGCTGGACGACGGCCTTCACCTCTTCGCCCATCTCGGCGCTCGGCACGCCGATGACCGCGACATCGGCGACCTTCGGGTGGACGGTCAGCAGATTCTCGATCTCCTGCGGATAGATGTTCACCCCGCCCGAGATGATCATGAAGCTCTTGCGGTCGGTCAGGAACAGATAGCCGTCGGCGTCGAGATAGCCGATGTCGCCGAGCGCCGACCAGCCCGGCTCGGTCGGGTGCCGCGAATCGCGCGTCTTCTCGGCATCGTTCAGATATTGGAAGTTCCAGCCGCCCTCGAAATAGATCAGGCCCTGTTCACCGGCTGGAAGCTCGCGCCCCTCGTCGTCGCAGATATGGATCACACCCCAATCGGCGCGCCCGACCGATCCCTTCTTGCGGAGCCATTCCTCAGAGGTGATGAAGGTCGAGCCATTGCCTTCCGAACCGCCATAATATTCGTAGATGATCGGTCCGAGCCAGTCGATCATCTGGTCCTTGACCTCGATCGGGCAAGGCGCGGCGGCGTGGATGACGTGGGTCAGCGACGACACGTCGGCTGCGGCCCGCTGCTGTTCGGGCAGCCGCAGCATGCGCAGGAACATCGTCGGTACCATCTGGGTCACTGTGACCCGATAGGTCGCGATCGCCGCGAGCGCGGCTTCGGGGGTGAAGCGCGGCATCAGGACGACGGTCGCACCCAGCCGCTGCGCGGCGGTCGAGATCGCGAGCGGCGCGGTGTGGTACAGCGGCGCCGGTGACAGATAGATGCTGTGCGGGCACGTCCCATAACGATTGGCCTGCCGCTCGGCGAGCATGTGCGGTTCGGTCGCCGGCCCGCCCGTCAGCGGCAGGCGGATGCCCTTGGGGCGGCCGGTCGTTCCCGACGAATAGACCATGTGAAAGCCCGCACTTTCATCGGCGATCGGATCGGCCGGAAAGTCCGCGATGGCATCCCAGCCGGGCAGCGTTCCGTGCCCCGCACCCAACGCATAGATATGCCGCAAATCAGGTGCGCTTGCGCTCGCGACGTCGAGGAAGGCGCCCAGTTCGGCGATGTCCCCGCTCGTGACCAGCAACCGCGAGCTCGAATCGCGCAGGATATAAGCGACCTCCTCTACCGTCAGCTTGGTCGAAATCGGGGTGATATAGAGGCCGGCCCGCTGCGCGGCCCAGTAGATCTCGTAATATTCGAGGACATTGGGAAGCCAGATCGCGATGGTATCGCCGGCCTGGATGCCGAGGCTACGCAGGAAATGCGCGCCGCGGTTAGCGCGCTGCTCGAGCGTGCCATAGGTCAGGGTCTCCCCCGTGTCCGACCGGATCGCGGCGGCCTGATCGGGGTTGCGGGCGGCGTGAATTCTGGGATGCATCGACTATCCTCTAGGCAAAGGCGCCGCGCGGCTCGCGCGCGGCGCCTCCATATCAGAAATTATAGCTGGCAGAGATGCCGTAGGTGACCGGCTGCGCCCAGGCGATCGCATCGCGCGCCGACGATTCCGACCGCGAGGTCGCATATTTGGTGTCGGTCAGATTGCGGCCCCAGATCGACAGGCGCAACTGATCGTTGGGCGAATAGGAAATGTCGGCGTCGACCGTGAAGTAGGACGGCTGCGAAATGCGTTCCTGGAAGGAATAATTGATCTTGCTCGACCAATAGGGGCGCACGCCGAAGCTGATCTTGCTGCCACCCGCGAGTTCGAGGTGATAATTGGCGCCCGCGCTGATGGTGAACTCGGGCGCGCGCAGCAGCTTGTTGCCGCTGGCATCGACGTTGACCTGGGCGTTGCCGCAATTGAGGTCAGGGCATGGCGTGCCGTTCGTCAGCGTCGTCCGCGGGAAGAAGGCGGGCGCGCCGGGGAAGCTCTTGAAGCGCGCGTGCGTCCAGGCGAACCCTGCACGCAGGTCGAAATTGTCGGCGGGACGCCATGTCGCGTCGCTCTCGATCCCGTGGACGCGGGCGCGCGCCGCGTTGAACAGCCGGCTGACCCCCGACGTATAGTCATAGGCGGTCACCTGGATGTCGCGATAATCATAGTGATAGGCGGCGATGTTGAAGTCGATCGCGCGGCTCGCCGATTTGAAGCCCGCTTCATAAGCGGTGATTTTTTCCGGACGTACCGGCGTGGTGCTCGGTGACGACAGATTATAGGTGCCGCTCTTGAAGCCCTGGCTGAACGTCGCATAGAGGTTGCTGCGCGGCCCGACGTCGACGCGGAGGCCCGCGCGCGGCGTCCAGCTGGTATAGGTGACGTCGGTATCGACGGTATAGGCGCCGCCCGGAAAGCCGCGCTGGAACCCGCGCTTTTCCTTGCTGTAGCGCAGCCCGGCGATGAGCGACACCGGACCCAGGTCATAGGTCCCGTCGGCAAAGCCCGAGATGCTGTTGCTGGTGATCCGCGCGCGATAGAAGGGATTGCCGTTGAGGCGCCAATTCTCCGATCCGGCGGCGTTCCAGTAATAATAGAGGCCTGCAACCCACGAGAAATCGCCACCGGATGGCGAGGTCAGGTTGATTTCCTGGCTGAAGCTTTCGTTGAACTGGTCGTAAGTCGCGAAGGACGACGGCGCGTAGCTCGAGTCGAGGTCGGCGTCGATGAAGTCCTGTTCGTCGATATAGCCGCTGATCGTGTTGAGCGTCGCAAAGCCCAGGTCGATCTCGCTGCGCAGCGACACCGTGTTGACCTTGGCCTCAATCCGCGTCGCGATTTCCTGCGACGACGTGCCGCGCTCGACGGCGATCGGTCCTGAATTGGGGAAATTCCGCCCGACCGAATTGCCGTTGAGCGTCGTATAGGTCAGCCCCGACGGATCCTTGGTTTCGGTATGCGACGCCGCGAGGATGAACCGCACCGCGTCGCTCGGCTCGAAAAGCAGCTTGCCGCGAATGTCGAAGCTCGATTGCTCGCCCCGGCGCTCCCCGGTCCGCAGGTCGCGGATGAACCCGTTGGTATGGCGGCGATAGACCGAAATATCGGCGGCGAGGGTGTCGGTGAGGCCGGTCGAGGCATAGGCGCTGAGCTTATATTCGTTAAAGCGACCGAAGCTCGCGAACGCCTTGCCGGTCGGCGTGAACGACGGGGTCAACGTCGTCAAGAGCAAGGCGCCGCCGGTCGCGTTGCGGCCGAACAGCGTGCCCTGCGGCCCCTTCAGCACCTGCACCGATTCGAGGTTGACCAGGTCGAACATCGCGCCCGTCTGGCTCGCGAAATAAACCCCGTCGACATAGACGGCGATGTTCGATTCGGCGCCGCCGCCCTGGACGCTCGCGCCGATCCCGCGCACCGTGGGCTGCACATAGGCACCGGTCTTGTTGATCAGCACGCCCGGCGCCTGCCGCGTCAGGTCCTCGATCCCGTTGACTCCGGCCTGGGCCAGCGCCTCGCCGCTGATCGCGACGACCGATGCCGGGACATCGACGAGGCGTTCCGAGCGGCGCTGCGCGGTCACGATGATGTCGCCATCGCCCGCTGCGGCTGCGCCTTCGTCCGGCGCCGGGCTGGCGACGGAGGTTTCGTCGTTCATCTGCGCCGCGGCCGGCGCGGCGACCGCGAGCGTGGCAGCAATGCCGGCAATTCCCAGAACCGTCTTCGTCATCGTCTCTCTCCCATCCTGCCGGTCAACCACGCCGGCTTGGCGTGCTTCAAATGCCATACGCCATAATTGTCAAGCGATTTAGATTTAATCGCTATCGATATACCATAGTGTTTGTCACATTCGACGAGCGACCTTATGGCTCTGCAATGACCGACCAGGATTTGATCGAAAACGAAGCGAACGGCGGCCACAAGGCGAGCGTCGCCGAACGTGTGGCCGAAGAGCTGCGCGAGGAAATCGCCGCCGGTGAATGGCCGGTCGGCGCGATGCTGCCCGCCGAGCACCAACTGATGCAGCGTTTCGAAGTGTCGCGCCCGTCGTGCCGCGAGGCGCTGCGCATCCTGCAATCCGAAGGACTGGTTCGCGTCGAGCGCGGCAGTCGTGGCGGCGCCCGGGTCCGCGAACCCGACGCAGCGCGCCTCGCTTCCTATTGCACGGTCTTTCTGCAGATGCGCAACGCGACGATTTCCGAAGTCTTCGAAACACGCATCGTGATCGAAACCGCGGCGGTCGCATCGCTGACGCGCAACGTCACGCCAGCTATTCTGTCCGCACTGGCGCAGAATGCGGCGTCGCAGCGCTACCTTGTCCACGACCGTCCCGAATTCTATGCCCGCGGCCGACTCTTCCGCGAAACGCTGGTCGAAAATTGCGGCAGCGAGACGCTGCGATTGATGGGCCTGATGATCGGCGGGATCGCCGACCGCCAGTTGTCGCTGCTGTCGGTCCGGCTGCCTCATCATCCGCAACAGGTCGAACGCTATCTTGCCGCGATCGGGGTGAAGGAGGAGATGATCGCCGCGATGGAACGCCGCGACGCCGACACGGCGGCGGACCTGTGGCGGCTCTACCTTCGGCGCTATCTCGAAAACCTTCAGGAAATCACGCCCAACTCGCTCCGGAAACTCAAGCCATTTCCCTTCGAGTGAGAAATCGCTTTCGCATTTAATCCATATCGCTAACATATAAAAGAAAAGCGCTAGCGAATGGGATGAGAGACAATGCGGTACGACGCGTCGGTTGATGAGGAAGCGGGTCCCCGCGACGACGATGCGGCGGTGCAGGGCTATCCGCCGGCGTCGCGCGCCTGGGCCAGCACCGCCCTGATGACGTTGCTGTTCGCGATGGCCTATCTCGATCGCCAGATCGTCTCGCTGATGGTCGAACCGATCAGCACCGAATTCGGCGTCGGCGATTTCGAGATCAGTCTGCTCCAGGGGTTCGCCTTCGCGCTCTTGTTCGCGGTCTGCGGTTTGCCGCTGGGCCAGGCGGTCGATCGGTACAAGCGCCGCTACATCATCCTCGGCGGCGTCATGATATGGTCGATCGCGGCCATGTCGTGCGGGCTGGCGCAGAATTTTGAGCAATTGCTCTTCGCGCGCATGTTGGTCGGCGCGGGAGAGGCGGCGCTCGCCCCGGCTTGCTATTCGCTGCTGGCCGATCTTTTCCCTCGCCGCAAGCTGACCTTTGCGATCGCCGTTTTCATGCTGGGGGCGCTGCTCGGCGCCGAGCTTTCGCTTGCCATCGGCGGCACCATTCTCGAACTGGCGAAAGATGGCGTCGACCTGCCCCTGCTCGGGCCGACGGCCGGATGGCGGTTCGCCTTCATCGTGACCGGCCTGCCGGGCATCTTCATGGCATTTCTCGCGCTGTTCATTTATGAACCCGCCCGTCCGAAAATCGCCCAGACGCAACATCGGGGATGGGGCGAAGTCTATGACTTCATCCGCGCGAGGAAGCTGTTCTTTTTCGTCCAGATCCTTGGGTTCTCGGTGGTCATGGCGCTCGTCTACGCGCGGCTCGCCTGGACCCCGACCTTCATGATGCGCAGCTTTGGCTGGAGCGTCAGCGAGACCAGCTATGCGCTTTCGACCTACGGCTTCATCGTCGGGGCGTGCTGCCTGCTTCTGGGTGGCCGGGTCGTCGATCATCTGTTCCAGAAGGGCCTGCACGACGCGCATTTCCGATATTATGTGGTAGGCGGGGTGGTGCTGGCGCTGCTCGGCAGCGCCGCCTATCTCTCATCGAGCCCGAGCGGTTATTTCCTCGCGATGGCACTCCCCTCCTTCCCTCTCGCCATGGGGGCGATCGGCGCGTCGGCGATCCAGATGGTCACCCCTGCGCCGCTGCGCGGGCGGGTCTCCGCAGTCTATCTGTTCGCGGTCAGCATCATCGGGATGTCTGCGGGCCCTGCGATCGTCGGCTATATGACCGACCATTGGTTCGGAGACCCCGCCGCGATCGGGATGTCGCTCGCCCTTACCTTCGGTGCCTGCGGAACGATCGTCACCATCATCTTCTTGTGCGGACTGCGCGCCATGCGGGCGGCTGTCGGCGAGGCCGAAGCAGCGGGCGCTTCGGCCAGCCATTGACACCGGCAGGCCAGCGCGTCCGGCCTAGGTTATGCGCTAGCGCGCGGCGCTCTCGATCAGCTTCAGTCCCAATGTCGTCGCGTTGAGCACCGCTTCCTCGCGGCTCGTCGCGCGCAATTTGCGCATCACATTCTTGAGGTGCCATTTCACGGTCTCGGGCGCGAGCTGCAACGTGCGCGCGATTTCCTTGTTCGACTCGCCGGCATTGAGCGCGCTCAAAATCTCGATCTCGCGCTCGGTGAGGAAGGAAAAGGCCTCGCCCGGCGCGGGCACATGCGCGCCTTCGAGCGCCGGATCGTGCCGCGCCGGATCGGCGAGCTTGAGCAAGGCGAGGAAACAATCCGAGCTATAGGCCTCGCTGCAGAAATTCTGCACCGCGCGCACCCCGGTGACGTCGAGCACGTCGACGATCGTGCGGCGGAAGCCGACGCTCGCGGCGTGGTTGAGAAAACGCACCGTTTCGAGTTCGACCATCTTGTCGCAGCGGCCGCTGAGCTGCGGCAGGATGTTGAACAACGTTGCCGAGGCGCGCAATTCGGCATCGTCCGCGTTCGACGCCAGCCGCAGCAGTCGCTCGGCGACCGTCGTCAGCCGCGGCCGGTCGCCCTGCGCGATCGCTTCATAGGCGCGGGCTTCGGACAGCAGGGCAAAGGCGCGGCCCTGCGCCGACAGCGGATCGATCACCGCAGCTTCCTCGTCGGCGATCGCCACCACCGCTTCGGCATCGATCGTCGGCGGCAGCCGCAACCGCGCGCGTTCGACGATGCAAAGCGCCTTGAGCGGCAGCCAGCCTCGCTTGAAGGCAAGCAGTTCGGCACGGTCGGTCAGGGCCGCGGCCTCATCGGTCCGCCCCATGCTCGCCGCGACGCGGATCGCGACGAGGAAGGCATGGGTCACGGCATCCTGGAAGGCGCTGTTTTCGAGCAATGGCAGCGCCGCATTGGCCAGCGCGGCAGCGGCCAACGGATCGTCGCGCTCGTAACAACAGCGCGCCAGCGCGGCATCGACCAGCGCGGCGGCGAGATTGGCACCGGCAGCGGCCCTTTGCGCATCGCGCAACAGCCGCTCGGCCTCACCGAGCTGCCCCAGCGCCCGCGATGCCGCCGCGCGCGCGCAGACCGCCATCGCCAACGGCAGGTCGAGCGGTTGTCCCGCGCCGCGCAGCATCAGCGGACGAACCGAATCATGGACCAGCCCGAACAGGCCGCGCCGCGATGCCCCATGGGCGCGCATCGCGCGTAGCATTGCGACCGCAAAATCGGACAGATCGTCAGGCGCGGCGAGAAGCCGGTCGCAGGTCTCGGCGACTTCGTCGATCCGGTCGCCGGCATAGGCCCGATTGAACAGGGTCATGGCGGCGGCCTCCGCCTCCTCGCCGTCGGCCGCCAGGATGGCGACGTCCGCATAAGGGCGCGCGGTGAGCACCGAAAGCCAGGCATCGGCGACGCGAAGGCCCGCCGTTTCGGCGATATCTTCGGGCGCCAGCCGACCCATCCAGTCGGCCACCCGGCCAATCTCGCCGCGCGCCAGCATCGGCATCGCGATATGCGCCAGCAACCCGGCGGCCAGCGCCGGATCGCCACCGGCAAGCGCCTGATCGACAGCTTCGCCTTTCATCCCCTGCGCGGCATAATGACGTGCGGCGACGCGGTGCAACTGCGCCCGGCTGTCGCGATCGACGCCGCGCAGCAATGCGGCGCGAAAGGCGGGATGAAGTTGGTAGCCGCCACCGCCGTCGGCGACCGGCTCGACGAACAGCCCCTCGGCGGCGAGATCGCGTAACAGGCCAGCGGCATCGGCATCGCCGCTGAGCAATCGCGCTAGATCGGTATCCAGTTTCGGGGCGACCGCAACACGGCCAAGGAAGCGAAGCTTCGTTTCGGACAACTCGCTCACAAGCGTCGCAAGATGCGCCTCGATCCGGCCGGTCAAGCCGTTCCAGTCGCGATCGCGGGAAAGCGCCTCGCCCTGTTGTGCCGCCAACCGCGCCCCCGTCGGCCAGCCTTCGAGCAGGGCGCTGAGCGACACATGGCCCTGCGCATCGAGCCTCACCCCCGCACCTTGCAGGAAAGCACGCAGCATCTCGCCCGTCAGCGCGAGGTCCGCGCGGCCGATGTGGAGCGCCATGCCGCGCCGTTCGGCCGCCTCGATCGCCACCGCCGGTATCGCGCGGCTCGCGAGCACCAGCCGCAATTGCGCGGGCGGATGGCGAAGCAGCCGGCCCAGCACATCGAGCGCATGGGCGTCGCCCAGCCGGTCGATGTCGTCAAGAACAAGCAGCAGCGGCTGGTTGCCCGCGTCCATCTTTTCGGCGAGCGCATCGGCGAGTTCCGCCGCCGGCGTCGGTTCCGCTCCGTCGTCCGAAACCGCATCGCCGCGCGCCAGCATCACCGCCCGAACCATTCGCTCGACGGCGCCCGCATCATCACCGTCGGCTTCGAAAGATAGCCAGGCCGTGTCCCAGCCCGCTTCCTGCGCCTCGGCAAACAGCGCCGCGCAAAAGGCGGTCTTGCCATAGCCGGCCGGCGCACGAACGACACACAGTTCGTGGGCCGCCAGCCTGTCGAGCCAAGGCCGCATGGAATCGAGTCCGACAAGATCGGGCGGAAAGCGCGGCGGCACATATTGGCGACGGACGAAACGCGGCCGATCGGCAGGCGGCACCGCGCGCAGCAGCGCCTTCGCTTCGATCCTCGATCCCGATTGGACGGTCATGCGTGTGCCCCTCCCTTAATCCCACTGGCTACGCCGCGCGAGGTCGCCCTGCAAGCGGCGCGCAGCCATCCCCCCCATCGCTCCCCCCGCCGCTTGGCCTGTCGCCGCGACCGCCACCGCCATAGCCTCCTTTCATCGACGGCCCCGCAAAGAACCGGGTCGCGATCCTTGGGAGAGACGATATGACCAAGAAAGCATTTCTGGCGACCTGCCTGTCCACCACCATGCTGATCGGCTGGCATGGTGCCGCCTTCGCCCAGGATACCGCGGCGCCGCAGACCGAAAGCGGCGGCATCGCCGAAATCGTGGTCACTGCGCAAAAGCGCGCGCAGAATTTGCAGGACGTTCCGGTAGCAGTCTCGGCGCTCGCCGGCGACGAACTCGAATCGCGCGGGGTCAGCGAAACCTCCGACCTTCAGGGCTTTGTCCCCAGCCTTCAGATCACGACGCCCTATGGCCGCACCCAGCCGAACTTCTCGCTGCGCGGCGTGTCGGTGGCAAACGAGTTTTCTGCCTCCACCGCGTCGCCGGTCGGGGTCTATGTCGACGAAGTCTATCAAAGCTTCCGCGCCAGCCACGGCCAGCAGCTCTACGACCTCGAACGCGTCGAAGTACTGCGCGGACCGCAGGGCACGCTGTACGGCCGCAACACCACCGGCGGCGCGATCAGCTTCTTCAGCAACAAGCCCCAGCTTGGCGCGAGCAACGGCACGCTGACCGTCGGCTACGCCAATTACGACACCAAGACCGTCGAGGGCGCACTTGAGGCGACGCTGGTCCCCGACAAGCTCGGCATCCGCTTCGCCGGCACCTTCGCCAAGGGCGATGGCTGGCAATATAACCCGGTGCAGGACCGCGATGTCGGCACGACCAACACCGTCGCCGGGCGCGTGTCGCTGCGCTGGAAACCGTCGGATACGGTCGACATCAATCTGAAGGGCTATTTCGCGCGCGACAATCCACTCGCGCCCAACCCCTATGCCCTCGGCCAGCTCGCGGGCGGGCGCGACGTGCTCGGCTATTCGCGCTTCGATCCGGCGCAGAACGGCGGCGCGCCGCTCGGCAAGAACGAGGTCGCGGCTGACACCGGCGGGCGTTATTTCACCTCGTCGCGCGGGGTCGCGCTCAACATCGCGGTCGAGCTCAGCGATACGGTCTCGGTCACCTCGATCACCGGTTATGACGGCGGCAAATATCGCAATTCGCCCTTTGATTGCGATGGTTCGCCGAACAGCGTCTGCGCGCTGCGTTACAATTCGGTCAGCCAGAACTTCAACCAGGACCTGCGCTTCAATTACAACGGCGACCGGCTCAATCTGGTGGCCGGCCTCTACTATGGCGTCGACAAGATCGACACCCGCAACGAGATCGATTTCTTCGGGGTGCTGAAACCGATCCTGCTCGGTGCGGGGGTGCCGACCAGCTTCTTCAACGCCCCGGTGTCAGCGCCGCAGGCGGCGGCGATCATCCCGGCCTTCGCCGCCAACCCCGCGCTCGATCCGACCAACCCCGCCAATTGCTCGGCGGTGCCGACGGGCAACCCCAACGGTTTCCTCGACGCACGGTCGCTGATCGCGCTGCTCACCGATATCCAGGTCAATAATTCGGGTGGCGGCGGCTTCGGCGGCGCAATCTCTGCGGCGTGCCGCGCCGCGGGCGCCCCGCCCTTCGGCCCGATCAGCGGCGAGCAGAGCTACACGATCAAGCGGCCGTCGGCGGCGATCTATTTCGACGGCAGCTATGATCTGACCGATGCGCTGACGGTCAGCGTCGGCCTCCGCTACACGATGGACAAGGTCAAATATCAGAACGGCCGCACGGTGCTCTACGACCTTGGCGGCACGATCCGCGCGAGCACCATCCCCTATACCTTCCCCTACAACCCGAACGCTCCGGCGCTCGAACAGAATGAGAAGGCGAACCGCCTGACCGGCCGCGTCAACATCAGCTATGACTTCGCCGACGATATGATGGGCTATCTCAACTACAGCCGCGGCTATCGCAGCGGCAGCTTCAACGGCCTCGCCTATCAGGGCACCAATCAGGTCTATTATATCCAGCCCGAGCAGATCAACGCCTATGAAGGCGGGCTCAAGATGCGCTTCCTCGACCGCCGCGTGCAGCTCAATCTCGCGGGCTTCTATTACGACTATAAGAACCATCAGGTGACGCAGGTCATCGGCGCGACGACCTTCACCCGCAGCGCCAACGGGCGCCTCTATGGCGGCGAGGCCGAGTTGACGATCCAGGCCGCCGACTTCCTGCGCTTCGACGCGTCGATGAGCCTGTTGCGCAGCAAATATAAGGGCAATGTGATCGACCCGACCGACCCGTCGAGCCCGACCCGCAACGTCAACGGCAATCCGTTCCCCAACGCCCCGCGCACCACCTTCTCGGCCGGGGTCGACTGGGACGTGATCGACAGCGGCGACAACAAGCTGACGCTGCGCGCCGATGCCGCCTACACCGGCAAATATTATTTCGACCCGTTCGGCGACTATGGCCAGAACCCGTGCGACCGCGCCGGCGCGCCCGGCAACGTCCGCCCCGCCGGTCCTGCGATCACCTGTGGCAACCCCGGATACTGGCTCGTCAACAGCCGGCTGACCTTCGAGCATGGCAATTATGCCGCCAGCCTGTGGGTCAAGAATCTGACCAACAAATTCTACTACAGCTACGGGCTCAATATCGACATCTTCGGTCTCGACTATCTCAATCGCGGTACCCCGCGCACCTATGGCGTCGAGCTGACGGCGAAGTTCTGATCGCTTACCCCCGGGGACCGGCGGGCACCCCTCCTCCCGCCCGCCGGTCCCACCCCCGACCAGGCAAGGAGCATCCGATGATGCGGTTTACAGGCAAGAGCGTGCTGATCACCGGCGCCGCGCGCGGCATCGGGCTGGCGGCGGCACAGGAATTCGCCCGCGAAGGCGCATCGGTGACGATCACCGATATCGACGGCGACGAGGCGGAGGCTGCCGCCGCCGCGATCCGCGCCGAGGGGCACAAGGCCGAGGCGCGGCGGCAGGACGTCGCCGACGAGGCCGCGTGGGGCGTGCAGATCGCCGATATCGTCGCGCGCGAGGGCGGGCTCGACATCCTCGTCAACAACGCCGGCATGGGGTTCCTGAAATCGGTCGTCGATACCAGCCTCGGCGAATGGCAGCGGCTGATGGCGGTCAATCTGGAGAGCGTTTTCCTGGGCACCCGTGCCGGGATCGCGGCGATGAAGGACAGGGGCGGCGTGATCGTCAACGTCGCCTCGATCGCCGCCAATGTCGCCGAGCCGCTCTTCCCCGCCTATAACGCCAGCAAGGCCGGGGTCGCGATGTTCACCAAGGCCGCGGCGGTCGATTGCGCGCGCAAGGGCTGGCCGGTACGAATCAACTCGCTCCACCCCGGCTATTGCGAGACCAAGCTGGTCGCCGACGCGGTCGGCAGCCTTGGCGACGCCGCCGGCGATTTTGCGGCGGCGACAGTCGGCGCGATCCCGCTCGGCCGTATGGCAACGACGCGCGAAATCGCCCGTCCGCTGCTGTTCCTCGCCAGCGACGATGCCGCTTACATGTGCGGCAGCGAGCTGATCGTCGACGGCGGCTACACCGCGATCTGATCTCCAACTCTTTCAAACTAGGGAATAATGACATGAGCAAGAAGCCGGTCATCGTCTATGGCGCCTCGGGCTACACCGGCCGCCTCGTCTGCGAATATCTGCGCGAACTCGGCATCCCGTTCATCGCCGCCGGGCGCGACGCCAAGCGTGTGCAAGAGGTGATGGACAAGGTTCCCGGCATCGAGACCGCCGACTATGAGGTCGCCGAGGTCGAGCATGATGTCGCGGCGCTGACCAAGCTGTTCAAGGGCGCGCAGGTCGTGTGCAACATGGTCGGCCCCTTCATCAAATATGGGCCCGAGACGGTCGAAGCTGCACTCGCCGCCGGCTGCCACTATCTCGACACGACCGGCGAACAGGACTGGATGCTGCTCGCGCAGGAAAAATGGGGCGACGCCTTCGCCAAGAAGGGCCTCCTCCTCTCGCCCTGCGTCGCGCAAATGTACACGACCGGCGAAATCGCGGCGAATATCGCGCTCGAAACCATGCCCGGCCTCGACACGCTCGACATGCTGGTGCTGTGGAAAGGCTTCCCGACCTATGCCTCGGTCCAGACGATCTTCACGATCCTCAAGGCCGACTGGTATTATCTCGAGAACAACCAATATGTTCAGTGGCCGACGCTGACGACGACCGAATGCCAGGTGCCGGGCCAGCATGCCACCGCGCTCACCCTGCCCTGGGGCGGCACTTCGCACCCGATCTGGTTCAAGACCGATCCGCGCGTCTCGACGGTCAAGGTCTATGGCGGCGTCTTCGCGCGCGAGGTCATGGACAATGTCGTCGCGATGACCAAGATGATCGACACCGACATCAAGCCGCTACCCTTTGCCGAACAAGAGGCGGCGCTCGCAAAAATGGCGGAATCGGTGCAGGGCGACATGCCACCGCGCGAGAATCCGCGGCTCAACACCAGCATCGACTCGGTCTATGCCTCGGGCCCGCTCGGCCGCGTCCATGTGCTGATCCACGGCAATTGCAATTACAAGCAGACCGGGCTGATGCAGGCCTGGGCGGCGGCGAATTTGCTGCAACAGGCGCCGCGCCGCACCGGCTTCGCCTCGGCTTGCCAGGCCTTCGGACACCGCGAAATCCTCGGCAGCCTGCGCCAGTTCGGGCTGGTGCTGAAACCGATCGTCACGGTCCATGACTGACCAGAGCGCCTGATGCGGCTGGTCGACTGGCTCGACAAGGGGGCGTCGCTGGGCGCCGATGCCCCCTGCCTGACGATGAACGGGCAGAGCCTGTCCTATGCGGATGTGCAGGCGCTCACCCACCGCGTCGCGCGGGGGCTGAACGCCTCGGGGATATCGCCGGGCCAGCATGTCGCGATCCTGTCGGGCAACGACCCGACCGCCTTCGCCTGCGTCTTCGCCATCACGCGCGCCGCCGCGGTGTGGTGCCCGATCAACCCGCGCAACGAAGCGGCCGAAAACGCCTTCGTTCTCGACAATTTCGATTGCACCGCGCTGATCTTCCATTCGAAGTTCGCCGATCTCGTCGACGAACTGCGCGGGCAATTGCCCAAGCTGAAACTGCTCGTCTGCCTCGACGCCGAACAGCCCTTCGCGCCTTCGCTGGCGGAGTGGCTGGCGGGCATCGACAACAGTCCCTTCACCGCCGACCCGGTCAGCGACCTCGCGATGCTCCCCGGCACCGGCGGCACCACCGGCCATCCCAAGGGGGTGATGCTGACCAATCGCAATCTCGAGGCGATGACCGCGCTCACCCTGATGGGCTATCCGTTCGAGGGCCGCCCCATCTATCTCGCGATGGCGCCGCTCACCCACGCGGCGGGCGTGCTCGCCTTCCCGATTCTCGCGCATGGCGGCGAAGTCGTGATCATGCCCTATCCCGATATCGGCGAATTCCTGTCGCTCGCTTCACAGCACCGCGCAACGCACACATTCCTGCCGCCAACCTTGATCTACATGCTGCTCGACCACCCCGCGCTGCCCGCGACCGACCTCTCGTCGCTGAGATGCTTCTGGTACGGCGCCGCGCCGATTTCCGCCGTCCGGCTGGAGGAGGCGATCGAGAAAATCGGCCCGGTGATGGCGCAGCTCTTCGGCCAGACCGAGGCACCGATGATGATTTCGATGATGGCGCCCCGGGATCATTTCAACCCCGACGGATCGGTCGCGCGCCACCGCCTGTCATCGGCGGGCAGGCCGGGGCCGCTGGTCCGGGTCGCGATCATCGATAGCGATGGCAAGGAGCTACCGCAGGGCGAACGCGGCGAGATCGTCGTCAAAGGCTCGCTGGTCATGGATGGCTATTACAAGAACGCGGCTGCGACCGCCGAGGCGACGGTGAACGGCTGGCACCGCACCGGCGACATCGGCTATCTCGATGCCGACAATTTCCTGTTCATCGTCGACCGCGCCAAAGACATGATCATCACCGGCGGCTTCAACGTCTATTCGGCCGAGGTCGAGGCGGCGCTGCTCGCGCATCCGGCGGTGCAGGACAGCGCGGTGTTCGGCCTGCCCGACGACAAATGGGGTGAGCGCGTCTGCGCCGTCGTGCAATTGCGCGCGGGGCAAAGCGCCGACCCGGCCGACATCATCGCATCGGTCAAGGCGGCGATCGGCAGCGTCAAGGCGCCGAAGACCCTCGAAATCTGGACCGATCTGCCACGATCGAAGGTCGGCAAGGTGCTCAAGAAGGATATTCGCGCGCAGAAACTGGCGGCGGCCAACGACGGCTGACCGGACCAGCGGCGATCACGCGCCGTCGCCCGGTTTCCGGCGCCGCTCTCAATAGCTTTCGATAAAATCGGCGAACTCGCTCTAAACTATCGCTCGATCTTGGTGGCGAGAATGACCGACGTGGTCGTGCGTTCGACACCTTCAAGGAGGCCGACATCGTCGATCAGCTCGTTGAGTTGGACGCCGTCCTCGGCCTCGAGCATCGCAATGATATCATATTCTCCGCTGATCGCGTGGACCGCCTGAACCTGCCGCAGCGCAGCGAGCGCCTGCTCGACCTCACGGTGAAAGCGGGGCAGCGTCTTGATCATCATATGCGCTCGGACCCGGCTTGCCGAGAAAGCATGGCCGAGCCGCACGGTGTAGCCCGCGACGACTTTGCCTTCCTCCAGCCGCGCCAGGCGCGAATAGATTTGCCCGCGCGAGATGCCCAATTCCTTGGCGAGCTGCGCGATCGTCTGGCGGGCGTCGTCGCGGAGCAGGGTCAGCAGGCGTTCGTCGATCTCGTCGAGCGTGACGCCCCCGCTGGCCATCAGTCGGCCAGCTTTTCGTCGGCGAAGATCGCGGTTTGCGGGGTCTGCCCGGCGCTCATCCGCCCGCGATACATGCCGAGGTCGTTGATGGCGAAGGCGGGGTCGCCGTCGGGGCCCATCGCGATCAGCCCGCCGTCACCGCCGATCGCGCCGACCGCCAAGATCGTCGCCTGCGCCGCATCCTTCAGGCTCTCGCCCTTCCACGCAACGCGATCGCAGAGCTGGCGCGCCGCGCTTTCACGGATGAAATATTCGCCTGACCCGGTCGCCGACACCGCGCATTGGCCGTCCTTGGCATAGGTGCCCGCGCCGATGATCGGCGAATCGCCGATGCGGCCCCAGCGCTTGCCGGTCATGCCGCCGGTCGAGGTCGCAGCGGCGAGATGGCCCTCGGCATCGAGCGCGACCGCACCGACGGTGCCGAACAAATGGGTGGGATCGATCGCCGCCTGCTGCTTCTTGCGCCAGGCCAGCAATTGCTGCCAGCGCTCCTCGGTGCGGAACCAGCTGGGGTCGACCTGTTCCAGCCCCTGCTCGACCGAAAAACGGTCAGCGCCGTCGCGCGCCAGCATGACGTGCGGGCTCCGGTCCATCACCGCCCGCGCGAGGTCGATCGGGTGGCGGGTGCGGGTGACCCCGGCGACCGCGCCGGCCTTTTGCGTCTTGCCGTCCATGATCGCCGCGTCGAGTTCATTCTTGCCCTCGGCGGTGAAGACTGCGCCGCGCCCGGCGTTGAACAGCGGATTGTCCTCGAGCACGCGCACCGCCGCGGCGACCGCGTCGAGCGCGGGGCCGCCCTTGTCGAGCACGGCGCTGCCGGCGCGCAGCGCCTCGTCGAGACCGGCGCGATAGGCGGCCTCCTTTTCGGGCGACAGCGATCCGCGTTCGATCACCCCGGCGCCGCCATGGATCGCGAGCGACCAGCGCGGCACTTCGGCGATCGCCCCGGCGCGCGCGGCATAGTGGCGCTCGAACACCGGATTGTCGACGCGGCCCGAGGGCAGGTGGATCACCGAGTTCGGGCCCACCCCCGTCACCTTCACACGCGGCGCGTCAAGCGGGCGGCCGGCAGTGACGTCTTTCAGCCCGCCGCCGTCGACGACCCAGGCATAGCCGTCGGGCGCGGTCGCATAGATCCGCCCGCGGCCGTCGGGTTCGACCGCCAGCGCGGCGCTTTCATCGACGCCGAGGCCGAGCATCGGAGGCAGCGCGGGGTCGCGCCCGACCTGCGCCTTGGCGACGAAGGCGAAGAGGCGGCCGAGCCGCTCGCGCTCCTTGAAATGGGTGTCGGTGACGACGCCTTTCAAGAGCGCGAGATGGAGGAAATCGCCCTCGATCGTGTTGGCGGGGCCGAGCGGGTCGGCAAGCGCCTCGGGACTCCGGATGCTGCCGTCGTCCATCGCGCCATAAAGTTTTTCGCCCTGCATCGCCAGCCCGGCGCTGGTCCCGGCGAGCGGCTTGCCCGCCGCGACATGCGCGTCGAGAATCTCGGCGACCGGGGTGCCGCGCCAGTAGCGGACGTAGCGCGCCTGGTCGCCGCCGGCGATGAAGATGCCGTCGGCCTTGCGCAGCCGGGCGAGGATCTTCTTGTCGGTCGATTGCGAGCGCGCGTGGAAGACGAAGATTTCGGCCGACTCGATGCCGCCGATCTCGTCGAAGAATTCCTTGCCCATCTCCTCGCCATAAGAGGCGCTGATGATGACGATATGGCCGCGCCCGGCTTTGCCGAAGAACCATTTCATCGCGTCGATATTGCGGTCGCCGCCGCCCATCAGCAGCAGCCCGCCCGACACGGGGCCGGGAGTCGGGGTGTCGAGCTTGCCGAAAACATAATGTTCGACGGGCTTTTCCTTCGCCTCCTTCGCGGCGGCCGGGGTCAGGGCGATACCGAGCATCGCGATCGACAGCAGCCGGATTCCCCTGATGAACGCGCGCAGCATGGCTTTCCTTCTCCCAATGAACGAGCGGATGTTACATAATGTCGACCTGAAAAGACAATATGATTTCCAGATTCGACATATTGATTGAAATTATCGACGCTTTCTGGTGGGATGCGCGAAACATCCGGTACGCGGGGCGCGTAGGGCATCGAGTCGAGCCGGGCAAACAAGGGGTTGTATGATGACGAATTTCTCGAGGCGTCCGATGCGGGTTCTGCTGGCGTTGGGCGTTTGCGTGCCGGCGCTGTCCGCGCCGGCCTTTGCGCAGGAGGCCTCCGCCGAGGCGGGCAGCGAGGAAATCATCGTCACCGGGTCGCGCATTCCCACGATCCGCGACCAGGGGCCGTCGCCGGTCACGACGATCGATTCCGATACGATCCGCGCCAACGGCTATACCAGCGTCCCCGAATTGCTCGCCGCGATGACGCAGAACAGTGGCGAAACGCAGAGCCCGCAATCGGGCAGCAGCGCCGACTTCACCCCCGGTGCGCAGCAGGTCGACCTGCGCGGTCTCGGCCCCAACCATACGCTGGTGCTGATCAACGGGCGCCGCATCGCCGATTTCCCGCTGCCCTATATCGGGCGCAGCAACTTCACCGACATTTCGAACATCCCCGTCAGCCTGATCGACAAGGTCGAAATCCTGAGCGGCGCGGGGTCGGCGATCTATGGCTCGGACGCGATCGCCGGCGTCGTCAACTTCAAGATGAAGGAAAAGCTCGACGGCATCACGCTCGACTATCGCCACGGGCGCACCGAGCATGGCGGCGGCATGTCGCACCGCGTCACCGCGACGGGCGGCTGGTCGACCGATCGGTTCAACATCGCCGGCGGGATCGAATATATCGACCAGCGGCCGCTGTGGGCGTTCGACCGCGGCATCCAGGACAGCACCGACGACAATCCGGTGAACACGCTGGCGCGGCGCACCTTCCTGCGCATCGACGACAATGTCGACTATATCACCCCGCCGCCGGGCGCCTGCGCCGCGCTGTCGGGACTCAACATGGGCACGATCCAGCAATATAACCGTCCGCGCTACGGCGATTTCTGCGGCAGCAAGCAATCGATCGCCTATGGGACGATCATTTCGGGGCGCAAGGGCTTCAACAGCTTTGGCACCATGTCATACGAGCTGTCGGACAATGCCAAGCTGTTCACCGACTTCCAGTTCGGGATCAGCAAGGTGCGGCTGATGTACGACGTCACCGCCTGGGCGTTCGAACAATCGTCTTCGAGCGCCGACAATTATTTCTACAACAGCTTCACCGACCAGCTCGAAGATTGGTCGCGCCAGTTCACGCCGGAAGAAACCGGCGGGTTCGAGCTGCAGCGGATCAAGCAGACGACCTACAGCATCACGCCGGGCATCCGCGGCACGGTTGCCGATAAATGGAATTACGAGCTGTCGTTCAATTACAGCCGCTACCAGTCGACCGTTCGCTGGCCGCAGATCATCAACAGCAAGGCGCAGAAGCTGTTCCTCGGCGACCGGGTCGGCTTCGACGAGGACAGCGGCTATCCGATCTATAACGCCGACCCGGCGCGGCTCTACACGCCGCTGACGCGCGCCGAATATGAAAGCATTTCGGCCGACACCGTCTATCGCCCTTACGCGTGGACCAACAATTTGCAGGCGACGCTTACCAACGGTGAGCTGTTCGAACTGCCCGCCGGCCCGGTCGGCTTCGCGATGGTCGCCGAATATGGCAAGCAGGGCTATAATCTCCGCCCCGATCCGCTGGCGCTCACCGACTATTATTACAGCTGGAAGGACAGCGATGGCGAGGGCAAGCGCAGCCACGCCGCCCTGGGCGGCGAATTGCGCGTGCCGGTGCTCGATTTCGTGACGGTGACCGGCGCCGGGCGCTATGACCGCTTCGGCTTTGCGGGCCGCAACGTCGGCAAATTCACCTATAATGGCGGCCTTGAAGTGCGGCCGATGGACAGCCTGTTGTTCCGCGCCGCCTATGGCACCGCGTTCCGCGCGCCCGACCTCCATTATGTGTTCACCGGACCGGGTAATGTGTCGAGCGGCGTCGACGATTATTACCTCTGCGGCATCGAAGAACCCGACGAAGACATCGGCGACTGCAGCTATTCGGGCACCGGCGTCGTCGTGAACCGGACCGGCAACCGCGACCTCAAGGCCGAAACGGGCAAGACGCTGACCGCCGGTATCGTCTTCGCTCCGTCGAGCCGCCTGCACCTGTCGGTCGACTATTTCCGCGTCTCGCTCGACAATCAGGTCGACGACCTCAGCATCGACCAGATCGCGCGCGACGAGGCCGCCTGCCGGCCCGACGCCAATGGCAACACCGAACTCGATCCGGCCTCGCCGACCTGCCAGGACGCGATCGCGCGCGTGTCGCGCTTCACCGGCGGCAGCTTCGCGGGACAGATCGAATCGATCCGCGTCAACCCGATCAATATTGCGCGCGAAAAGACCAGCGGTATCGACATCGCCTTCCGCGGCACCTTGCCCACCAGCTTCGGCGATTTCACCCTGTCGCTCGCGCACAGTCATGTGTTCAAGCACAGCTTCCAGCAATATCCGGGCGATCCGATCGAGAACAAGCTGGCGTTCGACAGCGGTTTCTATCTGCCGCGCGACAAGTCCAACGCCAGCATCACCTGGGCCAGCGATGGATTGCAGCTCACTTTCTCGGGCACCCGCCTCGGCAAGCTGCCCAATTATGACGAGGACGCGTTCCTGAAGGCGAGCTACCTGTTCAACGCGACGCTGCAATATGATTTCACCGATCATATGCGCGGGTCGCTGACGATCCGGAACCTGTTCGACACCAACCCGGTGAAAGACCCGACCTGGTCGAGCTATCCCTATTACAACACCAGCTGGTTCGACAGCGTCGGGCGTAGCGTGTTTCTGCAGCTTACCTACAAGCTCGGCGGTTCGGCACTCTGAAGGCTTTCGAACCGATCCTTCGCTAGCGCGGCGGTTATGGGCCGGTTGTGGCGAGCCAGCTTTTTTGCTTGGCTCTCCACCCCCGGCCTTACCCCGGGCGTTTCGATCGAGAGCGGCATGGCGGAGACCGAAACGATCGCCGCTGTCAGCGGCGCGATGCGCGTCGGCGCGGCCCGCCGCGACCGAAATCGGGTCGAAGCTGTAAAATGATCGCGACGACGAGCGAAGTGGTGCACCCGACAGGATTCGAACCTGTGGCCCCCAGATTAGGAATCTGATGCTCTATCCTGCTGAGCTACGGGTGCGCCGCCGTCCGTGTAGCGGCGTGGCCCGCAAAGCGTCAATCGGCAGCGATCAATTCAGCGCATCGGGCGGCACGAAGGGAACGAGCAACGGCATCGCCGCGATGCCGTCGTCGCGTAGCGACTGAGCTTCCTCGGGCGAGGTCTGGCCATGGATCAGGTCCTCGGCGGCGCGGCCTTCGTGCATCGCGCGCGCCGCGTCGGCGAAGTCGCGGCCGACCCAGCGCGACTGCGGCAGCATCTCGGCCTGTTTCGCCGCGATCCCCGCCATCACCTTGCGGACGAGTTCGGGCGAAATTTCACCGGCATGGCCGTGCTGGGCCTCGGTCAGCGCCGGAGCCGACGGCGCGGCAAGCTGGTTCGACTTCGCCCCGATGCGCGGCGCCATCACCGCTTTCCGCACATCGCTGTCGCCGCAGATCGGGCAGGCGATCAGACCGCGCGCCTGCTGACCGGCAAAGCTATCGCTGCTGGCGAACCAGGCCTCGAACCGGTGGTCGCCGGCGGCGCAGCAAAGATCGAAGACGATCAAAGGTCAGGCCGTTCCGAGCAGCGGATCGAGCCCGCCCTTCGCATCGAGCGCGGCAAGATCGTCGCTGCCGCCGATATGGCGGCCGTCGATGAAAATCTGCGGCACCGTGCGGCTGCCGCCGGCGCGTTCGACCATCGCTTCGAACCCCGCGCGATCCATCGTCAGGTCGATTTCCTGATAGTCGGCGCCCTTGCGGTCGAGCAGCGCCTTCGCGCGCGAGCAGTAAGGGCAGAAAAATTTCGTAAAGACTTCGATTTTGGCCATATGGCTATCCTGTCATGATCTGATCGCTGATATCGGAATCCAACGTGGCAAAGTCAAATATGTTGCCGGTCATCAGCGCTTCGGGGACGACCCGCGCCCAGCTGAGCGCCGAAACGCGCACCGCACCGCTGCGCCGGAGCGCCCTGGCGGCGGCGCGCAAGGTCGCCCCGCTGGCATGGACATCGTCGATCAGGATCAGGTGACGTCCCGCGGCTCTCGCCTTGGCATCGGGGGCCAGCGCAAACGCGCCCGCGACGATCTTCTCGCGCTCGCGCCGGGACTTGCCGCGCAGCGACGCGGTCGCCCTGGCGCGCAGCAACAGATGATGATCGTGCGGGGCGCCGGTCAGCCGCGTCAGTTCGTCGGCGACGAGCGCCGCCTGGTTGAACCCGCGCGACCAGAGCCGCCGGCGGTGGAGCGGGATCGGCACGAGCAGCGCCTCTCCCCCGTCCGCCAGGGTCGTCAACGGCCGCGCCATCAGGCGCGCCATCAGCCGGGCATGACCGAGCCGCCGGCCATATTTGAGCCGCAGCGCGACGGTGCGCGCCGCGGGGCCATAAGCGACCGCCGCCGGAGCGCCATCGAAGGGCGGCGGATTCGCGACACAGGCGCCGCAGTGCAAATCGGCGCCCGCCAGCGCCCGCGGCAGGGGGATCGAACAGCGGGCGCAGGCGGGACCATCGAGGAAATCGAGCGATTGCCAGCAGGCCAGGCAGAATTGCCGGTCGCCCGCGACGATGATCCCGCAGGCGGGACAGCGCGGCGGCAGGGCATAGTCGACGATCGCCCGGCCCGCGTCGCGGAGGCCGCGCAGCAGGCTTGCCGCCCGCGCCGGCGTTTCGCTCTCGACCTGCACCGCCGCGCTCGCCATGTCCGACTTGTGAAGCATCGCACGAGGCGGCACAAGCGCCGCATGTCGCAGCCCCCCGCCCCGCTTTTTTCCTCCGCGCGCCACCGCGCCCAGCGCGATCGCCTGGCGCACCTGCCCGCCGAGGCCAATTTTCTCGCGCCGATCATCGCCGAAACGCTGCTCGACCGCCTGTCGATGGTGACGCGCCGCTTCCCGCGAACCCTGCTGATCGGTGCCCATGACGGCGCGCTCGCCGACCATCTGCGCGCGACGGGCACCGAATTGACGATATTCGAGGCGGGGCCGGCACTGGCCGCCGCGACGGGCGCGATCGTGGGAGAGGCCGATGCGATCGACCTGCCCTTCGCCAGTTTCGATCTGATCGTCTGGCCCGGCGGACTCGACAGCGTCAACGACGTGCCCGGAGCGCTCGTTCGGTTGCGCGCGCTGCTCGCGCCCGATGGCTTGCTGCTCGGCGCCTTCGTCGGCGACGGCAGCCTGGCGCGACTACGGCGCGCGGTGATGACCGACGGGGTGCGCTCGATCGCCCGCCTGCATCCACAGATCGACCTCGCGGCGATGGGCAATCTGCTCCAGCGCACCGGTTTCACCATGCCGGTGGTCGACGTCGACGCGCTAAGCGTGCGCTATGGCGACTGGTTCGCGCTCGTCCGCGATCTACGCGCCGCAGGCCTGTCGAGCCGGCTATCCCCCGCGCCGCCGCCGTTGACGCGCGAAGAGGCGGCGCGCATCGCGGTCGCCTTTGCGGCGCAGGCCGACCCCGACGGCCGCGTCGCCGAACATTTCCGACTGATCCATTTCAGCGGCTGGGCACCGCATCCCGATCAGCCCAAACCCGCGCGACGCGGCAGCGGCACCGCGTCACTCGCCGACGCGCTGAAACCGAAAGACTAGGGTCCTAGAGCAAGGTTTCGAGCAGCCCGATCAGCGGGCGGTCGGCGGGCGGCATGTCGAGGCCGTAAAGCTCGACCGGCCGCACCCAGCGCAGCGCCGTGGCGTGCTGCGCCACCGGCACGCCTTGCCATTTGCGCAGCGCATAAACGAGCAGCAGCAAATGCCGGTCGCCCAGCGGTTCGCTCGCGAAACAGGCGGGGGCCAGGCAGGCATGATCGACCACGATTCCCAGTTCCTCGTCGAGTTCGCGGATCAACGCCGCCTCGGGGGTCTCGCCGGGGTCGATCTTGCCGCCCGGAAACTCCCACAAACCGGCCATCGCCGTGCCTTCGGGACGTTGCTGGACGAGCACCCGCCCGTCGCGATCGACCAGCGCCGCGGCGACCACAATGAGACAGTTTTCGGCGGCTTTTATCGATGTAGCAGAGGACAAATTATTAACCCTGATATGCGAAATCCGGAATCCTCGGGAACTCTAGGACCAGAATCCCCGAATTGCACGGCCGAGGTTCGAACGATTCTATCGTCTCGGACCCATGACGCGATATCCGGCACGGACCAGTGCCGCATCGCGCGCACGTCAGGCGCCATGGGCGATCCGTCCGGCAATTCAGGGGTCCTGAACCTGGCACAAGGCAGGGGCAGAACGATGACCAAGATTGCCAAGTTGCTGCGGTCGACCAGCGCCGCGACGGCTGTTGAATATGGGCTGATACTGGCCCTGATCTTCATTGCGGCGATGACCGCGATATCGAATGTCGGATCGTCGACGATCGCCATGTGGAACAATGTATCGACCGCTTCGACCGAAGCGATGTGAGATTCGGTCTGTCCGATAATGGGACTGACGAAAGACGCCAAGAGCCTCCGACGCATTAAGAAATTCAAAACCAATTCGCCGTAGAACCGCAAATGTTGACCCGACCAGACCGTCAACAGGGTAAGTGACTTATCAGGAGACCAGACATGAAGTTTCTCAAGAAATTCGTTCGCGACACCAAGGCCGCGACCGCCATCGAATACGGCCTGATCGCCGCTCTGATCGCCGTCGCCGGCATCACCGCGATGACCTCGGTCGGCAAGAGCGTCAGCGGCACGTTCAACAACGTGAACACCGCGCTCGAAAGCTAATATTGCGATTTCGCCGACCGGTCCGCCGGTCGGCAATCCAATAGAAAGGGCGGTGGAACAATCCACCGCCCTTTTTGCTGTCCGGTCGAAAAGTCCGCGCCGGTTCAGCGGCTCGCATACACCACGATCTTGACCTTCTGCCCCGGCGTCAGACGGCTTGTCGCGGTCAGCCGGTTGAGCACCTGAAACCGCTCGGTCTGGTAATTGCTGTACGCCATACGCCGCGCCAGCGTCGCAACGGTGTCGCCGCGGCCGACCGTTACCACATCGATGCGGCGCGGCTTGATCGCGGTGGCTTCCGCCGTGCTGAGGCGCCGGACGCTGTTGTACATCGTATTGAACACGCTGCCGCCGCCCGCCTTGGTCAGTGCGACGAAGTGAAACGCGCTCGTCCGCGAAAATTCATAGGCAAAGACGGTGACGTCGACCTGCCCCGACTGGGTGTTCGCCCGCGCGGTCGAAGTATAAGCGGGGATGCCGTTCACCGTCGTGCGCTGGATGCTGCTGGGTGTCAGCGCGGTGTTGCCCGCCACCGATTTGAACGCCGCGGCGACATAGGCATTCATGTCGCCGTTATACGCAGCCGTCGTGAACTGCGCCTGCCCGCCGGTGCCGCTGACCGACACGGCGGCCGCGCCATTCTGCATCCCGTAACCGCTCGGCACCGCGAATTTCAGCCGCAGGTCGGGGTGGAGGAATTCATTGCCCTCGACGACACCTTGCGCCGGATCGTCGCCATAGAGCACGCCGTCGACCGACGCGAGGAAGGCATCGGCGTTGCGCACGCCGCCGGTTCCCGCACCCGAAGCGAGCGTCTGGGCGTTGCGCACGCGCGAGGCCGGGTCGGGGTGAGTGCTCGCCCATTCGGGCAGCGCGCGCGCATCGCCGCCCGACAGGCGGGCATCGAGGTTGGTCTGGTTGGCGAGGCTGGCGAGCACGGTCGACAGCGCCAGCGGATCATAGCCCGCCTTGCGCAGATACTGGACGCCCAGTTGATCGGCCTCAAGTTCCTGACTGCGCGAGAATCCCAGGGTCGCGAGCTGTGCGACCTTCATGGCATTGTTCTGAAGCAGCCCGCCGAGACCACCGAGCAGCCCGCCATTGTCACCGATCGCGCCGCCGAGCACGCCGGCGAGGACGCCGAGGATCGAATTGCGCGTCGCCGCCGACTGCCGCTTCTTGCTATGCTGGGCCGCGACATGGCCGACCTCGTGGCCGAGCACGCCCGCGAGTTCGGCCTCGTCGTTCATCAGCGCCATCAGCTGACGCGTGACGTAAATATAACCGCCGGGAATCGCGAAAGCGTTGTTGACCGGCGAATTGAGCAGGGTGACGGTGAAGTCGCTACGCGCGTTCGAAAGGCCCGATTGCACCGCGATAGCCTGTCCGACGCGCCCGACATAGGCGGCCTGCGGTCCGGCGTAGGTGCCGCCGAACTCCTGCACCAGTTCGGGGTGCGCGTCGCTTCCCTGCTTGCGCTCGCTTGCGGTGATGCTGGTCGCCGTCTTGATCGTCTTGGTCTTCGCATCGGCGATACCGCCGATCGTCACCGCACTGGCGAGCAACGCCGCCATCGCCAATTTCGTCCGGGTCATGTTGATCTCCCTTGGTCCTGTCCGCGATACCATAAGCCTATATCCGCGCACGAAAAGACGCGCCATGAACATCCGGCTCAGGCAATTGACAGGAAAACGTCGGGCCCGCGATCGGGTTCCGGAAAGATGCCGTCTAGGCGCGGCCCATGGCGAGGAACTTCTCCTCGCGCGCCGCGAGAATCTTGTCGCGCGGCAGCCCCGACAGCGCATCGAGTTCCTGCGCGATCGCGTCGCCCAGCGCCTTGATCGCGATTTCGGGCGCACGATGCGCGCCGCCAACGGGTTCGGGAACGATGCGGTCGATGATCTTCAGCGCCAGCAGATCCTCGGGCGTCATTTTCATCGCCGCCGCCGCGTCGGCCGCCTTGTCGGCGGTGCGCCACAGGATCGACGCGCAGCCTTCGGGCGAAATCACCGAATAGACGGCATGTTCGAACATCAGCACGCGGTTCGCCGCGGCGATCGCGATCGCGCCGCCCGATCCGCCTTCGCCGACCACTGTCGCGATCATCGGCACGCCGAGCGCCAGACATTGTTCGGTCGAGCGCGCGATCGCCTCGGCCTGCCCGCGTTCCTCGGCCTGGATCCCCGGAAAAGCGCCCGAGGTGTCGACGAGTGTGATCACCGGCAGCCCGAAGCGGTCGGCGAGCTGCATCAGGCGGATCGCCTTGCGATAGCCTTCGGGCTTCGCCATGCCGAAATTATGCTTCATCCGCGACGGGATATCGTCGCCCTTTTCATGCCCGATCACCATCACGCGGCGACCGCGAAAACGTGCGAGCCCGCCGAGGATCGCCTGATCGTCGCCGAAATTGCGGTCGCCGGCCAGCGGCATCCAGTCGTCGAACAGCCCCGCGACATAATGTTTGAAATGCGGGCGGTCGGGATGGCGCGCGACCTGCGTCTTTTGCCAGGGCGTCAGCTTCGCATAGATATCGCGCAGCATCTTCGAGGATTTGTCCTCGAGCCGCGCGATGTCCCCCTCGATATTGAGCGTCGGATCGTCGCCCATTTCGCGCAATTCGGCAATCTGGCGATCAAGCGCCGCGACCTGTTTTTCGAAGTCCAGAAAGGCTGTCATCTGTGCGCGGTTAGGACGATGGCGTCGCAACGTCAACGTTCGCCGCCACCCCGCCCGTCCCGACATCCATGCGCGCGAGCGGATGGCGGCGATTGACGAGTTCGACGAGGCGACGACTGTCGACATGGGTGTAGATTTCGGTCGTCGCGATGTCGGCGTGGCCGAGCATCAGTTGCAGCGCGCGCAGATCGGCGCCGCCCTCCAGCAGGTGCGTCGCAAAGGCGTGGCGCAGCACATGCGGGCTCACAGCGGTCGGATCGATCCCGGCGCGCGCCGCCAGCTCGCGCAGCATCTGGAACAGGCGCACGCGCGAAACATGGCTCTTGCCCGACGGGAACAGCCACGGCGCGCCGTCGGCAAGCAACGGCAGCCAGCGATCGAGCGCCCCCCGCGCACGCTCCGACAGCGGGACCAGCCGTTCCTTGTCGCCCTTGCCGCGCACGATCAGATAGAGCCGCTCGCCCGCGATCGCCCGCCGCGGCAGCGACACCAATTCGCTCGCGCGCAGCCCCGAACCGTAAAGCAGTTCGAGCAGCAGCAACATCCGCACCGCGGCGGCGGGCGGCGCGGCCCCATCGGCCTCTCCGCCCGCCTGGGCGAACAGGCGCTCGACATCGTCATGGGTCAATATGCGCGGCAAGGGCCGCCGCGTCGTCGGCCGCGCCAGCGGCTGCGCCGGGTCATCGGCCCGCTCGCCCTCGTCGCGCAGGAACGCGTAAAATTGCCGCAGTGCCGACAATTTGCGCGCCGCGCTGCTCGCCGCAAGTGATTGATAACCAGCCATGATCGTGCGCAGCGCGTCGGTGTCGGCATCCGCCAGCCCGTGCGGCGCCATCGTTGCCGCCTGCTCCAGGTCGCGGCGATAAGCGACGAGCGTGTTGCGCGCCGCGCCGCGTTCGGCGGCCATCATTTCGAGGAAACGGTCGATCAGCGCGGCGTCGCCGTCGCGCATGGTCAGACCCGAACCAGCGCCTCGGCCGCGATCATCCGCGCCTCCGACGCCAGCCCGACTTCGCGCAACGCCTTCACGATATGATAGAGATGATAGGGCGGCATCGTCGACCAGTCGCCCTGCATCCCCGCTGCCGCGAGCAGCGCGACCATGCCCGGTTCGCCGCGCGCTGCGGCGTCCGAAATCGCGCGCGTCCAGCGCGTCTGCTTGCCGAGGTTCACCTCGAGATCGCTCGCCGCCGACGCGGCCTGGCCGCTGTCGATGCGCCCGAGACCGGCCAGCCCCGCGAGCAGCAGCTTGCTACGCTGATAATCGGCGCTGTCGTCATCGCCCGAAAAGCTCGACACCGCGCTCGCGGTCGTGCCGTTGAGCGCGCGCGGCGATCCAACCGCGAGGACCCCCCAGGCGCGGCTGCCGACATTGACCGTCGGCACCCAATCGATCGCGCGATTGTCGTAACCGCCCGCGAGCATCGACCCGATCAGCTGCCAGGGATCGCTGCCGACCGCGGTGCCGACCGGCAACGCCGCGGCGGCGCGAGCGGTCGCGACCTGCGCCGCGTAACGATCGACCGGATTGCTGCCTCGGCCCCACAGGCTTTCCATCGCCGCATAGCGATCGGCCGCCGTTTCGCCGCCAAAGGCACTGCGCAACAGGTCGGTCTGCGCAGCCAGGCTTTCGGGCGGCTCCTCGTCGCTCGCCGCGGCGCTGAGCAGCGAGACATAGGCTTCGCTCGACAGCACCCCGCGTGCCGCGGCGTCGGGCGCGGCGGCGACGCGGTCGGCCATCTCGCTCATCGGCGCGAGCACGGTCCAGGCGCGCATCGCCGGGGTGGCGGTGCCGCGCAGCGGCGCCGGAATCGGCGTCGCGGTCGCGGTCGCCATGCCGAAGCGCCAGCTCGTCAATTTGTCGATCTTGTCCCACTGGATCGTGATCGAACGCCCGCCCGCGCCGCTCGCGCCGAGCACGCGTTCGGCGAGCAAAATGTCGAAATTCGATACCTTGCCGCTCGATCGCACGCGGCTCATCGCCCAGCCGGCGGGACCCGCCTCGCCCGACAGGCCGGCACAGATGCCGGCGGCGAGCCGCCACGCCTGTTCGTCGCCATGCGCAAGGCCGGCGGGGACATAGGGGCACATGCCGGCGGGATCGGCGTTGGCGAGGAAAACCTGCTGCGCCGTCGCGACGAGCCGCGGACTCGCGCGGTCGTAATCGACCGACTGGACGATCGTGCGTGCGACGCTCGCCTCGCCCATACGCAGCAGCAAGCCAGCGCGGTCGGCGGCGAGGTCGGCGCCATTGATCGTGTCGGGGGTGTCGATCGCGGAGGCGAGCGAACGCCGCAGCAGGATCGCGCCCCAGCGCGACGCCAGCGGCCCGCGCGTCGAACGCATGATCGCGGCGGCATATTGGCCGCGCACGCCGAACGCGTCGGGGCCAAGCCCGCCGGTTTCCGGGGTCAGCGGGCCGATGCGGGTAAGCAGGCGCCGCGCACCGGGCGGCAGGTCGTATTTCAGCGTGCCGGGTTCGACCTCTTCGCCGTCCTCGAGCTCCTCGTCGTCGGTCGCAGTCGCGGTCGTGGCGGTGCCGGGGAGCGTCGCGGTAACGGTCGGGGCGACCGGCCCGGCCTTCGGCGTCGACGAAGGGGTCGGTGTCGCGGTCGGCGCGGGGGTCGGCGACGGGCTTGGCGTCGGGGCCGGATTGCCGAAACCTTCGGGCAGCAGCGATTCCTGCGCGAGCGCGGGCAGGACCAGCGCGGCGGCGAGAGCGGCGCCCGACAGGCCCAGCGTCAGCGATACCAGCCGCGTCTTCATTGCGGGCGGCTTTCGGGCGTCGCGCTGTCGGCAATCTTGTCGGTCACATCCACCTCAATCATTCGCGGTTCGATCGGCCGGCCCAGGAAAATCAGCAGCAGCCAGAAAACCAGCAGCACCAACAGGAACACGACCAATCGACCGACCCAGCGGCCTTTCCCCGATCTGCCCCGCCTGCGCAATATCCAATGCCATCCTTTGCCGACCAGAAGCCCGTTTTGCGCGGCGCAGCAAAACCATTGTCCCGCGCGGTCCAGCCGGTATAGCCGCGCCCAGCATGACGCGAAACCCGAAAAGCCCGGCACCGATTTCCTCGGGTGCCCTGTCCGCGGCGATCCGCGAGCGGCCGATCGTTCTCGTCGGGCTGATGGGGTCGGGCAAGTCGACGATCGGCCGTCGTCTCGCCTCACGGCTCGGGATGCGCTTCGCCGACGCCGACGACGAGATCGAGCGCGCGGCGGGCATGACGATCAGCGAGATTTTCGCGCGCTTCGGTGAGGCGCAATTCCGCGACGGCGAGCGCCGCGTCATCGCGCGCCTGCTGACCGGCAAGCCGCTCGTCCTCGCAACCGGCGGCGGCGCCTTCATGAACGAAGAGACGCGCGCGCTGATCAAGCAGGCGAGCCTGTCGATCTGGCTCGACGCCGACATTCCGACCCTCGTCGAACGCGTCGGGCGCCGCAGCCACCGCCCGCTGCTCAAGAATCGCGATCCGGGCGAGGTGCTGCGCGAACTCGCCGTCGTCCGTAACCCGATCTATGCCGAGGCGCATATCCGCGTTAGCTCGGCGTCGAGCCCGCACGACCATACGGTGCGCGCGATTTTGGAGGCCCTTTCGCAATGGAACGCCTGACCGTCGAACTCGGCAGCCGCAGCTATCCGATCCTGATCGGCGACGGCCTGATCCGCGACATCGGCACTCATGTCGCGCCGCTGCTCAAGCGCCCGCGCACGATGATCGTCACCGACGACCATGTCGCGCAGCACTATCTGACGTCAGTCGGCGCCTCGCTCGGCGCCGAAGGCATTTCCTTCTCCTCGCTGGTCCTGCCGGCGGGCGAGGGCAGCAAGAGCTGGGCCGGCCTCGGCCGCCTCACCGAATGGCTGATCGGCGAGGGCGTGGAACGCAGCGACCATGTCATCGCGCTCGGCGGCGGGGTGATCGGCGACCTCGTCGGTTTCGCGTGCAGCATCGTCAAACGCGGCTGTGCCTTCGTACAGGTGCCGACCACGCTGCTGGCGCAGGTCGACAGCAGCGTCGGCGGTAAGACCGCGATCAACGTCGCGGCGGGCAAGAATCTCATCGGCGCCTTCCACCAGCCCGCGCTCGTCCTGATCGATCCGACGACGCTCGCAACGCTGCCGCGCCGCGAACTCGGCGCGGGCTATGCCGAAGTCGTCAAATATGGCCTGATCGACGATCCCACCTTCTTCGCCTGGTGCGAGGCGAACGGCGCCGCGTTGCTCGCGGGCGACAGCGCCGCCCGGCACAAGGCGATTGCGCACAGCGTATCGGCCAAGGCGCGCATCGTCGCCGCCGACGAGCGCGAAACGCAGGATATCCGCGCGCTGCTCAACCTCGGCCACAGCTTCGGCCACGCGCTCGAGGCCGAGACCGGCTATTCGGACCGACTGCTCCACGGCGAAGCGGTCGCCGCGGGCATGGTGCTGGCGCATCAGTTTTCGGCCGCGAACGGCCTCTGCCCGCCGGAGGACGCCGCCCGCGTCCGTGACCATCTCGCCAGCGTCGACCTGCCGCACAGCCTCGCGAGCGCCGGCGTCAACAGCGACGGCGCGACGCTCGCGGCGCACATGGCGCACGACAAGAAGGTACGCGGCGGCAAGCTGCCGCTGATCCTGACGCGGGGCATCGGCCAAAGCTTCGTGACCGAAGACTATGGCCTCGACAAGGTCGCGGCGTTTCTGGACGGCGCCGACGCCGCCTAGGCGAATGGCTCACCCTCGGCCTCTTCCTTCGCCAGCTTCGCCGCGCGGCGCGTTTCGCGCAGTTTCTCGAGGATGCTCGTCCCCTCGCGGCTACCCCCGGGCTGGAAACGATGGTCCATGCCCGCCGACAGGTCTCCATCGACCAGCTGCGCATCGAGCCGCACCTCGTCGAGGTGACGCAGCGCCGCTTCGACATCCTCGATCTCGCGCCGGTCGATGTCGAGCTGTTCGAGCGCCATCAACCCCAGCGCGATCGAGCTTTCGAACACCTCGCGCACCGCGCCGCTCGCTCCCGCCCCGTCGATCGCCATCAACTGGCGGCGGTCGAACACGCGCATCAGCACCTTCGCATTGGGGAAGGCCTCGACCACCGGGCGCAGCGCGGCGGCATCGACGCTGCGATCGTCGATGCAATAGACAATCAGCTTGACGTCATCGGCCCCCGCGCGGCGCAGCAGGTCGAGCCGCAGCCCGTCGCCGAAATAGACCTTGGTGTCGAACCGTTCCGACAGCTCGATCTGGCTCGGCTTCTTGTCGATCAGCGTCACCGAACAATCGACCGCATGCAGCATCTGCGAAACGATCTGTCCAAACCGCCCATAACCGATCACCAGCGCCGATCCGCGCGGCGCATCCTCGGGACCGGCGAGCTCCTGGCCATCGCGGTCGGGCGCGAATTCCAGGTTGCGCGCGAACAGCATCAGGAAGGGCGTCGACACCATCGACAGCGTCACCACCGCGCTGAACAGGCTCGCTGCCTCGGGGGCGATCAGCAGCGCGTCCGACGCCTGGGTGAAGAGCAGGAAACCGAACTCGCCGCCCTGGCTGAGCAGCAGACCGAGGCCGAGCGCGGCCTTCCACGACATGCCGTACACGCGCGCGATCCCGGTGAGAACGCCGACCTTGACCGCGACCAGCCCCGCCGCGAGGCCGAGGACGAGCCAGGGCCGCTCCATCACCGCGCCGACATCGAGCACCATGCCCACCGCAAGGAAAAACAGGCCGAGCAGGACGAGGCGGAAGGGCTCGACATCGGCCTCGATCTCGTGCCGGTACGGCGAGTCGGCGAGCATCACACCCGCGATGAAGGCCCCGAGCGCGGTCGACAGATGCAGGCTGTGCATGAAGGCCGCGCTCGCCAGCACCACCAGCAGCCCGACGACGACGAACAGCTCGCGCTCGCCATAGCGCCCGACGAGGCGCAGCAACGGGTTGACGATGAAGCGTCCGACCAGAACCAGCGCGGCGATCGCGCCGACCGTATAAAGCCCCATCTGCCATCCCGGCGGCGCCGACGGGTCGGCGGGCGCGCGCGACAGCGCGGCGACGATGGTGATCATCGGCACGATCGCGAGATCCTGGAACAACAGGATCGAAAAGGCCTTTTCGCCGAAGGGCGAATTGATCGTGCCCGAAGATTTGAGGCTGGGCAGGACCTGCGCGGTCGATGACAGCGCCAGCGGCAGGCCGAGCGCCAGCGCCGCCTGCCAGCTGAACCCCAGCGTCGCGAGGATCAGCGCGGTGAGGATCAGCCCGCTCACCACGACCTGCGCCATGCCCAGCCCAAAGATCGCGCGGCGCAGTTCCCACAGGCGGCGCGGATGGAGTTCGAGCCCGACGAGGAACAGCAGGAAGGCGATGCCGATCTCGGCGAAGGCGAGTTTCGATTCGCCGCCACCGACCAGCCCCAGCCCATGCGGGCCAACGAGCGCGCCCGCGATCAGATAGCCGAGCACCGCACCGAGGCCGAGGCGGCGAAAGATCATGACGAACAGGGTCGCGACGCCGAGCAGGATCGCCCCTTCGAACAACATCGTGTCGGTCGCGACACCATTGCCGGCCGCGATGTCCGACGCGGCGGTCGCGAGCAGCAACAGGCTCATGCGCCCGCGGTCTCCGCCTCATAGGCCGCGATCGCCGCATCGAAGGGCAGCAGGATGGCGCCGTGCCGCGCGGGATAATCCTTCGCCGGCGCCAGCAGGTCGAAGCCGGGCCAGTCGGGCTGGTCGCCGGTGCCGCCAAACCAGCCCGCTATGGCTGTCCGCGCGGCGCGGATATCGTCGAGGCTTCGCCCCTTCGCATGGCGCGCGAGCAGTGCCGCCGACGCCTGTCCGAGCGCGCAGGCCTCGACATGCAGGCCCACGGCGGTCACGCGGCCATCGCCGTCGGTATCGAGATCGAGGATGATCCGGCTGCCGCAGAGCGGCGCGCGCAGCGAGGCGTGATGGCGCGCATCGGGCAGCGGCAGATATTCGGCGGTCGCGACCGCGAGCGACAAAATGTCGCGATTATAGAGCGGCGCGCTCATTTCGCGCCCGCGGCGGACGCGTCCTTGTTGTCCTTGGCGCTGCCGTTTGCCTCGGCCTCGCGCGCTGCGGCGCGGCGCTCGGCGATGACCTTGCTCATCGCCGCGCTCGTGGCATTGAGCGCCGGATAGGTGCGGCTGTCGGTCATCCACGCCGGGCGCTGCGTATTGCCATAACCGATGTCGTACAGCAGCGTGACGAGCAGGAAGCCGATCGAAGCGATCAGCAGCCCCTTCACGGCACCGAAGCCCGCGCCCAGCCCGCGGTCGAACCCGCCGACGAGCGAGGCGCGGCTGCGCTTGCCCATCGCGCGCGATCCCCATTTGGCGAGCGCGAACACCCCGCCGAAAACGAGCACGAAGGCGAGCACCGCCGCGCCGCCCTGGGTCCCGACCCAGCCGCTGACGAGGCCGGTCACCATGCCGTGAAACAGGCGCACGGCGACGATCGCCAGCACCCAGGCGAGGAGGGTCGTCACCTCCTGCACCAGGCCGCGCGTAAAACCGAGCACCGCGCCGCCGCCAACCAGCACGAGCACGACGATATCCAGAGCCGTCAGACTTCCCATTTGCCGGTCGCTAGTCGCGCCCGAGCATCAGGTCAACGAGTTCGCCCAATCGGCCGAAACCGGTGACCGAAATCCCGCCGACGCCCTTCATCCCCTTGGGACCCCAGCCGGTCGAGAAACCGAGCTTCGCCGCCTCGCGCAACCGCAGCCCGTCGTGCGACACCGGGCGCACCTCGCCCGACAGCGACAATTCGCCGAACACGATCGCATCGGCGGGCACCGGCCGCTCGCTGAACGCCGAGATCAGCGCCGCCGCGACCGCGAGGTCGGCCGCGGGATCGGTGAGCCGATAACCGCCCGCGATATTCAGATAGACCTCCGCCCCGCCAAGCTGCAGCCCGCAGCGCGCCTCGAGCACCGCGAGCACCATCGCGAGCCGCCCGCTGTCCCAGCCAACCACCGCGCGGCGCGGCGTTGCTCCGCTCGCCAGCCGCACGGTCAGCGCCTGCACCTCGACCAGCACCGGCCTTGTGCCTTCGAGCGCGGGGAACACCACCGACCCCGGCACGTCGCGGCTGCGGTCGGTCAGGAACAGGCTCGACGGGTTGGCGACTTCGCCCAGCCCGCCCTCGCCCATCGCGAACACCCCGATCTCGTCGGTGCCGCCGAAACGGTTCTTGACCGCGCGCAGGATGCGATATTGATGGCTGCGCTCGCCCTCGAACGCCAGCACGGTATCGACCATATGTTCGAGCACGCGGGGCCCCGCGATCGTCCCGTCCTTGGTGACATGGCCGACGAGCACCAGCGCCGCGCCGCTGTCCTTGGCATAGCGGATCAGTTCCTGCGCCGAGGCGCGGACCTGGCTCACCGTCCCCGGCGCGCCTTCGATCAGGTCGCTGTGCATCGTCTGGATCGAATCGATGACGATGAAATCGGGATCGCTTCCGCCAAGCGTCGCGAGGATATCGCGCACCGAGGTCGCGCTCGCCAATTGCACCGGCGCCTTGCCGAGCCCCAGCCGCTGCGCGCGCAGCCGCACCTGCGCCGCGGCTTCCTCGCCGCTGATATAGACGACCGTCTTGCCCGCCAGCGCCAGCCGCCCCGCCGCCTGCAACAACAGCGTCGACTTGCCGATCCCCGGATCGCCGCCGATCAGCGTCGCCGACCCCGCGACGAAACCGCCGCCCAGCGCGCGGTCGAACTCGGCGATGCCGCACAGCATCCGCTCGGGCATGATGCTGTGCGCGTCGAGCGCCTCGAGCGCGATCGTCCGTCCGCCTTTGCTGAGGTCGTGCTTCGCCGAAAAGGCCGTTTCGCCCGCTTCCTCGACCAGCGTGTTCCACTCGCCGCAATCGGCGCATTGCCCCTGCCAGCGATAGGTGGCCGAGCCGCAATTCTGGCAGACATATTGGCGTTTCGCTTTGGCCATGGGGTTCGCATAATCGGAACAAACGCGGAACGCTAGCCCTTTCCTCCCCCGTCATTGCGAGGAGCGAAGCGACGCGGCAATCCAGGGCTGTGCAAGGCCGCTCTGGATTGCTTCGCTTCGCTCGCAATGACGAACAGCGGGTGACGGTTCAGTTTTCTCGCGCACTGCTCTAGGGCGATAACCAACCACCGAATCGCCCCGCACAAGGATCCCCCGCACCATGAAATTCTTCGCCGACACCGCCGAAATCGCCGACATCCAGGAACTCGCCGCGACCGGCCTGCTCGACGGGGTCACCACCAACCCCTCGCTGATCGCCAAGTCGGGCCGCGACTTCAAGGAAGTGACGCGCGAGATTTGCGCCCTCACCACCGGCCCCGTGTCGGCCGAGGTCGTCGCGCTCGACCATGAAACGATGATGAAGGAGGCCGAAATCCTCCGCAAGATCGCTTCCAACGTCTGCATCAAGGTGCCGCTGACCATCGACGGCCTCAAGACGTGCAAGGCGCTGACCGGCGACGGCACGATGGTCAATGTCACCCTCTGCTTCTCGGCGGCGCAGGCGCTGCTCGCGGCCAAGGCCGGCGCGACCTTCGTCTCGCCCTTCGTCGGCCGCCACGACGACAACGGCTTCGACGGCATGCAGCTGATTTCGGATATCCGGCTGATCTACGACAATTATGGCTATGAGACCGAAATCCTCGTCGCCAGCGTCCGCCACGGCATCCATGTTCTCGAAGCCGCCAAGATCGGCGCCGACGTGATGACCGCGCCGCCGTCGGTCATCAAGGGGCTGTTCAAGCACATCCTGACCGAAAAGGGCATCGAAGGCTTCCTCGCCGACTGGGCGAAGACCGGGCAGTCGATCTGAAGATAGAGATCCTCCCTGCGGCGCAGCCGTGGGGAGGGGGACCGCCGCGAAGCGGTGGTGGAGGGGCCGGCGACGTCGCGCCATGGCCCCTCCGTCAGCGGCTGCGCCGCTGCCACCTCCCCATCGCTTCGCGACAGGGAGGATTCATCCCTTTACAGTTGACGTAAACGTCAACTCACGCCGATACTCCCCTACGACAAAGGGAGAGATTCGATGACCGACACCGCCGCCCCCGCCGTTCTGACGCAGCGTCAGGGCCATATCCTGATCATCACGATCAACCGGCCCGAGGCGCGCAACGCGGTCAATGCCGACGTCCATGTCGGCATCGGCACCGCACTCGAAGAGGCCGAGAACGACCCCGAGATCCGCGTCGTCGTGATCACCGGCGCGGGCGACAAGAGCTTCTGCGCCGGCGCCGACCTTGTCGCGCTGTCGCGCGGCGGCAAGCTCGCACCCGACGATGAGGCGCAACAGGCGTGGGGCTTCGCGGGCATGGTCGCGCACCCGATCTCGAAACCGATCATCGCGGCGGTCAACGGCTTCGCCTTTGGCGGCGGCTGCGAGATCGCGCTGATGAGCGACATCGTCGTCGCCGCGGAAACCGCCCAATTCGGCCTGCCCGAGGTCAAGGTCGGGCTGTTCGCCGCCGCCGGCGGCGCCTTTCGCATCGCGCGCCAGCTGCCGCAAAAGCTCGCGATGGAGCATCTGCTCACCGGTGACCCCTTCGATGCACAGGCCGCGCATCGCTATGGCTTCGCCAATCGCGTTGTCCCGCTCGCCGACCTGATGCCGACCGCCATCGCGCTCGCCGAAAAGATCGCCGCCAACGCGCCGCTGTCGGTGCAGGTGTCGAAACGCGTCGCGCTCGGCATCCACGAGGGCCGTATCGCGTCGGACGCGGCGGCGTGGGAGGCGAACACGCTCGAACGCAACCAGCTGATGCGCAGCGAGGACGCGCGCGAAGGCCCGCTCGCCTTCGCGCAGAAGCGCAAGCCCGAGTGGAAGGCACGCTAGGATGACAATGACCGATCCCGAACTTATCCCCGTCATCATCGGCGTCGGGCAGGTCAACGACCGCCCCGCCGATCCCGACCAGGGCCTCGATTCGCTTGGCCTGATGGTCGCGGCGCTGAAGGTCGCCGCCGAAGACGCGGGCGTGTCGCTGACCGAAATCGACAGCCTCGCGATCGTCGACCAGATCAGCTTCCACAGCCTCGGCAAGCTTCCCGAACCGCTCGCCGCCGCGATCGGTGCGACCCCTGCGATCAACTACCAGTCCGCCGCCCCGCACGGCGACACCCCGATCCGCCTGCTCAACGAGGCCGCGAACCGCATCGGCGCCGGCGAGATCAAACTCGCCGCGATCGTCGGTGCCGAAGCGCTGCGCACCGCCGCCGGCCGCGCCGCCAAGGCCGCGAAAGGCGAAGACAAAAGCTACAACGCGATCCGCCAGGTCGCGACCCGCCGCGAACCCAATTATTCGCAATTGCACGGGCTCTCGGCCCCGGTCGATGTCTATCCGCTCTACGAAAACGCCACCCGCGCCGCCTGGGGCCAGACGCTGACCGAGGCACAGGACGAAAGCGCCGCGATCTGGTCGCGTTTTTCCGAAGTCGCCGCCGCCAACGATGGCGCGTGGATCCGCAAGCCCGCGACGCCGGCAGACATCCTGACCGTCGACGAGCGCAACCGCCCGATCGCCTTTCCCTATTCGAAGCTGATGGTCGCCAATTCGTCGGTGAATCAGGGTGCGGGCTTCATCGTCACCAGCCTCGCCGAGGCGCGGCGCCGCGGCATCGCCGACGACCGGATCATTTACGTGGGCATGGGCGCCGCCGCAAAGGAGCCCGCCAACATCCTCCACCGCGACCGCTACGACGGCAGCGTCAGCATGGAAACGAGCATCAACCGCACGCTCGCGCTCAACAGCATGACCGTCGAGGATTTCGATTGCGTCGAACTCTACAGCTGCTTCCCCTGCGTGCCCAAGATGGCGCGGCGTACGCTCGGCTGGTCGGTCGACAAGCCCGCGACCGTTTTCGGCGGCCTGACCTTCGGCGGCGGCCCGATCGCCAATTACATGAGCCACGCGGTGGTCTCGATGGTCGAAAAGCTGCGCAAGGAGGGCCGCTACGGCTTCCTGTTCGCCAATGGCGGCTTCGCGACCGACAATCATTGCATCGTCCTCGGCAGCGAACCGATCGCCGCCGCCAGCTTCCCGCAGGATTTCGACTATCAGGCCGAAGCCGAGGAAAAGCGCGGCCCCGTCCCCGAACTGGTCAAGGACTATGCGGGGCCGGCGACGATCGAAAGCTACACCGTCTTCTATGGCCGCGACGGCGCGCCGAAAGCCGGCGTGGTGGTGGCGCGCACGCCCGATGGCCAGCGCACGCTGGCGCATGTCGATGTCAGCGATGCCGCGATGCTGGCGTTCCTGACCGACGGCAAGGCCGAGCCGGTCGGCACGGCGGGCGCGGTCGTGGCGCTGGGCGAGGATCGCTTCGGCTGGCGCGCATAAGCCTCTCCCCTCCCGCAAGCGGGAGGGGAACATCGTCCCAAATTCACTCGCGCACGATCGGCTAAGCCGATAGGCTCCACCACATGAAAAGGCTCCTGCTCCCTGCGGCCCTCGCAGCCGCGACGATGTTCGGCTGCACACCGGCGATACCCGCCGAGCCGACGATGCAGGAATTGCTACGCGATCCGGCGGTGTCCGAATTTGCCGCCTGGCAGGCAAAACACAGCCTCCCCGCGATCGAACTCGAGCCGGCGGGTCCGGCCCCCGCCACGGCGGGGGGCACACGCATCGGCGGCCCGGTCTGGCTGGCGGCCGGCGAAGCGTGGCCCGCCGACCCCGAAGGACGACCGATGTCCTTCCTGGCGCAGGTCGATTTTGCCGAACTGCCGCCGCTGCCCGACTATCCGACCAGCGGCGTGCTGCAATTCTTCCTCGCCCGCGACGACCTGTATGGCGCGAATTTCGAGAAGCCCGAGGCCGGCAAGTTTCGTGTCATCTGGCGCGAAAAAATGGACGGCCCCGGCCAGTTGCACAGCGGACGGCCAGCGGGCGACCGCGGGATCGACGATTATTCCCCGCTCTACGACGCCGCCGTCGCGCGAGGCGTCGCGCTGAAGCCGAAACGGACCGACCAGATACCCTCGGTCGAATCCTGGCTCGCCGAACGCGACCTCGCCACGCTGCTCAACGACCGCGCCAAGAGCGACCGCATCTATGCCTTCGCCGACAAGCAGATCGAACTGGCGACCCATGGCCACCATGTCGGCGGCCACCCCGGCTTTACCCAGTCCGACTGGCGCGCGGACAAGCGCTATCAGGACGTCGACCGCGTCCTCCTCAACCTGTGGAGCGACGACCACATCATGTGGGGCGACTCCGGGCAGGGCCAGTTCATGATCCGGCGCGAAGACCTGCTCAAGCGCGACTTCAGCAAGATCTTCTACCAGTGGGACTGCTACTGACCACCCTATCCTAGATGTCGAACGACACCCCTTGCGCCAGCGGCAGCGCGTCCGAATAATTCACCGTGTTCGTCGCGCGCCGCATATATTGGCGCCAGCTGTCCGCCCCGCTCTCGCGCCCGCCGCCGGTCTCCTTCTCGCCGCCGAACGCCCCGCCAATCTCGGCGCCGCTGGTGCCGAGGTTGACGTTGGCGATCCCGCAGTCGCTGGCGACCAAGAAGCGTTCGGCCTCGCGCATGTCGGTGGTGAAGATCGCCGACGACAGGCCGGCAGCGACCGCATTATGTTCGTCGATCACCGCATCGAGGTCGTCATAACGCATGACATAAAGGATCGGCGCGAAGGTCTCTTCGAGCACCGGCCCGACCTGCCCCGGCATCTCGACCAGCGCGGGCCGCACATAGAAGCTCGCGCCTTCGCCGACGCGCTCCCCGCCCTGCACGACGCCGCCCGACGCCTTGGCCGCCGCCAGCGCCTCCTGCATCATTTCGAACGCGGCGCGGTCGATCAGCGGCCCGACGAGGACCTCGCCCGCCAGCGGATTGCCGACCCCGACGCTCGCATAGGCCGCCTTCAGCTTGGCGACGAAGCCGTCGTAGATGCTGTCGTGCAGGAACAATCGCCGCGTCGTCGTACAGCGCTGCCCCGCGGTCCCCATCGCGCCGAACGCCACCCCGCGCAGCGCGAGGTCGAGATCGGCCGAGGGCGCGACGATCACGCCATTGTTGCCGCCAAGCTCGAGGATAGCGCGCGCGAAGCGCTCGGCCAGCCGCGGCGCGACCGCGCGGCCCATGCGCGTCGACCCCGTCGCCGACAGCAAGGCCACGCGCTTGTCGTCGACCAATGCCTCGCCCGCCTCGCGCCCGCCGATCAGCAGTTGCGACAGGCCCTCCGGCGCATCGCCGAACCGAGCAACCGCGCGCGCGAAAATCGCCTGCGTGGCGAGCGCGGTCAGCGGCGTCTTTTCCGACGGCTTCCACACCACGCTGTTGCCGCACACCAGCGCCAGCGTGGCATTCCACGCCCACACCGCGACGGGGAAGTTGAACGCCGAAATCACCCCGACGACGCCCAGCGGGTGCCACACCTCCATCATCCGGTGCCCCGGCCGCTCGGTCGCGATGGTCAGGCCGTAAAGCTGGCGCGAAAGCCCGACCGCGAAGTCGCAGATGTCGATCATCTCCTGCACTTCGCCCGCGCCCTCGGACGGAATCTTGCCCGCCTCGATCGTCACCAGCTTCGCCAGATCGTCCTTGGCCGCGCGCAATTCCTCGCCCCACAGCCGTACCAGTTCGCCGCGCCGCGGTGCCGGAACGTTGCGCCATGCGCGAAAGGCGCCAACCGCCTTGTCCAGCGTCTCGTCGATCGCCGCCGCATCGGCGACGCGCAGCATCGCGACCGGCTCGCCGGTCAGCGGCGTCACCGACGGCATCGATCCGTCGGTCCACAACGCCCGGTCTACGCCCAGCCCGTCGAGCAGCCGCCCGACCTCTTCGCCGATCCCGGTCATCGATAGTCCTTTCCATTGCGGTCTCGTGCCGCCTCTAATCCCCTCCACCCGTTCGTGTCGAGCGAAGTCGAGACACCCCGAAGTCGTATGCGACCGACGGGCACCTCGACTTCGCTCGATGCGAACGGATAAGGAGGGACTGACAAGATTCGCGGCCTAAGCGACGGGCCTGAAAAGCGGGAGAAGCAACATGTCCGACCTACCCCCCTCCGAACCTTTGGTCCCGGTCCCCGCCGACGCCGCCGCGAACACCCATTGCACCGCCGCCGACTACGACCGGCTCTATGCCGAGAGCATCGCCGACCCCGATGCCTTCTGGGCCGAACAGGCGAAGCGGATCGACTGGATCAGCCCGCCGACGAAGATCGCCAACTGGTCCTACGATCCGGTGTCGATCCAATGGTATGAGGACGGCGTCCTCAACCTTTGTCACAACGCCGTCGATCGCCATGTCGCCGCCGGCCATGGCGACCGCACCGCGATCATCTTCGAGCCCGACGCCCCCGACGGCGAGACGCGCACGATCAGCTATGCCGCACTGCTCGCCGACGTCATCCGCTTCGCCAATACGCTCAAGAATATGGGCGTCCAAAAGGGCGACCGCGTCACCATCTATATGCCTATGATCCCCGAGGGCGCGGTGGCGATGCTCGCCTGCGCGCGCATCGGCGCGGTGCATAGCGTCGTCTTCGGCGGCTTCTCGCCCGAGGCGATCCACGGCCGCATCGAGGATTGCGCCAGCGACTGGGTGATCTGCGCCGACGAGGGGCTGCGCGGCGGCAAGACCGTTCCGCTCAAGGCCAATGTCGACAAGGCGCTCGAACGCGTCGACGTCAAGGCGGTGCTCGTCATCGCCCACACCGGCGGCGACGTCGCGATGACCGAAGGCCGCGACCATTGGTACGATGCGCTCTCAGCCGACGTCGGCGACACTTGCCCCTGCGAGCCGATGAACGCCGAGGATCCGCTGTTCATCCTCTACACCTCGGGATCGACCGGCAAGCCGAAGGGGGTGCTGCACACCGTCGGCGGCTACTCGGTCTGGACCGCGAGCACCTTCTGGTACGGCTTCGACTATCGCCCCGGCGAGATTTTCTGGTGCAGCGCCGACATCGGCTGGGTCACCGGGCATAGCTATGTCGTCTATGGCCCGCTGCAAAATGGCGCGACGACCCTGATGTTCGAGGGCGTCCCCAACTACCCCGACCACGACCGTTTCTGGCAGGTCGTCGACAAGCACCAGGTCAACATCCTCTACACCGCGCCGACCGCGATCCGCGCGCTGATGCGCGAGGGCGACGATTATGTCACCCGCCACGACCTGTCGTCGATCCGCCTGCTCGGCAGCGTCGGCGAACCGATCAACCCCGAGGCCTGGCGCTGGTACAGCGACATCGTCGGCAAGGGCCGCGTGCCCGTGATCGACACCTGGTGGCAGACCGAGACCGGCGGCATCATGATCACCACCCTGCCCGGCGCGCATCCCGCGCAGCCCGGCAGCGCCGGCAAGCCCTTCTTCGGCATCCGCCCGCAGCTCGTCGATGCCGAGGGCGGTGTGCTCGTCGACGAACAGAGCGGCGGCGCGGCCGAAGGCAATCTGTGCATCACCCACAGCTGGCCCGGACAGGCCCGCACGATCTACGGCGATCACGCGCGCTTCGCCGAGACCTATTTCTCGACCTACAAGGGGAAGTATTTCACTGGCGACGGCTGCCGCCGCGACTCCGACGGCTATTGGCGGATCACCGGCCGCGTCGACGACGTCATCAACGTGTCGGGCCACCGCATGGGCACCGCCGAGGTCGAAAGCGCGCTCGTCCTGCACGCGGACGTCGCCGAGGCCGCGGTCGTCGGCTTCCCGCACGACATCAAGGGCCAAGGCATTTACGCCTATGTGACGCTCAACGCCGGGGTCGAAGCGACCGAGGAGGTCGCCGCCGCATTGAAGCAGCAGGTGCGCAAGGAAATCGGCCCGATCGCGACCCCCGACCATATCCACCTGACACCTGGCCTGCCCAAGACGCGCTCGGGCAAGATCATGCGCCGGATCCTGCGCAAGATCGCGGAGAATGATTTCGGGTCATTGGGCGACACATCGACGCTGGCCGACCCGAGCCTCGTCGACGGGCTGATCGAGGGGCGCAAGAACCGGTAGGCGCGGCCCCGACAATATAATGAATTTACGAAGTTTCAGGGAATATTGACAAATGAGAATAGCATTTGCCCTAATTCTTGCCGTTGTGCTCGGAGGATCAGTCGATAGAAACGAGCTTGGCCAGAAAAAATACAAAGTCCCTACCGGCGCAACAGAGACCGCAACATTTATCTTTCCTAAGGGAGGCTTGAGACTATCCGTTTTCAGCGGAGATTATCAATATTACCGGACCATGAAAGGCGATGAATGTCAGTTATCTCAAAAGCTTATTGATTATAGCGCTGGAATTGGTCGAAATACAAAAGAAAAACCGATAAAAATTGAAGCCGGAAAGAAGGTAGAGATATTGGGCTTTACCATGAAGCAAACCTACGGAGGCTATAATTCTCAGCTTTACTCGTCTTGCATAAACGTTATCGAATTCACGCCAAAAGCCAATGCGACATATAACATCACCCAGATACCGGACGGCAACAATCCTGTTCGCAGTTGCTCGATGGATGTGAAGGAAGTTTCTACAGGCCGAACGCCAGAGGATATGAAAGTGCTTCCTGTGCCGAATTGCGAGTTTTAGCGTTGATTTCCCGTTGATGGAATCGATTGGGCCTTCCCGAGGAGCGGGCTCGATCGGCGGTGAGCGGGCGGGGCGCACAGTCCAGGCGACATGGCCGCGCTGCCAACCCTGCTCGACATGTTATCGCCAGACGAATGCACCAACTAGCTAAAAACATAGAATATTTCCGCCCAAACGGGAGAACCGCAACACAGCTACTTCGCGAGCGCCTCGCACAGACGATCGGTCGCCAGCGCGATGCGCGATTCGGCGGTATCGCGATTGGCCGGGCTGTTCTCGACGCCCTTCGTTTCGGTGTTGAACGCCAGCAACGTTCCCGCCCGCTGGTCGGGGCAGAGACTGAGATAGGCGCGAAAGCCGTTCTGGTCGCCATTGTGACCTATGAAGCGCACGCCCGCGCCGCGGTCGACGAAGAAGGATAGTCCGCTCTGGGTCGTCTTCGCCATGCGGCCCTGCGTGAAATCCTCGCCCGCCGCGATTTGCGGCACCCACATTTCCTCGAGCGACGAGCGCTTCAGCACCAGATCATAGTCCGCCTGCCGCGCAGGCTCGCCGAGCAGGAAGGCGGCATATTTCGCCATGTCGGGCATCGGCGCGTTGAGCCCACCGTTCGACACGGTGACGCCCGTATCGACATCGAAGGGCGCCGCGACGCGCTTGCCGTCGCTGATGGTATAGCTGTGCGACCGATGCGGCAGCAGGTGCGGCGGCGTCCGGTCGAAATAGCTTTCGTGCATGGCGAGCGGCTTCAGGATGTTCTTGTCGATATAGACTTCATAATCCTCGCCCGAGAGCCGCTCGATGACTTGGCCGAGATAGACGATGCCGGGGTTCGAATAGCCGAAACGGCTGCCGGGTTCGAACTCGACCCGCGTGTAGGGCAGCATCGCCAACAACTGCGACCAGTTGGCCGGTTCGAACGGCTGCCAGTCATGCTCGCGCCACGGCCAGGTGCCGCTGCGGAACCCCGCGCTGTGGCTCATCAGCTGGCGCAGCGTGATCGCGCCCGTGTCACCATAGGGGTTATGCACCGCCGCCAGTTCGGGGACATATTTCACGATCGGGTCGTCGAGCGACAGCAGCCCGCGATCGCGCAGCTGCATGATCGCGATACCCGTCATCGTCTTGGTCACCGACGCCCAATGATAGATGGTGCGCGCATCGACCGGGACATGCGCCTCGGCGTCCTGCTCGCCCAGATGGTCGGCCGCGACAACCTGCCCGTCGCGCACGACGTAAAAGCTGCTCCCGGCAATATTCGCGCGGCGCGTTTCGGCGCGATGGAGCTGGCGAAAGTCACGCAGCGCGGCGTCGAAACCGCCCTCGTCCGCCCCGGCGGACGGGGCTGCGGTCAGGCAAAGGGCGACGGCAATCCAGCGCGACATGGCAATCTCCCGTCTCTTCATCGAAATATCAGGCCGCCACCGCGTGCCCGCGCTGCATCGCGAGGATGCGCGCCTCGACCTGATCGAGCGCGTCGAGCGCGGTGACGAGGTCGGCGTTGACCGACACCCCGAGTTCGCGGCTCAGCGCATCGCCGGTCCCGAGCATTTCGGCAAAGGTCGCGCGGTCGAAGGCCAGCAACGTCGCCTGCTCGCTCGTCCGCAGCAGCCGGTCGTGTGCCGTGCCCGAGAGCATCGGCGACAGACCGACAAGCTGGCCGGGACCGGTGACGGTCAGCTGATAGATACCCTCCCTGTGCGGCAGGCCGCTGCGCACCGCCCCGCGCACGACGAGCCACAGCCGGTCCGAAACCGCGCCGGGCGTCGCCAAATCTCTGTCCGCCGGCGCATCGACGCGCGTTCCGGCATCCCAGAAGGCGCGGCGCTGGCCCGGCGTCATCGCCGCGCAACAGGGGAGCTTGGCGAGAAAGGCCTCGGCCGCGAAATCCTCCTCGCTCACCGGCGGCAGCGCCCGCTGCGGGCGCGGCGTGAAGCTATCGGGGGTTTCGGACAGCATCGCGGCAATATCGCGCGTCTTGCCCGCAACCCGCGCCGCGACCAGCCGGCCAAGCGCGGTCTGCAATTGCAGCGAGGCGGGGCGAAGCTGCGACAACGCCGCGCGAAACTGATCGGCGGGCATATACCAGCTGCGCACCGGTCCGCGCGCGATGCCCATCGCCGATCGTTTGATATCGCGGCCGATCAGCGCCATGTCGCCGATGACCTCCCCCGGGCCGACCTGCGCAAGCAAGGCCAGTCCGCCTCCGGGCAGCCGCTTGCCGATATCGACCCGGCCCTCGTCGATCAGATACAGGCCCTCGGCGCGCTCGTTCTGGACGAGCAGCGCCTCGCCATCGGCGAAATGGCGCACCGTGAAGGCATCGGCGATTTCGGCACGCGCGGCGTCGTCGAGGTCCGCGAACAGCGGCACGTCCGCCAGCCGGCTGGCGGACAGCGCGTTCAAGCGAGCACCGCCCATGTCGGCGCATGGTCGCTCGCCTTCTCGCGCCCGCGGTGGTCCTTGTCGACTCCGGCGTCGACCAGCCGGTCGGCGAGCGCAGGACTGAGCAGCAGATGATCGATGCGAAAACCATGGTCGCGCTGCCAGCCGCCGGCCTGATAGTCCCAGAAGGTCCACACCCCGCCCGCCGGATGGCGGCTGCGGATCGCGTCGGTCCAGCCGTCACCGAGCAGGCGGAACCAGGCGTCGCGCGATTCGGGCTGCATCAGCGCGTCGGTCGACATCGCGCGCGGGTCCCACACATCGTCGTCGTGCGGGATGACATTATAGTCGCCAGTCAGGATCGTCGGGATCTCGGCGACGAGCAGCGCCTTCGCGCGCTCGCGCAGCCGCGCCATCCAACGCAATTTATAATCGAATTTCGGCCCCGGCTGCGGATTGCCGTTGGGCAGGTAGATCGACGCGACGCGCACGCCGTCGACATCGGCCTCCAGGTAACGCGACTGCTCGTCCTCGGCTTCGCCCGCCAGCCCGCGCTGCACCTCGACCGGCGTCGTGCCTTTGGCGAGGATCGCGACGCCGTTGAAGCCCTTTTGCCCGTGATAGAGGAAGCCGTAACCCGCGGCCTCAATCTCCTTGGTCGGCATCGTCTCGTCGCTCGACTTCAGTTCCTGCAGGCAGGCGATATCGGGCTGGGTTTCCTCCAGCCATTCGACGAGACGCGGCAGGCGCGCCTTGATTCCGTTGATGTTGAAGGTCGCGATTTTCATGCCGCACCTATGGCAGCAACGGGGTCGCGACGAAAGGCGTCAGATCGAGAAGCTCGACCCGCAGCCGCAGCCCGAGGCCGCGTTAGGATTTTCGACCTTGAACGACGACCCGCCGAGCGAATCGACAAAATCGACGATACAGCCGCGCACCAGGTCGATGCTGACGGGATCGACGACCAGCTTCACTCCGTCGGTCTCGGTGACGATATCCTCCGCATCGATGCCTTCGGCGAGCCCGAAACGATAGGTAAAGCCCGAACAGCCGCCGCCATCGACCGCGAGGCGCAGTGCAGCCTCTGCTTCACCCTTGCGGTTGGCGATCCAGCGGACGCGCGCCGCGGCGGCGGGGGACAGAGTGATATCGGAAAGCTGCGTGGCCATGGTGCCAAGATAGGGAGTGCGGGCACGAATGGAAGGGGTTGTGGTGACGATGGATCGCGGCGTTTTGTCGGCTTTGGTGTGAGTGGCGACCCTGAAGATCCTCCCCATCGCGAAGCGTTGGGGAGGGGGACCGCCGCGAAGCGGTGGTGGAGGGGTCGGTACGGTGCGTCATGGCGAGAGGTTTGAACCCCTCCGTCAGCCCTGCGGGCTGCCACCTCCCCATCGCTTCGCGTGGGGAGGATCTTGCGTCCAACCGAGGCATACCGCCCAAATGAAAAGGGCGCCCCGGCTTGGACCGGTGGGCGCCCCCTCCTCTCCGACCCTGAAAAGCTTTTTATTCGGGACCGCCCATCGCCAGCTTGTCGCCGGTGATCGCGGCGATCGCCATGCTGTCCTGGCGGCAGAAGGGCATCGGATTGACCGGCGCGCCTTCGATGCGAACTTCATAATGGAGGTGGTTGCCGGTCGAACGCCCGGTCGAACCGACGTAACCGACGACCTGCCCCTTCTTCACCTGTTGGCCCGGGGCCACGATGTAGGAGGACATATGGCCGTAGCGCGTCTGGATCGCGTTGCCATGCTCGATTTCGACATAATTGCCATAGCCGCCGAGGCGCTGGGCGCGACCGACGATGCCGTCGGCGGTCGCATAGATCGGGGTACCGTGCGGCGCGGGAATATCGACGCCATTGTGGCGCGCGACCTTGCCGGTGATCGGGTGGACGCGCATGCCGTAGGACGACGACAGCGACATATTCTCGATCGGCACCCGCGACGGGATTGCGACACCGATATTGGCGGTCAGGCCGGTGTCGAGGCGCTTCCACGCCTGGAAAATCGCGCGGGCTTCGGTATCTTCGCTGGTCTGCGGAACGCCGGCGGTGAAGCTGTCGTCATCGGGTTCGTCGGGAACGACAATGCCCGCATCGGCGCTGGTTTCGGCGGCCTGGACCGTCGGGGCCGTGAAGCCCATCAGCGCTGTGGCACAAAAAATCAGCCCAAAACGAAACTTTTGCGCCAGAAGAGTGTTTATCACTTAACGACCCCGCATCTGCCTTGTCGCCAACGGAAAAAATTTTCCGGTGGTGCCGGTTTAGTCTGCATTGGATGATTGATCATCCGCCCGCGAGCCTGTCTGCGGGGTCAATCCTTACGAAGCAACAACGGCGTAGTATTCTTGCGTTAAACCGGCGTCATGGCGCGCTGAGTCGTTGAACGGCGGCTTCAACCCTCCCCGAAATCGCGATTTTACGAGGCTTTGCCAGGTTAACGTCCGGGCGAATCCCTGTTCATCGCACGCCCAGTTGAACCAGTCTGTGCCCGCGCTCACATGGCGAATCTCGTCGCGATAGATGCGCCGCAGGATCGCCGCCGAAACCGTGTCGCCGGCGCCCTCGAACCGGGTGATCATCGCCGGCGTGACGTCGAGCCCGCGCGCTTCGAGCACCATGGGGACGATCGCCAGCCGCGCCAGCGCATCGTCGCTCGTTTCCTGCGCCGCCTCCCACAAACCCGCGTGCGCGGGCAGCGCGCCATAGTGGCTACCGAGCGTGCGCAGCCGCCGGTCGAGCAGCGCGAAATGCATCGCCTCGTCGGCCGCGACGCCGATCCAGTCGTCGACGAAGGCGCGCGGAAATTCTCCCCCAAAGCGTCCGACAAGGTCCACCGCAAGGTCGATCGCGACGAACTCGATATGCGCGAGCGCGTGGAGCATCGCGATGCGTCCGCGCTCGGAACCTCCCTTGCGGCGGCTCGGCATGCGGTTGGGCGGCAGCAGTTGGGGATATTCGGGCCAGGCTGGCTGATCGGGCATCGCGACGTCGCAGCGATGAGCCAGATCGCCGCGCCGCCATGCGCGCGCCAGTTCGCGCGCCGCGCGCCTTTTGGCGTGCGGATCGGCGGTCAGCAGCACCGCCCGCGCGGCTTCGCCCAAGGAGTTCATGGATTCCCTATCCCGTTAGCGTCGAGCGAAGTCGAGACGCCCCTCGGTCCAGCCCGGCGTCTCGACTGCGCTCGACGCGAACGGAAAAAGGGGCAGTAATCATCAAAGCGCCTTCGCCGCCTCCAGCACCGCTTCGGCATGGCCCTTCACGCGTACCTTGCGCCATTCGCGCGCGAGCTTGCCGTCGGCGCCGAACAGGAAGGTCGAGCGTTCGATCCCCATATAGCTACGGCCGTAATTCTGCTTTTCGACCCAGGTGCCGAACGCCTCGCACAGCGCGCCATCCTCGTCGGACGCGAGACGGACGGTCAGCCCATATTTGTCGCGAAACTTGCACAGTTTTGCCGGCGCATCGCGCGACACCGCCAGCACCTGCGCGCCGAGCTTCGCGAAGTCATCGGCAAGCCGCGTGAAATCCTGCGCTTCGACGGTGCAACCCGGCGTGTCGGCCTTGGGGTAGAAATAGACGACCAGCGGCGCGCCCGTCAGGCCCGCAAGGTCGATCGCCGCGCCGTCGGCGTCGAGCAGCTTCATTGCGGGAACAGCATCGCCGATGGTGAGGGTCATGGCATTTTCTCCTGTGGGTCGGGGCGAATCGACGCCCACCAATTTGTAATATCCTGCCGCGCCGCGTCATGCGCAGCAAGCAGCTGCGGCCAGCCCGGCTCGCCGCATTGGCTCGCCACCAGTTGTCGCGCCGCGGCGGTCGCGGGTTCACCTTCGGGTGCGGTCAGGCGCAGCATCACGAGCATCCGCGCGAGCAGCGCATGCGCCTCGCACACTTCGGGCGGTGCGAGGCCCTTGCCCTTCAGGCACGCGAGCGCCGCCGCGATATTGGGGTCATGGCATTCGCCGCTGGCGAGCTGGGTCACCTGCATCGCGAATTCGAGGTCGACCAGCCCGCCCGGCCCGCCCTTGATGTCGAGCGCGCCCTTCGGCGGCTTGTGTGCCGCCATCTTGTCGCGCATCTCGGCGGCGTCCTGCGTCAGTTTCCCTGCATCGCGCGGCGCCGTGAGCAGCGTGTCGATGACGCACTGCACCTCGGCCTTCGCACCGTCCGATCCATAGACGGGCCGCGCGCGGAGCAGCGCCATATGCTCCCACGTCCAGGCCTCCTCGCGCTGATAGCGTTCAAAGCTGTCGAGCGTGACGACCAGCGGCCCCTGCGCACCCTGTGGCCGCAGCCTGGTATCGACGTCATAGAGCTTGCCCGCCGCGGTCGGCACCGACATCGCCGCGGTCACCCGCTGCGCGAGGCGGTTGTAATAGGTCGTCGCGCCGAGCGGCCGCCGCCCGTCGGATTCGGCCAGATGATCGCCGGTGAACAGATAGATCAGATCGAGGTCCGACGCGTGCGTCAGCGCCCGTCCACCGAGCCGCCCCAGCGCGAGGACCACCAATTCGCTGTCGGCGATCCGCCCATGCGCCTCGACGAATTCGGCGACCGTCGCATCGGCGAGCACCTGCAGCGCCGCCTCGGCAAGCTCGGCATAGCCGCGCGCAATGACCATCGGGTCGCTCGCGCCCGCGATCAGTTGCACGCCATACGCGAAGCGCCGCTCGCCGACCCGGTCGCGCACGCGGTCGAGCAGGCGTTCGTAATCGAGCCCCGCCAGCCCCGGTGCCCACTCCGCTCGCAATTGCGCCTTGTCGGCGGGCGCATCGAACGCGCGTTTGTCGATCAGCCCTTCGATCAGCTCGACCCGCACGCCCAGCGCCTCGGCAAGCGTCGGTGCCAGCGTCAGCACGCGCACCGCGACCTTGGCGAGTTCGGGCTGCGCCGCGAGCAGATGGAAAAAATTGATCGCGCTCGGCAACCCCGACACCAGCTTGTCGAAACGGGTCAGCGCCGCTTCGGGATCGGGAGCGGCGCCCAGCGCCTTGACCAGTTCGGGCAGCACCGTCTCGAGCGCGTCCTGCGCCGCGGGGGTGCGCAGCGCGCGCAGCTTGCCCCCTCGCCATTCGGCGATCGCGCGCAATGCCGGCTCGGGCGGCTCGAACCCGGCGGCCATCAGCGCCCCGGCGAGTTCGCCCTCGTCGCGCGGCAGCCCGCTGGTCGCCGCCCGTTCGAGGACGAGCCGGTCGTAACAGGCGGCGACCTCGGCGGTGACGGGCTGGAGCATCGCGAGCAGCGCCGCGCCGTCGGCATGCCCGTCGAGCCGCGCCACCGCATCCAGCGCGTCGGGCTGCAGCGGCAGGCCATGCGTCTGCTGGTCCTCGATCATCTGCAACCGATGTTCGATCCGCCGCAAAATAGCGTAGCAACTGGTCAGCCGCTCCGCGACACCCCCCTCGATCCGCCCCGCCTTCGCCAGTGCCGCAAGCGCGTCGACCGTCGCCGGCACGCGCAGCGACGGGTCGCGCCCGCCATAGATCAGCTGGTGGACCTGCGCGAAAAACTCGATCTCGCGGATGCCGCCGCGCCCACGCTTGAGGTCGTAGCCCGGCCCAAAGGCCTGCCCCTGCGCGAAATGGTCGCGAATGCGGTCGCTCATCGCGCCGATTTCCTTGAGCTGGCGGAAATCGAGGCTGCGGCGCCAGATGAAGGGCTGGATCGCGGAGAGGAACTCGCCGCCAAGCGCACGGTCGCCAGCCGATGCGCGCGACCGGATGAACGCCGCCTGCTCCCACGCCAGCGCCTCGGATTCATAATAGGATATCGCGGCATCGACCGGCAGCACGATCGGCGTCACCTCCGGGTGTGGGCGCAGCCGAAGGTCGACGCGCAGCACATGCCCGTTCGCCGTACGCGCCGACAATATTTCGGTCATCCGCCGCGCGATCCGCACCGCCGCCTCGGTCGGGTCGTCGCGTTGGCGACGCGGCATCGTCTCCGGATCGAAGATCAGGATCGGGTCGATGTCCGAAGAGTAATTGAGTTCGTGGCTGCCGAGCTTGCCGAGCGCGATCACCGACAACCCGCGCGGCTCTTCGCCGGGCACGCGCTCGGCAAAGGCAGCAGCAAGCGCGGCATCGCAGGCGGCGTCGGCAAACGCCGACAGGTGCCGCGTCGTCGTCGCGACATCATGCTCGCCCGACAGATCACCGAGCGCAAGCAACAAGGCGATGCGCCCGCGCCACTGGCGCAGGCTCACCATGATATCGTCATCCATCGGCGGCGCGGCGACCGCCGCCAGCGCGGCGTCGGTGCCGTCGGTCAGGAAGCGCGTCACATCATCGGGCTGCAACTCGGCCAGCCGCGCGAGAAAGGGCGCATTGGCAGTCAGGCGATCGAGCGCCGATTGGCGTTGGGAAGTCATCGCCCCGCCCTATCACCTGCTCCGGCCAAGCTCGCAACCCATAGCGCGCAATAGCGAAGGGATGACCTCAGGCCGGAACCGTGCTCTCGTCGAAGAACAGCACCTGCGAGATCGCGGCGCGCAGCGTCGCGGGCTGATACGGCTTGGTGAGCAGGAAGGCCGGCTCGGGCCGGTCGCCAGTGAGCAGCCGTTCGGGAAAGGCGGTGATGAAGATGACCGGTACCTTCAGCCCGGTCAGGATTTCCTGCACCGCCTCGATCCCCGAGCTGTTGTCGGCAAGCTGGATGTCGGCGAGGACGAGGCTCGGTGTGTGCGCTTGCGCCTCGGCGACCGCCTCACTGTGCGTGGTTGCGACCGCGACGACGTCATGCCCCAGGTCGCGAACGATCATTTCGATGTCCATCGCGATGATCGGCTCGTCCTCGATGATCAGGATGCGCGCACGCGTCTGGCGGTCGATCTCGGCCATCGCCTCGTCGATCAGGCCGCGCACCGTCGCGGCGTCGCGGCCGATGATGCGTCCGGCCTCCTCTTCGCTGAAGCCTTCGACCGCCGTCAGCAGCAGGGCCTGGCGCGCGAGCGAGGGAATGCGGCGCAGCCGCGCGTCGGCGATCGCGATGTCGGCGGCGGCGGGTTCGTCCGATTGCCCCTGTTGCTCGCTGGCGAGCCCGAAATTGTCATGCACCATGCGATAGAGCTGGATGCGCAGGTCGGCGCGCGTATCGACCGCCGCCGGGTTTGCGACCAAAGTCTGCAACAAGCCCGCGACCAAAGCATCGCCGCTCCGCTGGCTTCCCGAAATCGCACGGCCGTAGCGGCGCAGATAGGGAAGATGCGGCGCGATCGCCTGACCCAATGACATAGTTTACCTCCTGATACAGGTCCATGCCTGCCTCGAAACCCGCCGGAATCGGACGATGCTCCGCCCGCGCCCGATATTATTGCGCCGACGTGGAACGATCTAACGGCAAATTGGTTTCATGGGGAAGAAGAAACGCGCCATTGCTCTTTGTTGAAGGCGCGGTTAGCTACAGGCCCCATGTCCATTGGATATCATGATAATGCCGTCTGAATCCGGGTCCCCTTCACAGAAGCGAACCGGAAAAGACGGTGACAAGAAAATGACCAGAAAGGCGCAGGACGTGAACATCGCCCTGCGTCGCGCCTATGAGTCTGCGGTCGACGAGACGATCCCCGATTCGATGATGGACCTGCTCAACAAGCTCAACTGAGTCGCGTCACCCGGCCTTGCCACGCTGATACCGACTCTCGAAATCCGACTGGAAAGCCGCGAAGCGCCCCTCGGTGATCGCATCGTGCATCCCCTGCATCAGATCCTGATAGAAATGCAGGTTGTGCTGCGTCATCAACATCGCGCCAAGCATCTCGCCCGCGCGGACGAGATGGTGGAGATAGGCGCGCGTCCAGGTCGAGCATACCGGGCAGCCGCAGGCCTCGTCCAGCGGCGCCTGATCCTCGGCATGCTTTGCATTGCGGATATTGACCGGACCGCTCCAGGTGAAGGCCTGCCCGTTACGCCCCGAACGCGTCGGCAGCACGCAGTCGAACATGTCCACACCGCGCGCGACCGCACCGACCAGATCGTCCGGCTTGCCGACCCCCATCAGGTAGCGCGGCCGGTCGGCGGGCAGTTGGCTCGGCGCATAGTCGAGCACGCCAAACATCGCCTCCTGACCCTCACCCACCGCGAGGCCGCCGATCGCATAGCCATCGAAGCCGATGTCGGTCAGCGCCGCCGCCGAGCGTGCGCGGAGCGTCTCGTCGAGCGAGCCCTGCTGGATTCCGAACAGCGCCGAACGCGCCGCATGTTCCTCGCCGGCGTCGAAGCCCGCGCGGCTGCGCGCGGCCCAACGCATCGATCGTTCCATGCTCGCCTCGGCGCGCCTGGCATCGACGCCATTCGGCGGGCATTCGTCGAACGCCATCACGATGTCGCTGCCGAGCAGCCGCTGGATCTCCATCGAGCGTTCGGGCGTTAGCATGTGACGCGATCCGTCGAGATGGCTCTGGAACGCCACGCCTTCCTCGCTCTGCTTGGTCAGCGCCGACAGGCTCATCACCTGATAACCGCCGCTGTCGGTCAGGATCGGCCGGTCCCACCCCATGAATTTGTGCAAGCCACCCAACCGCGCCATGCGCTCGGCGCCGGGGCGCAGCATCAAATGATAGGTGTTGCCCAAGATGATGTCGGCGCCGGTCGCGCGAACGTCCGCAGGGCGCATCGCCTTCACCGTCGCGGCGGTGCCGACGGGCATGAAGGCCGGGGTGCGGATGTCGCCGCGCTGCATCGCGATGACGCCGGTTCGCGCTGCGCCATCGGTCGCGGCGACCGAAAAGGTGAATCTTGTGGTCATGGCGCGCGCCTATGGCGGGCGGGCGCGCGAAAGTCGAGCGCCGCGCCTATTCGCGCTCGTCCTCGCTCGATGGCTCATCGGCAGCCGCCTTCGCCTTTTCCTTCGGCTTTTCCTTCGCGAAGATTTCCGCCAGTTCCTTCTTCCGCGCCGCGGTCAGCCCCTCTTCGGCGGCGGGAAACATCTCTTCCTCTTCCTCGTCGATATGGTGGAGATAGCGATGCTTCATCGTCCGGAATCGCGTCAGCCAGCCGGTCGAGGCAAAGTCCATCTCATAGAGTTCGGTGAGCATCTCGTCGATTTCCTTATGCTCACTCGCACTGTGCTGGGCGTCCTCGCGCAGGTCGGGCTGGCCCATCATCGTCGCATAAAGCGAGAGTTCCTCGGACGCCGCGTGCGCGGTCACCTCGACGCGGAACGCCTCGAACAATTGCTCGCGCTCGGGACTGTCGCCATGGGTGTCGTCGATCCGGTCGAGCAGGTCGCGATGCCGGTCGTGATCGGCCTTGAGTCGCGCGAATATCTTTGCTTCCGCCATGATCGTCTCCGTTCGCTGATCCCTCGAACGGATAACGGCTTATGACGGCAGCGGTTCCGCTGCGGCGAAGTCAGGGTCCCTTGGGGGCTTCGGTCGGCGCCTCGGCAGGCTGCGTCGGCAAAGGCCGCACCGGTTCGACATAATCCGAATAGAGCGCGGTCGCCTTGGCCGCGACGCGGTCGAGCACCTCGGTCTTCTGGTCCGCAAGCATCCGATCGGTGATCGCCCTCCCCGATTCGTCGCCGAGTGCAGCCGCGACCGAGAACCACGCGGCGGCGGTTTCCTTGTCGGCCGCCACGCCCTGCCCTTCGAGATAGAGGATGCCGATGCCGTAAAAGGCGTGCGGCTCGCGCTTTCTTGCCGCCGCCTGATAATAGTCCATCGCCTTGGCGAAATCGACCGGCGTGCCGCGACCATTGGCGTGCATCACGGCCAAGCTGACCTGCGCCGCCAGATTATCCTGCGCCGCCGCCTTCTTCAGCCAGCCGAACGCAGCCTTCGGATCCTCGGTCACACCCTCGCCGGTGTCGTACATCACGCCGAGGCGCCACTGGCACTGGCTAAGCCCCTTGTCGGCGCATTTGCGGTACAGCCCCGCTGCCTTCGCCTTGTCGGCAGTGATATTCTCACCATTGTCATAGAACCAGCCGAGCGCGAACTGCCCCTCGGGGTCACCCTCGCCCGCCTTTTCCTGCGCGAGCGCAAAAGCCTCGATCGGCTTGCCCGCCTCGATCAAGTCGGCGACCTGCTCGCCGGTCGATGCGGCGGTGAGCGCAACCCACGCCAATCCGACGATCGCGACGCGCTTGATATGATGTGCTGTGCTGAACATGGGTGCCTTTTGGCAAAGACGCAGCGTCGGCGCCAGCGCTACCTGCGCGACCGTGTCAGTTGCCCGTCCAGTCCGTCGTCGTGGTAAACGACGGCAGCGCCAGCGAGGTCGCGGTCTGTTGCGTGGCGGCGGCGATGAGATAGGGCGACACACGGTGCCGGGTGCACAGCCCGCCATTGCCGTCGCTGACCATCGACTGTTCGAATTCGATGCCCTGCTGGTGCTTCTTGGTCCGGCGGACGGTTGCGGTGGCAAGTTGGCCTTCGCCGAAGTCGATCACGAATTGGGTGCCGATCGGCACGTCCATGATCCCTTCGATAAAGGCGCCGGTCGCCGACAGGTTACGCATCACGACGGTATAGCGGTAATTGTCGTGGATCGCACCGACATTGCGGAACATCTGGAAACGATCGTTGCGCTGACGCGCCGGACCCGCTGGCTTGATCGTCCAGTTTCCCGATTCGGCATGGCCGAGCAGTTCGTCGTTCGACACCGACTTGCTGTACACATAGCCTTGCACATGGCTGACGTTGAGTTTGCGGATCAGGTCGAGCTGGTCGAGCGATTCGATACCCTCGGCGGTCGTTTCCATTTCGAGCGCCTCGGCGAGCGCGACGATCGCCGCGATGATCGCGCCGTTGCGCGAACCCGGTTGGGTCGCACCGCGTACGAAGCTCTGGTCGATCTTGATCTTGTCGAACGGCGCCGACTGCAGATAGCCGAGCGACGAATAGCCGGTGCCGAAATCGTCGAGCGCGAGGCGGACGCCGATCGCCTTCAGCGCCTTGAACATTTGGCTGGTTTCGGCCGAATCGCCGAGAAAGACGCTTTCGGTGATTTCGAGTTCGAGCTGTTCAGGCGGCAGGCCACTGGCGGCGAGCGCATGGGTGACGATTTTCGGCAATTCGGCGTTGGCGAACTGGATCGGCGAGACATTGACCGCGACGCGCATCTCGCCCGGCCAGCGCGACGCGTCGTCGCACGCCTTGCGCAGCACCCATTCGCCGAGCGTCCAGATGAGGTTGGCTTCCTCGGCGATCGGGATGAACAGCGCCGGCGAGATCGGTCCGCGCTCGGGATGCGTCCAGCGGATCAGCGCCTCCATGCCGGTGACGGTATCGGTCTTCGCGTTGACGATCGGCTGGTAAGAAAGCTCCATCTCGCCGCGTGCAAGCGCATCACGCAAATCTTCCTCAAGCGCGCGGCGATCTTCCGCCGACTGGTGCAGGTCGCTCGAATAGAAGCTGAACCGGCCGCGCCCATTGCCCTTGGCCGCATAGAGCGCGAGGTCGGCGTTGCGAACGAGATTGTCGCTGTTGTCGCCGTCGAACGGGCTGATCGCAACGCCAATCGAGGCGCCGATGATGCAGCGGCTACCCTCGACCGAATAGGGCTGCGACAGGCTGTTGATGATGTCCGACGCCATGTCGCCCAATTTGCCGCGATCCTCGACGTCGGGCAGGATGATCTGGAATTCGTCGCCGCCCAGGCGGCTGACCATTTCCTTGTCTCCCACGATCTTGAGCAGCCGTTCGGCGACCTGCTTGAGCAGCGCGTCGCCGGCGGGGTGGCCCAGCGTGTCGTTGACCTGTTTGAAGCGGTCGAGGTCGAGCAGCATGATCGCGCACGATCGCTGTTGCTGGGTGAAGGCGGCGAGCGTCGTATCGAGCTTTTTCGAGATGTTGAAGCGATTGGCGAGCCCGGTCAGCGAATCATACATCGCGAGCCGCGACGCATCCTCGGCCGACCGGCGCTGCTCGGTGATGTCGATGCCGCTGCCGCGATAGCCGGTGAAGCGGCCGCCGCCGTCGAAGTGCGGGCGTCCCGACACCGCCCACCAACGCTGGTCGCCCTCGAACGCACCGCGCAGCGGCAATTCGTCGAATTTCGATTGTTTGGTGAGCAGGAAGGGCAGAGTGCGCTGCCGCTCGCCATGGCTGTCGACCGGCAGGAACAGGTCGGAAAAAGTGGCGCCGAGCATCGCGGCGGCGGTCCGCCCCATCTGCTGCGCGACATGATGGGTGATATACGTCAGCCGACCGTCGGCATCGGTCGACCAGAACCAGCCCTGGCCGCTTTCCTCGTAATTCTGAAGGAGGAGCAACGCTTCCTTGGTGTGGATGCTGGGAACGACTTCAGGGCGCGGCGTCGCCGCGCGCGCGCTGAACTTGCCCAAAAACCCTCGCCCACCGCCGTCTGGCACTCTCTATTTCCCCCGGTCGTCCGGGCGCAGCACCGGCTTACCCATGTCGCATCATCGTGCTGGTCCCCACCAATTGAGACCATTTGCCTGAAATCCCTTGCGAATCAGTAAATGACGGGGAGTCAGATCAGGGGAGCAGCAGACTCGCGTCGCCATAGCTGTAGAAGCGATAGTCATACGCGATGGCGTGGGCATAGGCCGCCTGCATCGCGTCGAGCCCCATCAGCGCGCTAACCAGCATGAACAGGGTCGATTTGGGAAGGTGGAAATTGGTCATCAACCCGTCGATGGCGCGGAAGCGATAGCCCGGGGTGATGAAGATCGCGGTGTCGCCCGCAAAGGGCGCGATGATACCATCCTCGCGCGCCGCGCTTTCCAGCAGGCGCAGGCTGGTCGTGCCCACCGCGATGACGCGTCCCCCCGCCGCGCGCACCGCGTTCAGCCGCCCGGCGGTGTCGGCATCGATGCGGCCCCATTCGGCATGCATGACATGATCGTCGGTATCGTCGGCCTTAACCGGCAGGAAGGTTCCCGCTCCCACGTGGAGCGTGAGCGTTTCGCTTTTTACCCCGGCTTCGGCGAGCGATTCCAGCAGTTCGGGCGTAAAATGCAGCGCTGCGGTCGGTGCCGCCACCGCCCCGTCTTCCTTCGCAAACATCGTCTGGTAATCGCTGCGGTCGGCCTCGTCGGTCCCGCGCTTGCCCGCGATATAGGGCGGCAGCGGCATCGTGCCGGCGCGTTCGAGCAGGATTTCGACGGGCTCGTCGCCGGCAAAGGCGAGGATGAAGCTGCCGTCGGCGAGCCGGTCCTCGGCAACCGCTGCGACGCCAGAACCGAAATCGACGCGTTCTCCAACACGAAGCCGCTTGCCATTGCGGATGAAGGCCTGCCAGCGGCGGAGGTCGATGCGCTTGTGCAGCGTCGCGCCGATTTTCGCTTCGCCGCGTTTCCCTTCGAGCTGCGCCGGGATGACCCGCGTGTCGTTGAAAACGAGGCAGTCGCCCGCACGAAGCAGCGCCGGCAGGTCGCGCACGCCCCGGTCGGACATTGCCTGTCCCTCGACCACGAGCATCCGCGCCGCGTCGCGCGGACGCGCCGGGCGGAGCGCGATACGCTCGGCAGGGAGGTCGAAATCGAAGGCGTCGACGCGCATCGCGCGCCTCTCCTTACCGGATCGGTGCGTTGAGCTGGTCGGCGGTGATCGGCGCCGCGGCGGGCGCAGACACCGTGTCTGTCAGCATCGACGCCGGCGGCATCGGCTTGTTGTCGGCGGCGACCGACACCTGGACCATTCGCGACATCACTTCAGGCGGTTCGCCTTTGTGGATCGCATCGACATATTGCATGCCCGAAATCACGCGGCCGAAGGCGGTGTAGCGGCGATCGAGGCTGAAGCGCGGCTGGAGCATGATGAAGAACTGGCTGTTCGCGCTGTCCTCACTCTCGGCGCGTGCCATCGACAGCGTTCCGCGCAGATGCGGCGTCGGGTTGAATTCGGCCTTGAGATCGGGGAGCTGCGAGCCGCCCTGCCCGGTCGCGGTCGGATCGCCCGTCTGCGCCATGAAGCCGTCGATCACGCGGTGGAATTTCACCCCGTCATAGAATCCCGCACGCGCAAGCTGCTTCACACGTTCGACATGGTTGGGGGCAACGTTCGGATAGAGCTGCGCGACGATCCGCCCACCGGTCGAAAGGTCGATGTTGAGCATATATTCGGGGTTGTTGATATATTGGTCGGGCGTCATCGCCGGCACCGCCGGGGCGACCGTGGTTTCGCCCGTGGCCGGTGCCGTCGCGGGCGCCTCCGCCGGGGGCGTTTCCTGCGCCGCGAGCGGAGCCGCAAGGCCGAGCGCTATCGCCGTCAGGATCAGGGGGCGGAAGGTGAATGTCATGCTGGATCGGCCTTTGTGATGAAATGCTCTATGCGCCCCGTCTGGCGCGGCCCTAGCGGGAAAAAGCTGAACGCTCAATGATCGCGATCAGGCGTCGCCCTGGCGCAGCCCGCGTTCGGCGATGCGCCCCGTCACCGCGTCCTTCACCGCCGGAGTGACGAACTTGTGGATGTCGCCGCCGAAGATCGCGATTTCCTTGACCAGCCGCGACGCGATCGGCTGCAATCCGACGTCGGCCATCAGGAACACCGTCTCGATCCGGTCGTTCAATTGCTGGTTCATGCCCGCCATCTGATATTCATATTCGAAGTCGGCGACGGCGCGCAGCCCGCGCACGATCACGCTCGCGCCCTCGCGTTCGGCAAAGTCCATCAGCAGCGAGTTGAAACCGACCACACGGATATCGCCGCCGATGCTGGTGACCTCGCGGCGAACCATCTCGATCCGCTCCTCGTCGTCGAAGAGCGGCGATTTGGTGATGTTGGTGGTCACCCCGATCACCAGCCGGTCGACCAGCTTCGCGCCGCGCCGGATGATGTCCATATGTCCCAGGGTGATCGGATCGAACGTCCCCGGATAAACCCCCACGCGCATCAGCGGTCCCTTTCCACGATATAATGGGCGATGGCGCGCAGCAGCGTCGCCTCTTCGCCAAATCCTGCCAGATGGCCGATCGCCTGGTCGACGAGCGCGACCGCCTGTTCGCGCGCCCGGTCGAGCCCCATCAGCGTCACGAACGTCGCCTTGCCCGCCGCGGCATCCTTGTGCAGCGCCTTCCCCGCCAATTGCTCGTCGCCCTCGACGTCCATGATGTCGTCGGCGATCTGGAAGGCGAGCCCGATGTCGCGCGCATAACCGCGCAGCGGCGTGCGTCCCTCGGCCGGGATGCGCGCAAGGATCGCGCCGGCCTCGACCGAGAAAGCGATCAGCGCCCCGGTCTTCAATTGTTGCAGCCGGGTCACCGTCGGCAGATCGAACTGCGCGGTCTCGGCGACGAGGTCCATCATCTGGCCGCCCGCCATGCCCGCGGGCCCGGCGGCACGCGCGAGTTCGCGAATCAATTCGCTGCGCACGAAGGGATCGGCGTGGGTCGCGGGATCGACGAGCCATTCGAAGGCGAGCGCGTGAAGCGAATCGCCCGCAAGCACGGCCGTCGCCTCGTCATAGGCCCTGTGCACCGTCGGCTTGCCGCGGCGCAGGTCGTCATCGTCCATGCACGGCAGGTCGTCGTGGATCAGCGAATAGACATGCATCGCCTCGACCGCCGCGCCGACGCGCAGCGAAAGATTGCGGTCGACATGATAAAGATCGCCCGCGGCGCGGACGAGCAGGGGACGCAGCCGTTTGCCACCGCCAATCGCGGCGTGGCGCATCGCCTGATAGAGACGCTCGCGCGGATCCTCGGGAACTTGCAGCAACTGGTCGAACAGCCGGTCGGTCGCCTCGACCACCTCGGACTGCGCATCCGCGAGCAGGCGGCCGCCGTCGATATCCCCTTCCGCGACCGTCATCCGGTTCAGCCTTCGCCGAAGGGCGTCGTACCCGCCGGCCGGCCGTCGGCGCCGAGGCTGACCTGTTCGATGCGCGCCTGCGCCGCGGCGAGCCGGGCCTCGCAATGGCCGCGCAGCGCATGGCCGCGTTCGTAGAGCGCAACCGATTCCTCGAGGCTGACGTCGCCGCTTTCGAGCCGCCGCACGATCGTTTCGAGTTCGCCCATCGCGGCTTCGAACGAGAGCGCGGCGATGGCGGGGGCGCCAGAGGTTTCCGGGGCGGGTGCGGGGGTGTCCGTCATGGCACCTGCTTTGGCCCTTTCGACACCCGATGGTCAAGTGCGGTCAAGCTTGACGTCGCCCGGCGGCGCACTAGGCTCGCGCGATGTTCATCGGCCATTTCGCCCCGGCGCTGGTCGCCGCCGCCCGGCCAAAAGCCGCAGGCCTCGGGACGCTCTTCGTCGCCGCACAGCTTGTGGATATCGGCTTCGCAGCGCTGTTGATACCGGGGATCGAGGCGATGCGCATCGCCCCCGGCATCACCGCGATGAACCCGATGGACCTCTTTCATATGCCCTACACCCACAGCCTGCTCGGCAGCCTGCTCTGGGCTACGGTGTTCGGGGCGCTCGTCTGGTTCGCGACGAAGCGGCGCGCGGCGGCGATCGGCGCGGCGCTCGTCGTCGTGTCGCACTGGTTCGTCGACCTGCTCGTCCATATCCCCGACCTGACGCTCTATGGCGCGCCGCCCAAGCTCGGGCTCGGCCTGTGGGATCATCCGGCGATCGCGATGCCGCTGGAGATCGCCTTCATCGGCGCCGCATTGATCTACTACGCCCGCCGCACACAGGCGCCGACGGGCAACAGGCGGCTGTGGATTCTCGCCGGACTGCTCGCCTTCGCGCAGGCCGTCGACTGGTTCGGGCCGAAGGAACCGGTCTATTCGCTCGCGATCCCGGCGACGATGCTTTTCGCTTATGCGCTGCTCGCCGCGACCGCCGCGTGGGCGGGCGCCAACCGCCGTATCGCGGGGGCCATGCCCTGATGCTGCAGGCCGCTGCCGGATACGGCTTCACCGCCCTGATCTTCGGCATTCTCGACGCCTTGTGGCTGACGAAAGTCGGGCCGAAACTTTATCGACCCGAGATCGGCGAACTGCTGATGGACGGCTGGCGCCCCGCGCCCGCGCTCATCTTTTACGCCCTCTATATGCTCGGTATCCAGATTTTTGCGGTCCAGCCGGCGTTCGCGGCGGGCAAATGGCAGGTCGCGGCCACATATGGCGCGCTCTTTGGCTTCTTCTGCTACATGACCTACGACCTTACCAACCATGCGACGATGAAGATCTGGTCGACCAAAATCACTCTCGCCGACATCGTCTGGGGCACCTGCGCGACCGGGCTGTCGGCGGGCGCCGCCGCCTGGCTGGTGCTGGCGCTGCTGCCGCGCAGCGCCTGAGCGCGCTCCACCGCGCGCAATCACGTTTCCGTTTTTTGCAATTGCCGAATGTGGCATGTCGCATCATGCTGCACCGCACAAGAGAGAGGGGCGTAAAGGCAAGTTTTGTTCGTTAAACAAGGACTTGCATCATGAAAAAGTTTCTCCTCCCCATCCTGACCCTGTTCGCCGTCCTGCCCGCCGCCGCGCATGCCGAGGAAGCGCGCCGTTTCGAACATGAGGGTCGCATCTACAGCTACACGATCAAGACCGTCGGCGAACGCCGCATCATCGATGGCGTCGACGAGGCGAGCGGCAAGCGCTTCTCGCTTCGCGTCGGCACCCATAAGGTCCGCGGCACCGTCGGTTCGCAGCAGGTCGAATTCTCGCTGAAGGACGTCGAGCCGCTGAAGGCGACGGTCACCGTCCTCGCCGCGCGCTGATCTCCGACGCAGGCCCCATGGTGCGAAATGCACTATGGGGTCTGTTCGTTTTGTCCTCGCGCGGCTAAAGGCGCGCCATGACTCAGACAGCAGCCGCGCCCGCCTCCGTCATCACCCCCGAGATCGTCGCCGAACACGGCCTGTCTCCGGAAGAATATGAGCGCGTCCTGCACGCGCTCGGGCGCGAACCGAACCTTGTCGAACTCGGCATCTTCTCGGTGATGTGGTCCGAACATTGCAGTTACAAAAGCTCGCGCCTCCATCTCAAGAAACTGCCGACCGAGGCACCCTGGGTCATCTGCGGCCCCGGCGAAAATGCCGGCGTCATCGACATCGGCGAAGGCCCCGACGGCAAAAAGCTCGCCGCGATCTTCAAGATGGAGAGCCACAACCACCCGTCGTATATCGAACCCTATCAGGGTGCAGCGACCGGCGTCGGCGGCATCCTTCGCGACGTCTTTACGATGGGCGCGCGCCCGGTCGCGAACCTCAACGCGCTGCGCTTCGGCCGCCCCGACCATCCGAAGATGAAGCATCTGATCTCGGGCGTCGTCCACGGCATCGGCGGCTACGGCAATTGCGTCGGCGTCCCCACGGTCGGCGGCGAGGTCAATTTCCACAAGGCCTATGACGGCAATATCCTCGTCAACGCGATGACCGTCGGCGTCGCCGAACAGGACAAGATCTTCTATTCGGCCGCCTCGGGCGTCGGCAATCCGATCGTCTATGTCGGTTCGAAAACCGGCCGCGACGGCATCCACGGCGCGACCATGGCGTCAGCCGACTTTGGCGAGGATGCCGAGGAAAAGCGCCCGACGGTGCAGGTCGGCGACCCCTTCACCGAAAAATTGCTGATCGAGGCATGCCTCGAGCTGATGGCGTCGGACGCGATCGTCGCGATCCAGGACATGGGCGCTGCAGGCCTCACCTCGTCATCGGTCGAGATGGCGTCGAAGGGCGGCGTCGGCCTCCATCTCAAGATGGACGATGTGCCGCAGCGCGAAACCGGCATGACGACCTACGAGATGATGCTGTCCGAATCGCAGGAACGTATGCTGATGGTGCTGAAGCCCGGCCGCGAGGATTTCGCCGCCGCGATCTTCCACAAATGGGAACTCGATTTCGCGGTCATCGGCACCGTCACCGACACCGGCCGCATGGTGCTCGAGCATAAGGGCGAGATCGTCTGCGACATTCCGCTCGCCCCGCTCGCCGACGACGCGCCGCTCTACGACCGTCCGCACGTCCCGACGCCGAAGCAGCCCGAACTGCAGAACGTCCCCGAGACGACCGATGTCGCGGCCGACCTCAAGACCTTGATGGGCACCCCCGACATCGCCAGCCGCCGCTGGATCTACGAACAATATGACAGCCAGGTCGGCGGCGACACGCTGCAGATCGGCGGCGACGCCGCGCTTGTTCGTATCCACGGCACCAACCGCGCGCTCGCCATGTCAACCGATTGCACCCCGCGCTATTGCTACGCCGACCCTGTCGAGGGCGGCAAGCAGGCGGTCGCCGAAACCTGGCGCAACATCAGCGCGGTCGGCGCCACGCCCTTGGCGATCACCAACTGCCTCAATTTCGCCAACCCGCAGCGCCCCGAAATCATGGGCCAGATCACCGGCTGCCTCGACGGCATGGCGCAGGCGTGCCGCGCGCTCGACTATCCGATCGTCTCGGGCAACGTCAGCCTCTATAACGAGAGCAAGGCGACCGGCGGCGGCAGCGCGATCCTGCCGACCCCGGCGATCGGCGGCGTCGGCGTGATCGAAGATCTGGGCAAGGCGGTCGGCATCGGCTTCAAGCGCACCGGCGACATCGTCTTGGCGGTCGGCGAGCGCGCCGGCCATCTCGGCCAGTCGGTCTGGCTGCGCGAAATTTTGGGCCGCGAGGAAGGTCCGCCGCCGCCCGTCGACCTGCGCGCCGAAAAGCGCACCGGCGATTTCATCCGCGGTGCGATCAACGCTGGCTGGATCACCGCCTGCCACGACGTCTCCGACGGCGGTATGGCGGTGACGCTCGCCGAAATGGCGCTCAAGTCGAACATCGGTGTGCTGGTTAGCGAAGAACAGCCCTTCGGCGTCGCCGAAAGCTTCTTCGGCGAGGATCAGGGCCTCTACCTCGTCACCGTCTGCGACACCTGCCTCGCCGATTTCCTCGACGCTGCCGGCCGCGCCGATGTGCCCGTCGATCCGGTCGGGCGCACGATCAAGGACCGCATCGTCTTCGAACTGGAAGGCAGCGACCATAGCGTGACGCTCGCCGAGCTGCGCGACGCGCATGAAGGTTTCTTCCCGACGCTGATGGGGGCCGACGCGGCGCTTGCCTAAGTCGTCATTGCGAGCGTAGCGAAGCAATCTCCAGCCGCCGTCCATTGACGACGATAGCTGGAGATTGCTTCGTCGCCTGCGGCTCCTCGCAATGACGAACCACCACTGGCGCGACGAGGTGAGAGGTCTATGAGCATCCATGTCGGAATCGGGGGCTGGACCTTCGAACCGTGGCGCGGCCCCTTCTACCCCGCCGGCCTCGCACAGAAACGCGAGCTCGAATATGCCGGCCAGCATCTGACCGGCATCGAGATCAACGGCACCTATTATGGCAGCCAGAAGCCCGAGACATTCGCGAGCTGGGCGGCCTCGGTCCCCGACGGCTTCAAGTTCAGCGTCAAGGCCTCGCGCTTCACCACCAACCGCAAGATACTGGCCGAAGGCGCCGGATCGATCGAGAAATTCCTGACGCAGGGGCTGACGCGGCTCGGCGACCGTCTCGGCCCGATCCACTGGCAGTTCATGGCAACCAAGAAGTTCGACCGCGACGATTTCGCCGGCTTCCTCGACCTGCTGCCCGACAGCCAGGACGGCCTCCCCCTCCGTCACGCGATCGAGGTCCGACACGAAAGCTTCGGCGACCCTGCCTTCATCGCCATGCTGCGCGAGCGCAACATGGCGGTCGTCTATGCCGACAGCGACGAATTCCCCTGCATCGACGAGCAGACCGCCGACTTCACCTACGCCCGCCTGCAACGCAGCCAGGAGGATGTCGAAACCGGCTATGACGCGGCGGCGCTAGGCAAATGGGCTGTCCAGGCGAAGGACTGGACCAAGGGCGACCGCGACGTCTTCCTCTTCTTCATCTCGGGCGCGAAGGTCCGCAATCCCGCGGCCGCACAGGCGCTGATCGCGCGGCTATGAGTGCCGGCTATTCGGGCACCTCGCTCGCGAAGAAATTGTCGCTGAAGGACGGGATGACCGCGTGGTTCCACACGATGCCCGCCAGCGTGCGCGAAGAGATCGGCGATGTCGCACTCGACGAACGCGCCGCGCCCGAGGCGGGCCTGCAGGCCGTGCATATCTTCACCACCGAGCGCGCCGAACTCGAGCGCCTGCTCACCGAGCTGCGCACGCTGATCGACCCCACGGGTTTCGTCTGGGTGAGTTGGCCCAAGAAGGCCGCGAAAGTCCCGACCGACATCACCGAGGATGTGATCCGCGAGATTTGCCTGCCGATGGGCTGGGTCGATGTGAAGGTCTGCGCCGTCGATACGGTGTGGTCGGGGCTGAAGCTGATGGTGCGGAAAAAGCTGCGCTGATCGACAAAAGCGACGGTCGGGCTAAATAGATCCTCCCCTTCGCGAAGCGTTGGGGAGGGGGACCGCGCCCGCAGGGCGTGGTGGAGGGGTCGCGCGTGCCGCCAAGCAACAACGCCTACAGGAACGCGAAACGGTTGCGCCGCAAGATGTCGCTCCCCGAAGTGCTGCTCTGGCAAATCCTCAGAAAGCAGCCCGGCTATATCAAATTCAGGCGCCAGCACCCGATCGGCCGATATGTGCTGGACTTCTATGTGCTGGAACTAAAGCTCGCGATCGAGATCGACGGCATCGCCCACGACATGGGCGACCGACCCGACCGCGACGAGGCGCGCGACCAGTGGCTTGAATCGCAAGGAGTGCGGATGCTGTGTATCGCCGCGAAGGACGTCCTCGCCAACCCCGTCGCTGTCGCAGACAGCATCGTGCGGCTCTATACCGAGAGGTAAAACCCCTCCACCACTCGCTACGCGAGCGGTCCCCCTCCCCATGGCTTCGCCAAGGGGAGGATCTTCAGGTCAAGCCGCAACCGCCTGCTGCGACGCCAGGAAGTTATACGGGTCGATGCCGCGGCTGCGGTATGCCCGGTGCGCTTCCTTATAAAGCGTCGGTTCCCCGATCCCCAACCGCGCGCGTGCGGCGTCGAGCGGTTCGGCGAGCAGCGAGCGGATATCCTGCTCGATGATCGCCTTCGACGCCTTGCCGTGACGCTGGCCCTGGCGGATCGCGCTCATCACCGGCGCGTCGCCCTTGACGCTGCGCTTCAGTTCGTAACCGCCGGCATAGGCGATGAAGAAATTGCCGTAATTGCCCGTCTGGCCATAGGTGAAGCCGAGCACGCACTGCTCGCCGAGTGCGTCGCGGCCATAGCCGGTCAGGATGTGGAACAGGTCGTGCGTATCGCGCAGGCGGTTGGCATACCATTGCACCTGGTCGTCGAACTTCGGGCGCCCCATCTTGTCGGCCTCGGCGACCAGGCCGGCCGCCGACAGGCCTTCGCGGCGCATGAAGGTGACATAGGCGTGGCCCACCGTGCCTTCGGGCAGTGCGTCGATCCAGCCATGATCGTCGAGTAGATCGGGCAGATAGGGCTCGCTCGCCATCAGCCGCTGGCCGAAATCGCTTTCGACGAAGGCGCGCGCATCATCCATGAAGCCCTTGCGCGGAAGATTCTCGAAGATGTGGAAGACCTGCTCGGTGTCTTCCTTGTCCTTGATCAGCTTGCGAAAGTGCGACAGCGCCTTGAACGGGCGGAACTTAGCGGGCTGGCGGGCGGGATGGGAGAAGATGGTCGGGGTCATGGCGGCTCTCTTTCGGCGGACTCTGGCGAATCATCTGACGCTGTCCAGATAGCATTACTGACATACATGTCAATAGCGTTTCGACGGGCTGGACGGACTGGCCCCCGAACCGTTATACCATCATAATACAGCATCGGCGATGTGCGCGATGATCGAGAAGTTGCGAAGACCTTCGATCGACAGGGGAACGGTATGAACGGGCAAGCGGCAGCAACGCGTTACGAAAGTCTCGACGCCATTCGCGGCGTCGCGGTGATGGGCATATTGGCAATGAACATCGTCGCCTTCGCATTGCCGATGAGCGCCTATTTCAATCCCGCCGCCGGCGGAGCGCCAGGCACGAGCGACCTTGCAACCTGGGCGTTCAATTTCGTTTTTGTCGATTCCAAGATGCGCGGGCTTTTTTCGGTGCTGTTCGGCGCCAGCACCCTGCTGGTGATCCAGAGCGCCGAGGCGAGCGGGCGCAGCGCGGCCGGTACGCATTATGCGCGAATGTTCTGGCTCGGGCTGTTCGGCCTCGCCCACTATTACCTCTTCTGGTTCGGCGACATCCTGTCGCTCTATGCCGCATGCGGGCTGCTGCTGTTCCTGTTTCGGGGCCTGTCGATCCGCGCACTGCTGATCTGGGCGGGTGCGTTCCTGTTCGTCTCGCTGCTGTTCCTGGGATCGACCTGGCTGTCGATCGCGATGCTCGATACCGGCGGCCTGCCGCCCGAAACCGCCGCCGCCATGGGTCAGCAAATGGCCGAATTCAACGCGATGATGGGACCGAACTCGCCGACCTATGCCGCCGACGTCGCCCATTTCCTCGGCAGCTATCGCGAGATCGCGGGCACCCGCATGGGTCCCGACGCCGCCGAACCGCTGGTGCAGGTCATGCTGTTCCTGTGGGAGAGCATGGCGCTGATGCTGATCGGGATGGCGCTGTTCAAGTCGCGCATGCTGACGGGCGAATGGAGTCCGGAGCGCTACACCAAATGGGCCACCGCCTGCTTCGCGATTGCGGCACCCGTGCTCGCATGGATGGCGTGGCACAGCGCGCAGACGGGCTTCGCGACGATGACGGTGTTCGGAACCAGCCTCGTCTTCTCGACACCGTTCGACATCCTGATGACCGTCGGCTGGGCGGCGCTGATCATGCTGCTGATCCAGACCCGCGCCAGCGCCGCGGTCCGGGCGCGCCTCGCCGCGACGGGGCGCATGGCCTTCACCAACTATCTGGTGACGACGATCGTGATGACGACGATCTTCTACGGCTATGGACTGGGCCTGTTCGGCAGCGTCGGGCGCGCCGGACTTTACCTGTTCTGCTTCGGCATGTGGGCGGCGATGCTGTTCTGGTCGAAACCCTGGCTCGCCCGCTTCTACTACGGGCCGCTCGAATGGCTGTGGCGCAGCCTGTCGCGCTTCAGCTTGCAACCGATGCGGAAAGGCGCGGCGGTTCAGTAACCGACGGCGCGCCCGAAACCGGGGGCGCGGCGCTGGACGAGCGGATTGGCTTCCTTTTCCAGCGCAGCCAGCGTTTCCTCGAACAGTGGGCGCAGCGTGACCACGCGTGGCAGATATTCTTCGGGGCTGACCTGACTTTCGATGCAATGGCGCGCGAAGGTTTCGATATCTTCGGCAAGGTCGGCGAGTTTTTCGGCCCCGAACTGACGCGATTCGCCCTTCAGCGTGTGCGCGGGCATGACGAGACCGCGTGCGTCGCGGGCGCGCATCGCTTCCTCGATCGCGACGACCGATTTGGTGCCGTCTTCGCGAAAATAGCCCAATATCCGCACGAAAGCAGCGCCGAGCTGCGTGCGCGTCGCGCGGAATTCATCCCAATCGACCAGGATATCGTCCACTCGTTTGTCCCTTGGCATCAAAATTCGGTCTTTGGTCCCAGCCCCGTCATGCCGCGAATCCGGTAAAAAAGCCGTTACGATGGGGACGTCCGCTTCCGATGCGGCCCGTTTTGGGTCAGGTACGGCGGACCAGCCAGCGGCCTGCGGCTTCGGTCGTGACGGTCCAGCCATGTTCGCCCGCCAGCGCCGCGACTTCGCGCTCCGCCTGCGGATCGTCGGCGAGCAGGATCACAGCGGGATCGGTACGCATCGCGCGGGCGAGCCGTAGCGCCGGCCATGGGCATTTCATGCCGCGCGCATCGACGATTACCGTATCCAAGTTTTCAGCGGCCGTCATTCGTCATAGGGATTGCGCGAATTGCGGAAATTCAGCCGCACGGGCACGCCCTGAAACCCCAGTTCCTTGCGCATGCCGTTGACCAGATAACGCTCGTAACTGCCGGGCAGCGAGTCGGTGCGCGTGCCGAAAACGACGAAGGTCGGCGGGCGGGTGCGCGCCTGGGTGATATAGCGTAGCTTGATGCGCTTGCCGCCGGGCGCGGGCGGCGGGTTGTTTTCGACCGCGCTTTCGAACCAGCGGTTGAGCCGTGCGGTCGAGACGCGGTTGGTCCATATCGCGCGCTGTTCGAAGGCGACACGGACAAGCGTGTCGATTCCCCGGCCCGTCGCGCCCGAAATGGTGAGTACCGGGACGCCCTTGACCTGGCTGAGTCCGTCCTCGAGCGCGCCTCGGACGCCGTTGAACAGCGACGACGGGTCCTCGGCGACGTCCCATTTGTTGAGCGCGACGATCAGCGCGCGGCCTTCCTGCAGCACGCGGTCGGCGATGTGCAGATCCTGCGATTCCAGGCCTTTGGTGGCGTCGAGCAGCAGCACCACAACCTCGGCGAAATCGACCGCGTGGAGCGCGTCCATCACCGACAGTTTCTCGAGCTTGTCCTGCACCTTGGCGCGCTTGCGCATGCCCGCAGTGTCGAACAGCTGGATCTCGTGGACCTCGCCGTCATTTTCCCACCGCCAGTCGACGCGGATCGAATCGCGCGTGATCCCCGCCTCGGGTCCGGTGATCAGCCGGTCCTCGCCGATCATGCGGTTGATCAGCGTCGATTTGCCCGCATTGGGGCGGCCGACGATCGCCAGCTTCAGCGGACCGAGCGGCGCATCCTCATCCTCTTCGCCCTCGATGGGCGGCGGCAGGGCTTCGGCCGCGGCGGCGTCATAACCCTCGACGATCGGGCGCAGCGCGTCGAACAGGTCGACAATGCCCTCGCCATGTTCGGCGCTGAGCGCGATCGGATTGTCGAAGCCGAGCGAATAGCTTTCGTTGAGGCCGTTTTCGCCCTGTTTGCCCTCGGCCTTGTTGACCACGAGGATGATCGGCGTGTCCTCGCTGCGCAGCCAGCGCGCGATTTCCTCGTCGAGCGGAGTCACGCCGGCGCGGCCGTCGATCATGAACAGCGCAGCGTCGGCCTCGCGCACCGCTTTCTCCGTCTGCACACGCATCCGGCCGGGCAGCGTCGCCGCGTCATAATCCTCGAACCCCGCGGTATCGACGATCGTGAATTTCAGTCCCAGCAGTTCGCCGTCGCCTTCGCGCCGGTCGCGCGTCACCCCCGGCTGGTCGTCGACCAGCGCCAGGCGCTTGCCGACGAGCCGGTTGAACAGCGTCGATTTGCCGACATTGGGCCGGCCGACAATGGCGATCGTTGCGGATCGCGCCATTTCATATTCCTTCAATAAATAGGGACAGTCCCTATTTAATTTAGCGCCAGGCGGTGATGCGTCCGTCGTCCGCCAGGATATAGAGGACATTGTTCGCGACGATCGGCGACTGCGACAGCGACGTCTTGAACTCGGTCGTCGCGATCAGCGACCCGTCGGCGGGCGAAAATTCGGAAAGCTGACCCTCGCTGTTCACCGCGATCAGGCGGCCACCGGCGAGGATCGGGCCGGTCCAGCGGATCGGGTCCTTCTTCTTCTTTTCGGTTTCGACACGGAAGCGCGCGAGCTGCTGAAGCCAGCGCACCTTGCCGGTGCCGCGCGCGACGCACAGCAATTTGCCGTCGTCGGTCATCGCATAGACCCATTCGCCGACCACATAGGGCGTCGAAATGCCGGCGATCGAAATTTCCCAGCTGCGCTGGCCGGTGACGAGTTCGTAGCTCGCCATGCGGCCGCCCTGGCCGAGCGCGAAGACGCGGCCGCGGTCGATCACCGGGTCGGCATCGACGTCGGACAAGGTCGACACCGACAGCGCCATCGAGGTGCGCGCCAGCGCATCTTCCCAAAGGTCGCGGCCATTCTCGTACCGATAGGCCTGCACCTCGCCCGACGAGAAGCCGGCAACAATCGTGCCCTGCCCCGCGGCGGGCGATCCGGCGCCGAAGATGCTGCCGGCTTCGAGCGACGCCGTCGCCTGCCACAGCACCGCGCCGTCGGCGGCGTTGAGCGCGATGATCTGGTTGTCCTGGGTGATGACATAGACGCCGCCGAAGGCGATCGTCGGGGCGCCGCGCAGCGGCCCCGCGGGCTTCACCTTCCACAGGATCGATCCGTCGGCCGCGTTCAGCGCGGCCACATCGCCGACGCCGCTGGTCGCATAGACGACGCTACCGTCGACCGACGCGCCGCCACCGAACAGCGAATCCTTGAAATCCTTGCCCGTGGTGCCGATCGCCGCGCTCCACAGCGACGCGCCGGTGTCGGCCGAAAAGGCCGAGACGACGGCATCGGTGCCGACCACGAACAGCCGGTTGTCCGAAACGACCGGTGCCGCGGCCAGCCGCTGCTTGTTGTTGCCGCCGGCGATGCTGGCGGTCCAGATCTGGCTGCGCGACGCGCCGAGCGCGGGATGGCCCATCGATTTCGACGCGTTGCCGCCCGACTGCGCCCAGTTCGCGTTCACGACGGGATTGGGCAGCACGACCGCGACCGACGCCGTGGCGGGATCGACCTTGACGCTGTTATCGTTCGACAGGATCGAGACGCGGTCGCCGACGGTCGGGGTTTTCGGCCCGCCATTGCCCTTGAGCACGCCGCAGCCGGCGAGCGTCAGCGCAATCAGCGCCACGCCGACAAAATTGGCTTTCCGCATTATTTCTTTTCCTCGGCTGGTCCGGCGGCCGCCGGTGCGGCGCTGCCCTTCTGTTCCTTCGCGGCGCTCTCGGCCGCGCGATCCTTGACGACGTCGACGCCCAGCATGCCGGCCATCTGGACGGTGCGCGACTGCAGCGACTTGGGGATATTGGGGGTGTCGGCGATCCGGCCGTAAAGCGCGCCCGCCTCTTTAAACTGACCGAGCTGGTAATGCGCGGTTGCCGACAGTTCGGCGGCGCTCGGGAACCAGCTCGACGCGGGATCCTTGGCATCGACCATCGGTTTCATTCGCGCGATCACTACTTCGGGCTTCAGCGTGTCATATTCGAAGGCGGTCTGGCGGATCAGCGCCAGATCACGCAGCGACGGGTCGAGCTTGGTGTCGGCGGCGGCCTTGGCCATCAGCGCGGCAGCGGCTTTCAGGTCGCCGCGTTCGGCCTTCATGTTCGCTTGCTGGAACAGCGCGACGGCGCGATAGGCGGGGCCGCCGTCGGCCTCGATCTTGGTCAGCTCGGCGGTCGCCGCGGTCGGCTGCGCCGCCTTCAACTTGTCGAAGGCCGCGAGCAGCTGCTCGGCATTCTCGCCGCGCTTGGTTTCCTGCATATGGCCCCAATAAAGGTAGCCGCCGAACGCGATCAACGCCGCGACGACCCCGACCAAGATCCAGATGCCAAACCGCTGCCAGATGCTGTCGAGCTGGTCCTTGCGGACAGCCTCATCCACTTCCTGCAACAGGGCCGCATTGTTCGTCGGGCTCAACGCCACACATATTCTCCATAGACCGGGCAGGCACGAAGACGCCCGCCGGTGGTTTCCTTAGCGACGGCACCCGAAAAGGCCAAGCTTTTCACTTGGCCCGCACACACCGCCTTATGCCGGATCAACCGGCGTAGATCTGATCTTCGGTGGGGAATGAACGGGACCTGACTTCGTCGGCATAATCCTTGACCGCGCCGTTCACCACGCCGGCCATATCCTGATAGCGTTTCACGAATTTGGGGACACGATCGAACATACCGAGCATGTCGTCGGTGACCAGCACCTGACCGTCGCATTTGGCCGAGGCCCCGATGCCAATCGTCGGGCAGTCGACCTTCTCGGTGATCTCGATCGCGATCGATTCGAGCACGCCTTCGATGACGATCGAAAAAGCGCCCGCCTTTGCGACCGCGATCGCGTCCTCGACGATCGAACGCGCTTCCTCCTCGCTCTTGCCGCGCACGCCATAGCCGCCGAGGATATTCACCGCCTGCGGGGTCAGCCCGACATGGCCCATTACCGGAATGCCGCGCTGGGTCAGGAATTCGATCGTCGGGGCGAGCACCTTGCCGCCCTCGACCTTGACCGCCGCGGCGCCGGTTTCCTTGAGCAGCCGCGCCGCATTGTCGAACGCCTGCTGCGGGCTGCCCTCATAGCTGCCGAAGGGCATGTCGACGATCACCGCCGCATGATAGCTGCCGCGCACCACCGCCGCGCCGTGCAGCGCCATCATGTCCATCGTCACGCCGACGGTGTGCGGCAGGCCATAGATCACCTGCGCCAGCGAATCGCCGACGAGCAGCATGTCGCAATGCGGATCGAGCAGCTGCGCCATGCGGACGGTATAGGCGGTCAGCATGACGATCGGCTCGCCGCCCTTGCGCTGGCGAATCCGCGGCACCGTCAGGCGTTTCATCGGCTGCGGCGTCGGATTGGCGCGGCTGGTTGAGGTGTCGTAGGTGAGCGTTTTGGGGAGCGTGGACATGGGGTCGCCGCTTACCCCCAAATAGAAGGCGGCGAAAGCGCCAAAGCCATGCCATGTTATTATTTGTTGACTCAATGTTAAAAATATTAGACATAGAGTGCATATTTCATGACATGGAGTCGAATCGGATGGCTTTCCGCGAGAAAATTCACTGGGTCACGCTGGTGACGATGATCCTGGCCTTCGGCTGGTACTTCCTCGCCTACCCTTGGCAGATCGCCGACCGTCCGGCGGCTGTGTGGGCGACGGCGGGGATGCTGGTGCCGGTCACCATCGCAATCATCGTCGCGATGACCGTCGCCACCGCCTTCCTTGCGATCCGCAACCGCGGAGAGGTCGATGTCAAAGAGGATGAACGCGACCGCAGCTTTCATATGCACGGCACCCATTATGCCTATTATCCGCTCGTCGTCGGCATCTGGGTCAACATCTTCCTGATCTTCTGGGGCATCGGCCAAGCGCAGCAGCTCAATCTGATGATCGCGACGCTGGTCGTCGCCGAGTTGGTCCGCATCGGGACCCAGTTGTTCCTCTATCGCCGGGGGTACTGAGCCATGTCCCCGCGACCCTCGAATCCGCGCGGCAGCTTGCCGGCGCCGACACCGGAGACTTGTCGATGAACTTCCGTGAAAAGACCGCCTGGCTGAACGTCATCGCGATGGTCGCCGCCTATACCCTCTATTTCGGGCTGCTCCTGTCCGGGCATCCCGCCGGGCGCGAAATATTCCCCATGCTGTGGCTCTTCGGATCGATCGCCATAGCGCATGCCGCCACCGTCATCGTCGGCACGATCATCCTGTCGGCGCAGGCCCCGAAGTCGGAGCGCGCGCGCGCCGACGAGCGCGACCGCGCGATCCGCCGCCGCGGGGCGACCGCCGCCTATTATGTGCTGCTGGTGGGGATGATGGTCGTCGGCGTCTATATGCCCTTCGTCGACGGCGGGGTGCGGCTGGCGAATTGCGGCCTGTTCGCGATCGTCGCCGCCGAACTGGTAAACAGCGTCGTCGTGCTCATCAGCTACCGGAGGGGCTGGCATGGCTAAGCCCCCTTTCACCAACGACATCCGCACGCTGCGCTTCCTTTCGGGCGAGATGACCCAAGGCGACCTCGGCGACCGGGTCGGGGTCACCCGCCAGACGATCGCGGCAATCGAACAGGGCAAATATTCCCCCTCGCTCGAAGTCGCCTTTCGCATCGCGCGCACGTTCGACAAGCCGCTCGAAGCGGTGTTCCAGTGGGACGAAAGCGCCGATTGAAACAGCGCGGCCGCGCGGGTGCGGCCTCGGCTCTTCCCGGGGCCGGGGCCGCACCTTGATTTGGCAGCGCCCGCGAAAAGGCCTAGGCTGGACCGTCCGAAAGGAGTCGCCGGTGCCCCGCCTTGCATTGCTCTGCTCCGCCCTGCTGGCCGCCGCGCCGCTGTCGGCGGAGTCCCCCGCCCCGCTCCCCGCCGACCTGCACCTGGTCCCGGTCGCTCCCGACACGAAACCACGCCCCTGGGCTATATTCTTCCCACGCGCCGCCGGGGTCGGCATGCTCGCACCCGGCAATCAATATGCCGACCTTGGCCGATATCTGAATGATCGCGGCATCGACGTCGTGATCGTGGACGACGACGCGGCGCTCAAACGGCTCGCCCCGAAGGGATCGGCGGGTGAAAAGCGCGCGACGATTGCGCTCGACGCGATCGCACGGCTGCGTGAGCAGGGCCGCTTCGACATGCGCTGCCCCGGCGTCGTCGTCGGCTGGTCGCGCGGCGGCGAAGGCGCACTCACGCTGGCATCGAGCAAGCAAGGCACTGACAGCGGCATTCGCGCCGCGATCGTCTATTATCCCTCGGTCGGCGGCCAGCCGTCCCCTTGGCCGCAGCGGATGCCGGTGCTCGCGCTGCAAGGTACCGCCGACGGGACCGCACCGGCCAAAAAGCTCGAAGCCCTCGCCGCCGGGCGTGTGAAGAACGCCGAATATCCGTTCATCGTAAAGCGCTACCCCGGCGCCAAACATCGTTTCGACGTCGCACACCCGGTCGACGATCCGGCAAGCGCGACGACGGAAGAGGATTTCGACGCCAATGCGCACGCCGACGCCCGCGAGACGATCGGCGACTTTCTGTTCGAACGGGGGATCAGCTTCGAAAGCTGCGCGCTCGACTAGGCTCCGGCGGCAGTCAGCGCCGCAAGTTGCTCGGCGGTCAGCGTCAGATTCTCGCTGCCCATGATCTCGTCGAGTTGCGCGACGCTCGTCGCGCTCGCGATGGGCGCGGTGACGCCCGGCTGGGCGGCGACCCAGGCAAGCGCGATCTGCGACAGGGTGGCACCCGTCTCCGCCGCTATGGTATCCATCGCCGCCAGCATCGCCGGCCCCTTGCCCTCGACATAGGGCTTCACGCGCGGGCCGCGCGCGCTTTGGCCGATGTCATCGACGCTGCGATATTTGCCCGACAAATACCCCGAAGCGAGGCTGAAATAGGTGACGACACCCAGCCCCTCGGCAACGCACAAATCCTGCAGCGCGCCCTGATATTGGCCGCGATCGAGCAGGTTGAGTTCGGGCTGCATCACCGTGAAACGCGGCAGGCCGTTGCCGTCGGCCACGCGCAGCGCCTCGGCCAGCCGATCGGCCGAATAGTTGGACGCGCCGATCGCGTCCACGACGCCCGCGTCGACCAGTTCGCCGAACGCGCCGAGCACCTCGTCCAACGGCACGTCCGGATCGTCCTTGTGCGCGAAATACAGGTCGATCCGGTCGGTGCCGAGCCGGTCGAGCGAACCCTGCACCGCCTCGCGGATGCGATCAGGCTTCAGCCCGCCGGGCATCATGCCGACCTTGGTCGCGATCATCACCCGGTCGCGCGCGCCGCCGGCCTTCAGCCAAGCGCCCATCATGCGCTCGGACTCGCCGCCCTTGTGGCCCGGCACCCAGGCCGAATAGACGTCGGCGGTGTCGATCATGCCGCCGCCCAGTTCGACGAATCGGTCGAGCACGGCGAAGCTCGCGTCGCGGTCCGCGGTCATGCCGAAGACATTGCCGCCGAGCATGAAGGGCCGGATCGACAGGCCGCTCTGGCCCAATGCGCGTTCGGTCATGGCTTGCCTTTCACCGTCGCAACGGCCTCGCGCGGGTTGTCGCTGAACAGCCCGTCGATGCCGGTTTTCAGATAGGCGTCGATCTCGGCGCCCAGATCGCCATGGCCGGCGGGATTGATGCCCCCCTTGTCGGCGAGCGGCAGGAAATAATTTTCGCGGCGAAAGGTCCAGGGATGAACCTTGAGTCCTGCCGCATGGGCGTCCGCCACCAGCGTCGTCGGCTCGCCCAGCGTTCCGAGCGCGCCGCGCGGGATGACCATCGCCTTGTTGGGTCCGATACCGTCGGCATAGGCGGCGATGGCTTTCAGCCCGGCAGGCGTCGCCATGGCGGCATAGGTCGTCTTCGCATCGTCGGCAGGACCGCCTTCGCCGTCCATCAACTGGATCAGCGGCAGGTCGCTCCTGGCGCGGATCGCCTTGAGGTTGGCGACCTCGAAGCTCTGGATGAACACCGGTGCGCTGCGGCCCCGATAGCCATAGCGGTCAAGCGTCGCCAGCAGTGTCGCCTCGTGCGGCAGGCCGATCGAGGCGAAATAGCTAGGATGCTTGGTCTCGGGATAGACTCCGACCGGCTCCTTCCGCCCCTTGTTCACCCGAACCAGCAGGTCGAGAATTTCCTCGAAGGTCGGGATCTCGTACCGCCCGTCATAGTCGGTACTGCGCAATTGCGGCAGCCGCTCCTTCGCGCGTAGCGTCTTGAGCTCGGCGAGGGTGAAATCCTCGGTGAACCATCCGGTAAATTCGGTCCCGTCGATCCGCTTGGTCGCCTTGCGATCCGCGAATTCGGGATGATCGGCGACGTCGGTGGTCTCCGAAATCTCATTCTCGTGGCGCGCGACGAGCACACCGTCCTTGGTCAGCACGAGGTCGGGTTCGATATAGTCGGCACCGAGGTCGATCGCGAGCAGATAGCCTTCAAGCGTATGTTCGGGGCGCTCGCCCGACGCGCCGCGGTGCGCGATGACGATCGGGGCCTTGCCGTCGAGCGTCGGTTGCTGCGCCGCCATCGGCTCAGCCCCGCACGCCGCGAGCAGCAGCGCCGGCACCACCGCCCAGCGCCGGATCATGCAAAACGCGTCTGCCATTCGGCGGCCGAAAAGCCCGCGCTCACCCCGTCGTCCGCCTCGACCACCGGCCGTTTGATCATCGCCGGCTGGTCGAGCATCAAGGCCTTGGCCTTGCCCGCATCCAGATCCGCCTTGTCCGCGTCGGGCAGCTTGCGAAAGGTCGTCCCGGCCTTGTTGAGCAATTTTTCCCAGCCGATCGCGTCGATCCAGGATTGCAGCGTCGCGGGATCGAGCCCGTCCTTGCGAAAATCGTGGAATCTGTACGGAACGCCCGCCGCATCGAGCCAGGTCCGCGCCTTTTTCACCGTGTCGCAATTGGGAATTCCGTACAAAGTCAGTGCCATATATAGTCCATGTTAGAAGCCGCCGATGACAATAATGCGGCAGACCCTAAGCGATGGGTGGCAGGTCGGCAATGCGGGCGTTGGCGTTCGCCAATTTACCGCGAAGCGCGCGCGCAAAGCCTTCGTGCAGCGTGGCGGCGATGCCCGGATTGGCGGTGAGATAGGCGCGCAGCGAATGCGCCGGGATGAACCACATCCGCGCGTTGCTCGCGAGCAAGACGGTCCCGGTCGCATGGCTGCCGTCGAGCACTGTCGCCTCGCCGATCAGCGTCCCGCCCGCCACGGTGCCGACGTCGATGCCCTCGCGCCGGATCGTCGCAACCCCATCGGCAAGGTAAAAGAGGCTGGGCGCCGCCTGGTCCTCGCGGATCAAGACCTCGCCGCGCCGCGCCGAAATCCAGTGCCCCTGATCGATCAGCCGGCGCGCATTGCTCGGGCTGAGCGCTTCGAAGTGCAGCCGCCGCAATTCCTGTTCCTCCGGCGAAAAAGCCACCTGGGCATCGCCGATCCAGTCCCGCCCCACCTGTCCGAGGTTGACCGCGAGGATCAGCCCGACGAGCAGCGAATAGCCGGCGCCCGGCGCGTGAAACAGGGTGAGCGGCAGCGCGATCAGCGCCGCAAGCGCCAGCCCGATGCGGACGTGCGTCAGGGTCAGCGCGAAGCTGGTTCCGAGCACCAGCAAAAGTGCGCCATATCCGAACCAGGCGGGATCGAAACTCGCCATATGAATCTTTTCAACAGGTGGCCCCTTACCTGGGCCACTAAGTGTAGAAGGTTACGGATTGCCGAACGGACGATCACGATCCCCGCGCGCACGTCCCAAAACCATAGCAAACTATCAGTTTTTCGCGGCAAAGAAAAGCACAGGTGCGCAAAAGCCGCGCCGATGCTAATTTCCTGATCCTTGCCTCCATGGTCCATTCGCGCCATGGCGGCGCGCGATTCGATTTTTGGATTTTGATTATGACACAGCCATGGCAGCCGCACAGCTGGCGCTCGCACGAAGCCCGCCAGCTTCCCACCTATTCGGACGAGGTCGCGCTCGCCGCGGCCGAGCGCGAGCTGTCGAATTATCCGCCGCTGGTGTTTGCCGGCGAGGCGCGCGAACTGACCAGTGAACTCGGCCGCGTCGCCGAGGGCAAGGCGTTCCTGCTCCAGGGCGGCGACTGCGCCGAAAGCTTCGCCGAATTCCATCCGAACAACATCCGCGACACCTTCCGCGTGCTGCTCCAGATGGCGGTGGTGCTGACCTTCGCGTCGAAAATGCCGGTGGTGAAGCTCGGCCGCATGGCGGGCCAGTTCGCCAAGCCGCGTTCGGCCGACATGGAAGACATCGATGGCGTCGAGCTGCCCAGCTATCGCGGCGACATCATCAACGACATCGCGTTCGAAGCATCGGGCCGCGCGCCCGACCCGCAGCGCATGGTCAAGGCGTACAACCAGTCGGCGGCAACGCTGAACCTGCTGCGCGCCTTCGCGGGCGGCGGCTATGCCAATCTGCGCCAGGTCAACGCCTGGACGCACGACTTCATGGACCGCAGCCCCTGGGCGAAGAAATATCAGGAAACCGCCGCGCGCATTTCCGAAGCGCTCGCCTTCATGGAAGCCTGCGGCGTCACCCCCGAAACGGTGCCGCAGATCAAGGGCACCAGCTTTTACACCAGCCATGAAGCGCTGCTGCTTCCCTATGAGCAGGCGCTGACGCGGCAGGACAGCCTGACCGGCGGCTGGTACGACACCTCGGGCCATATGCTGTGGGTCGGCGACCGCACCCGCTTCGAAGGCTCCGCGCATATCGAGTACCTCCGCGGCATCGGCAATCCCGTCGGCATGAAGTGCGGACCGAGCCTCGAAGCCGACGTGCTGCTGCGCCTGCTCGACACGCTCAATCCCAATCATGTCGCGGGCCGCATGACGCTGATCACACGCTATGGCCATGACAAGATCGAGGCGCACCTGCCGCGGCTTGTCCGCGCGGTGAAGGAATCGGGGCATCCTGTCGTCTGGTCGTGCGACCCGATGCACGGCAATGTCATCAAGACGCCCAACGGCTACAAGACGCGCCCGTTCGAGCGCATCCTCGCCGAAGTGCGCGGCTTCTTCGCCGTCCACCGCGCCGAGGGTACGCATGGTGGCGGCATCCATATCGAGATGACCGGCCAGAATGTCACCGAATGCACCGGCGGCGCGATGGACGTGACCCAGATGGACCTCGCCGACCGCTATCACACCCATTGCGACCCGCGTTTGAACGCGGGTCAGTCGCTGGAACTGGCGTTCCTGCTGGCCGAAATGCTCAATCAGGAAATGAGCGAACGGGCGAAGCAGGCGGCCTGATCAGCCTCATCAACTCGTCATTGCGAGGAGCGAAGCGACGCGGCAATCCAGAGCAGGCGTAAACCGCCCTGGATTGCTTCGCTTCGCTCGCAATGACGAAGCCTTTTTCCCCGGCCCTATTTCTCCGTTCCCGACCAAGCCTTGGTGTCGGCGAACACCCGGCCGAGCGCGACGTGCAGGTCGGCATCCTCCGCCGCGCCGCCGAGCGGGATCGCGTCGCTGAAATTGTCGGCGGCCTTGTGATAGTCGCTGCCGAGGAATTTCTCGAGCAACGGCATGTCCGAGAAACTTCCCCCGACCATCAGCGACGGCACGCCTTTGGCGCCGAGCGCCCAGCCGTCCTGCCGCTGGACAAAGGCATCGGCCTCGCCATCCTCGTCGAGCTTGCGGCCGAGGTCGGTGGAAACCTTGCGCACCACCGCGTCATAGGCGGGACGCCCGCGCCCGATCGTCGCGACCGGGGTGCCGCGCGGCGAGATGGCGATGGTGTCGATATTGAGCGCGACGGTGATGTCGCCCAGCGGCACCATCGGATGGTCGGCGAAATAAGCGGCGCCGAGCAGGCCCTTTTCCTCGGCGGTCGTCGCCATGAAATAGATGTCGCGGTCGGGGCGCAGGCCGCTGGCGAGCCGCTTGGCGACCTCGGTCAGCACTGCGATGCCGCTCGCATTGTCGACCGCGCCGTTGCAGATCCGGTCGGCGTCGCCCTCGTCGCCGCAGATCCCCAGATGGTCCCAATGACCGAGGAACAGCACCGCCTTGCCGTCGGGTTTCGCGCCCGGCAGTTTGGCGATGATATTGTGGCTGGCATAGGGACGCACTTCGGTCTCGGCGCTGAGGTTCGCGGTGACGGCGAGGTCGGTGCCGCGATAATCGGGCGATTTGGCGGCTTCGAGCGCCGCGACCGCCGGCTTACCGACCTTGGTCAGCAAGGCCTGCAGGGCGGGCGCCGCGATGAAGCCCGTCGCCGCCGCGCCGGGCTTGGCGCCGGCAAGCTTGGTGGTCTGCGATCCGAACGATCCCTGCACCGCCGCCCAAGGCAGCGCATCGCTCGCGACGACGAGCACGGCGGTCGCGCCCGCTTCGGCGAGCATCTGGCGCCGGTCGCGATAGCGCGGCATCTTCTCGCCGAACGGCACCGCGTCGGAGAGCAGGATCGCGACCTTGCCCTTCACATCGGCGGCGACCTTGCCCGATGCATCGACACCATAGCCGACGAAGATCACCGGCACGTCCGCCAGCGCCAGCGAGGCGTCGCGTCCGGTCAGGACGATGCTGTCGTCCGACAGCGGAAAGGCGCGGCCGCGTACCTTGAACTGGACGCTGCCCGCGATCGCGGCGCTTTCGACCAGCGGCACCGGTTGCAGCCAGGGGGTTTCGCTGCCCGGCACGGGCTGGAGCCCCATCCTGGCCCATTCGCCGACGACATAGGCGATGGTGCGGTTCTCGCCCTCGGTCCCCGGCGCGCGCCCCTCGAACGCGTCGCTCGCCAGCACGCGCATATGCGCGGCGAGGTCGGCTTCGGTAATCGGGGGATCGACCGGCCTGGCCTGAACGGCGGAAACGGAGACGGCGATCAGAGCGACGGCCGCGATCGCGGCGCGAAATTTTATTGCGTGCATGGCGGCGCGGCATGGCA